>NZ_JACJFU010000046.1:0-14038 GCF_014164635.1 Paracoccus sp. MC1854 | reverse complement strand
GCCAGGTCGACGCCGATGATGCTAATTTCCTTCATGGATGCCCTCTTGTTTCTCTTGTGACTTCAGCATCACAAGCTTGGCGCATTGCGACGCCGTAGGGGAGAGAGCGGCATCCACCCCATCTCCACCTTCTAGCAGTCTTCTGGCCTCGGCGCATGGTCGCTAGAAAGGCAGCAGGAGCGGCACGAGCGCCACACTCGCGGCCATGCAGATCACAGCGAAAGGCACGCCGATCCGCAGGAAATCTACGAACCGGTAATTGCCCGGCCCCACAACCAGCGTGTTCACCGGCGAAGAGACAGGCGTCATAAACGCAGCCGACGCCGCGAGGGCGACAGTCATCGCGAACGGATAGGGCGAGGCGTCGAGGGCGCTTGCGACGGCCAGCGCCACCGGGGTCATAAGGACGGCCGTCGCCGTGTTGGAGATGAACAGCCCGAGAAGCCCGGTGGCAGCGAAGATTGCAGCGAGCACCAGCCGGGGCGAGGCACCGTCGAGCGCGCCGAGCAGCGCCTGTGCCGCGATCTCGACCCCGCCGGTGCGCTGCAATGCCAGTGAAAAGGGCAGCATTCCAACGATCAGGATCAGACTCTGCCAGTGGATCGAGCGATAAGCACCGGCCATGTCGATGCAGCGGAATAATCCCAGGAGCAGACAGCCGAGCAGCGCCGCCTGCACGTTCGGCATCACACCCCAGACCATCAGGAGCACCACCACCAGCAGCACGCCTACGGCAAGGGGCGCACTGTGGCGGGCAGGCGCGGCCTCGTCAGACTCGGCGGGAAGGTCCAAAAGAACCAGATCGCGCCGCTCGTCGGCCAGCTTGCGGACTGCGCGCCAGGGACCGACCGCCAGCAGCGTGTCACCTGCGCGTAGGGGCTCGTCGATCACACTGTCGGCGACCGGCCTCGTACCGTGCTTCATGCCGATAACTGACAGGTCATAGGTGCTGCGGAACCGCGCTTGGGTGATGGTCTTGCCGATCAGGCGCGAGGTCGGCGGCACGATGATCTGCGCCATGCCGATTTCGTGCGCCGTGTCGGTGAACCACTGGCCGGAGACCGGCAGTGGGATCAGGTCGTGCGCCAGCGCGAAGGCTTCCAGATCGAAGCCCTTATCATCCCTGCGGTCGCGCTGGTCTATCAGCAGGATGTCGCTCGCCGCGAGCACCGTCGCGGCTCCAGGATGGATCAACTTGCGGCGAAACCGGCTGCCGCGCTCGATGGCGATGATGTTGATGCCGGCGCTGGAGCGCAGGTCCAATGCATCCAGCCGCTGGCCCACCAGATCCGATTCCGGGCGCAGTCGCAGACGGTGTTCGCGTTCGGCCAGATCATAATCGGCAACCCAGCCGGCCAGGGCGGCGCGCTCGGGCAAAGCGGGCGCAGGACCGGGCGCCAAAGAGCGGCGGGCCATCAACATGTAGAGGATCGCTAGCACCAGGATCGGCACGCCGAAGGGGGTGAAGGCGAAGAAGCCGAAGCCCTCGTGCCCCTGCCGCAACAATTCCGAATGCACGACGAGGTTGGGCGCGGTGGCTACCAGCGTCATCATCCCGCTGATCAGCGCCGCCACGGAAAGCGGCATCATCAGCCGCCCAGCCGGGATACCGGCTTTGCGGGCGATGCGCATCACGATGGGAATGAAGATCGCCACCACCCCGGTCGAGGACATGAATGACCCAACTACCGCCACGATCACCATAAGCAGGAAGATCAGCCGCGCCTCGCTCGCACCGGCCCGCGCCGACAGCCAGTCGCCCAGCCGTTGCGCCACGCCCGTGCGTACAAGCGCCTCGCCAATCACGAAAAGCGCGGCGATCAGCACAATATTCGGGTCCGACAGCCCCATCAACGCTTCGGACATGGAAATCACGCCCGTCATCGGCAGCGCGACCATCATGATAACCGCGACCACATCCATGCGCGGGCGGTTGAGCGCGAACATGACGACCGCTGACGCCAGAAGGGCCAGCACCATGGCGAGTGGCGACATGCGCTAGCCCCCGCGTTGCCGGCCGACGCCGGACCCCCGAGGGATCATTCTACGGTAGGCATGACGTTGAACGGGTACGCTGATGCTGGCGATCGTCGCGTCCTGATCTGGTGACGCTGGCGTGTTTTTGCCGCGGCCGATTGGGTCCCTCAACAAACGCAGCCCGTTGAGTACCACGAGCACCGTTCCGCCCTCGTGACCGATCACCGCGAGCGGCAGAGGCAGCTCGAAGAACAACCCTCCCGTCACGAGAATGGCCATGGTGCCCATCGCGAACGCCAGGTTCTGCCTGATGATCGTTGCGGTCCGACGCGCCAGTCGATGCGCGTCCGCAAGCCGTCCCATGTCTTCCGACAGAAGCGCCACGTCGGCTGCCTGGAGCGCGACATCAGAGCCCGCAGCACCCATGGCGATCCCGACATCGGCGCGGGCGAGCGCGGCAGCGTCATTGACGCCGTCTCCGACGAAGGCAACCTTCCCTCTGGCTGCCAGCCCGCCGACCATCTGGACCTTGTCTTCCGGCAGCATGTCGGCATGAATTTCCTCGGGCTTCAAGCCGAGCTCCTCGCCGATCCGCAAAGCAATCGCACGGCGGTCGCCCGTCATCATGACGATTTCGCCGACTCCACCTTCGCGCAACGCGGCAAGCGCTGGCGAAGAGGTCGCGCGGGCCTGATCCGCGATGGTGACAGCCCCGATCACGTGCCGATCCCGCCCGAGATAGATGACCGTCTCGGTATCCGCAGCCAGCGCCTTCAGCATCGGATGTTCGATGGACGCGCCCATCTGCGCGGCGAGGCGCGGATTGCCTGCCCACAACTGCCTCCCGCCGTCGTCGCCGACGATGCCGGCACTCGGCCGGGTGATCACGTTAAGTACCTTGGCCGGTTCAACACCGCGGCTGACGGCTTCCTGCCGGATGGCTGCGGCGCTGTGATGTTCCGAGTGGGCCTCAAGTCCAGCCAGCAGCGAGAGGAAGCGTCGCTCATTGCCGTCGAGCGCCACCACCTTCGTGATCGAGGCCCTGCCGGTCGTCAGCGTTCCTGTCTTGTCGAAGGCGAAGGTGTCGACCGCCGCCAGCGTCTCGAGCGCGGCGCCGCCCTTGAACAACACACCTCCGCGCGCGGCAGCCGAAAGCGCCGACAGGATTGCGGCAGGGACGGAGATCACGATCGCGCAGGGGCTCGCCGCCACCAGCAGGGTCGCTGATCGGTAGAGCGCCTCCTCCCAGTCGCGCCCCAGCCAGTAGAACGCGGCGAATGCCAGGAGGGCTCCGGCCATCACCGCGACCGTGTAGCGTTGCCCGAACCATGCACTGAAGCGTTCGGACGGCGCCTTGGCCGCCTGTGCCTCGGTCACGAGCGCGATCATGCGGGCAACGGTGCTATCCTCGATCGTCTTTGTCACGGCCATCTCGAGCACGCCATCAAGGTTGACCGTCGCCTCGAAGACCTGAGAGCCGGGTTGCTTGGCGACGGGCATCGACTCGCCGGTGATATGGGCTTCGTCGAGAGAGCCCCGGCCGCTGACGATCACCCCGTCCGCCGGAACCCGCGCGCCGGGCCGCAGCACCACGACGTCATCCACCTGAAGATCGGCAGCAGGGACTTCCGAGACTGACTCGTCCGGCGCCTTTCGAAGTGCCGTCTCCGGCCGAAGCTCCATCAACGCCTCGATGGCCCGGCGCGCGCGGCCGAGCGCCCGTTCCTCCAGCGTCGTGGAGATGCTGAACAGCGTCAGCAGGATCGCACCTTCGAAGGGCGCGCCGACAGCCGCCGCCGCGACGGCCGCAACGACCATCAGCAGATCGATGTCGAGAATTCGCTCTTCCCACAAGGTGGTGGCGGCCCGCCATGCGGCGGGCAAGCCGCCTGCCAGATAAACAAGCAGAAGACCCGCGAGGGAGAAGGAAGCCGCCGTGGCGCCCTGAAGCGGCCATAGCGCGAGAATGGCCAAGAGCATCCCAAGGACGGTGAGGGCCGTCAGCGCGAATGAGCGGTCGATCTGAAACGGCTTTCCCATGTTATCTCCCGGCTGCTGGGGCACGCTCGTCGAGCTTCGATAGGTCGCCGTGCAAAGGCGCATCCATTGCCTCGCGGCTCATGCCCTCCAGCAGAGGCGCTTCCTTTGCCAATGCCTCGGCCAGGAAGTCGAGAAAAGCCCGGATGCGCGCGGTTTGGCGCAGATCCTCATGAGTCAACAGCCAGAGGTCGAGGGTGAATTCGTCAGGCAGCGGGGCGATGCGTACGAGATCGGTCTCGAGGTCCGCAAGTCCGCAAGGCAGCGGCGCAAGTCCCATCCCGGCCTTGGCGGCGGAGAGAGCGGCAGCCACTGAGTTGGTGCGGAGCATCGGTTTTGCCTCCGGGAGGAAGCGGGCGACGCGGCGGACAAGCGCCTCGTGCTCGGAATCGAAGCCGATCCAGTCGTGGAGCGAGAGGTCAGGCTCCGGCCGCCGCGCACGGTAGTTGGCGCTGGCGTAGACGGCAAAGGCGAGCCGTCCGACCCGGCGCCCGACCAGGGTCTCGGCTGGCGCATTGCCGACGCGCAGCGCGACGTCAGCCTCACGTCGGCTGAGGTTCAGGGCGACATTGCCGACGACAAGCTCGACTTCGATACCCGGATACGCATCCCGGAACCCGGCGAGGTGCCGCGGCAACAGTCCGAATGCCAGCATGTCGATGGTCGTGACCCGCACGGCGCCGCTGAGACGCAGATCCTGCCCGGTCACCTTGCGGCTCAGGCTTGCGATCTCCTCCTCGACGCGCAGGGCGCCGTCACGCAGTTCCTCTCCGGCGGGGGTGAGCAGGTAGCCTCCCGGCTGTCGCTCGAAGAGGCGGACACCCAGCTCGGCCTCGAAGGCACCGATGCGGCGAAAGACGGTGGAATGGTTCACGCCGAGCGTCCGTGCCGCTCCCGAGAGTGATCCGGCGCGCGCCACTGCCAGGAAGATGCGCAGATCGTCCCAGTTCTCACTCTTTGCATCCATGCAAGCGCACCTTTCATACATCGCCAATCCCGCTGCACCCTCGCACAGCCTACCTTCTTCGTCGAGGCGGGCTCGAACGGAGCCGCGCCGCAGATCGACAAGCAAAGGAGCATCCCAATGCGCAGACTACTCATGGCAACCGCAGCCCTCGGCCTTCTCGCCAGTCCCGCTTTCGCACACTGTGACAGCATGGATGGGCCGGTCGTCGCTGACGCGCAGCGCGCCTTCGAGTCGCAGGACATAACCCCGGTCCTCAAGTGGGTCACCGCGGAGGACGAGGACGAAATCCAAAGTGCCTTCGATATGACGCTGGAGGTGCGCGATGAAACCGACGCTGCCAAGGCCGTTGCCGACCAGTACTTCTTCGAAACACTGGTCCGGGTCCACCGCGCGAGCGAGGGCGAAGGCTTCACCGGGCTGAAGCCGGAAGGCAGCGTCGAGCCGGCGATCGCAGCCGCCGACCAGGCTCTGGAGGACGGCAACGTCGATCCGCTGGCGGAAGAGATCGCCGCCGCGATCCGGCACGGAGTCGAGGAACGTTTCGCGGTAGCTTACGAGAAGCGCCAGACGGCGGAGGACTCCGTCGAGCAGGGTCGCGAGTATGTCGAAGCCTATGTGCAGTTCACGCACTTCGCCGAGCAGGCAGACCACCTGGCCGATGCCGGAGCCAGCCATCAGCACCAGGAGACTCTCGCCGGGCACTGACCCCAGCCCGAGCACTGGCGATGTGAGGCATGTGGCGGCGGAGCGCGACGGCGCTCCGCCGCTACGCGTCAGTGGCGCTTTGCCCGCTGAAGACGGCCTTTGCATTCCTGCAAGGCAAGCTTTCGGGTTTCGCTAATCGCAGTGCACAGAAGAACAGCATAGATCCTCAGTAGAGGCGGGGCTCACAGAGAGCCCGACCGAGAAAGGAGAACATCATGTCACAGAACAGCATCACGAAAACCATCCTCCGCAGCGACGAGCTTTCGTGCCCGTCCTGCGTGCCGAAGATCGAGAAGGCCCTGCGTGGACTGCCCGGTGTCGAGAAGGCCGAGGTGCGCTTCAACACCGGCAAGATCGAAGTCGAGCACGACCCTGCCCGGTCGAGCGTCGATGCGCTGGTCGAAGCGATCCGCGGCACCGGCTACGAAGCGCGGCCCTCGGCCTTCTGACCTCAATGGTGATCCCGCCGCGCCGCAATCCGGTGCGGCGGATCCACTTCGCAAGAAATGAATGAAAGGAGGGATGAGATGAGCAGTCTTGTCGCGAATATCGGCGGCGCCATCACACATCCTGCGCGGCGACGCTTCTGGCTTACCGTCAGCAGCGGAGGCCTCATCGCGGTCGGGTTGATCGCACGCTACGGCTTCGGAATGACCGATCTCTGGTGGACGCTGATGGTGGCGGCCGCCCTGCTCGCCGGCTCGGACATCGCCCTGCGCGCCTGGCGGGCGCTGAAGGTCAGGCATCTGAGCATCGAGCTGTTGGTGACGGTTGCCGCCGTGGGCGCGCTGGTGATCGGCGAAGTCTGGGAATCGGCCGCCGTCACCTTCCTGTTCATGCTGGGTGCGTGGCTGGAGATGCGGACCATGGGCCAGACCCGCGGCGCGCTGAAGGCGCTGCTCGACGCTGCCCCGGCCACCGCCACCGTCCTGCGGGGCGGCCAGCCGGTCGAGGTTCCTGCCATTTCCGTGCAACTGGGTGAAACCGTGCTGGTCAAGGCTGGCCAGCGTATTCCGGTCGACGGCGAGGTGACCGAGGGTACAGCCGCGGTCAGCGAGGCCGCCATTACTGGCGAGCCGATGCCTTCCGAGAAGGCGCCCGGCAGCCGTGTCCATGCCGGAACCATCGCTGAGAACGGCCTTCTGCGCATACGGGCAACCAATGTCGGTGCCGACACCACGCTGGCCCGCATCATCCAGCGCGTCGAGGAAGCGCAGGAGGAAAAAGCGCCCAGCCAGCGCATGATCGAGCGTTTCGCGCAGTGGTACACGCCCTCGATCATCGGGCTCGCGGTTGTCGCCTTCGCCTTCACGCAGGACATCCGGCTGGCGCTGACCCTGCTGGTCGTGGGCTGCCCCGGCGCGCTGGTGATCTCGACGCCCGTGTCGATCGTCGCCGGTATCGGTCGGGCCGCGCGCAGCGGCATCCTCATAAAGGGCGGCCAGCATCTGGAAAGCGCGGGGCGGATCGACACGCTGGCGCTGGACAAGACCGGCACGCTGACCGAAGGCAAGCCGCGTCTGGCCACCGTGGTCGCGTTCGACGGGACAACCGAGGACGAACTGCTGCGTCTTGCCGCGACAGCCGAGGCCGGATCGGACCACCCGCTCGGCCGCCCGATAGTCGAGGCTGGTCGCAAGCAGGGCCAGCTGCCCACCCCAGAGACCTTGGACGAGCACGCCGGCATGGGTATCAGCGCCCGCATCGAGGGACGCGAAGTCGTCGCTGGCAACCGCCGCCTGATGGACAGTCTCGGCATTCCGCTGGGGGCCGAGGGCGAAGTCGCTCTGAGTCGGCTGCTCGAGGCCGGGCAGACTCCGATCCTGGTGGCGGCGGACGGAAAGCTGATCGGCTTGCTGGGCATGTCCGACATGGCGCGAGAGGGCGCAAAGGAAGCCATCGCCCGCCTGCGCAACATCGGCATCGGCCGCGTGGTGATGTTGACTGGCGACCAGCATGGCGCGGCGCAAGCCATCGCCCGCGAGATCGGCATCGACGAGGTTCACGCCGGCCTGATGCCCGAGGACAAGCTGGAGTTGATCCGCAGGATGAAAGCCGATGGCGCGCATGTCGCGATGGTCGGTGACGGCATCAACGACGCGCCCGCTCTTGCGGCCGCCGATACCAGCATCGCCATGGGCGCCGCAGGCAGCGACGTCGCCATCGAGACCGCAGACATCGCCCTGCTCAAGGATGATCTCGGCAAGATCCCCGAGGCGGTGGCGATCTCGCGCGCGACGCTGGGCAACATGCGGCAGAACCTGGTGATCGCGCTGCTGACAGTGGCGGGGCTGCTCGCCGGCGTGTTCAGCGGCCACGTCCACATGGCAGGCGGCATGCTGGTTCACCAGCTTTCAGTGCTGATTGTCATCGCGAACGGCATGCGGCTTTTGCGGGTGCCCGGAGCGCACAAGCCTGCCGCTGCCGCTCGCGGAGGCCGGGGGCGGACCCCCGTCGGGCCCGCAGTCGTCACTAGGACGTGAGCGCCTGTCCATCGCCAGGAGCCCCCGCGCCGACGCGCGGGGGCTTTGCGCATCCGCGCGACGGCAGGCCGCTATATAATGTCCGGAACAAATATGAATGTTGTTTCTTGGAGGTGCGGGGATGAACCAGAGACTTGACGATCAGGTATGGCGAGAGGTGCTCGAATTCTGGTTTCCGGAGGGTCGCTCATTTCAGATAGACGCGGAATCCCATCGTGATCACTGGTTCTGGAGAATGCGCGGCGGCGCGGACGGCGAAATTGACGCCCGCTTTTCGGAACTCACTGCTGAAGGAGCCGCAGGAAATCTCGACCATTGGGCCTGCGATCCCGAAGGCAGGCTCGCGCTCATCATCGTGCTCGATCAGTTCTCGCGATCGGTCTGGCGAGGCAATGCCCGTGCTTTCGCGCAGGACTCGGCGGCGCTGGCGCTGGCGATGAACGGATTGTCGAATGGCCACTACGCTGCGCTGCCCACACCGTGGGCCAAGATCATTCATGGTCTGCCACTCGGCCACTGCGAAGGGCCAGACCATCTCCAGCGCCTGGACCTTCTCATCGGACTTCGCGAGGAGATCGCCGCAGAAGCCCCCACGCACCTGCAGCCGATTTACCGTTCGCTCGTGAAGCAGGCCCTGGACGTGAAGCAAGTGATCGCGGCGTTCGGCCGTCATCCCCATCGCAATCAGGTTCTTGGCCGCCGCTCGTCGCGGGCGGAAGTTGCATATCTGAAGGAAGGCGATTTCCCTCATGAGCGGGCGTTTCAAGGGTGATGCTTGGCCCCCGGCCCAGAGGAGACCTGCGGCGCGTCACACGTTGCGCTTTATCCGCCCCGTTCAGGGGCACGGTTTCTCCATCGAGAAAGTACTGGTCCTCATGGCGCTCTGCCGTGACGGGGCGCGGTCGGTGATGGCGTACGCGTCCGGGGGTAGCCCGAGTTCCTCGACTGACCACGCGCGCTGCGTCGATCAACGCAATGTAGCGCTTCTTCGTAGTTGTTGGTCGGGAGCGACCCGCTGCGCCTCTTGCGATGATGTCGACAAGCGCCTCGTCTCAGTGAGTGCGATGCTGCGATATTAATGGCCCCGCTCCGCGCAAGCACCTCAGCGGCAGAGGAAAATGCTAGATCGAGCGTTGGTTGACGCGCTTGGACAGCTGCTCAGCGCTTTCCACCCGCTCCGAGTAGCGGTCGGTTAGATAGGCCGAACGGCCGCGCGTGAGATGAGTGAACTTCACGAGTTCCTCCATGACGTCGACGATGCGATTGTAGTACGGCGACGGCCGCATGCGGCCGCCCTCATCAAATTCGCCCCACGCCTTCGCCACCGAGGACTGGTTTGGGATCGTCACCATGCGCATCCAGCGGCCGAGGATACGCATCTGGTTGACGGCGTTGAAGCTCTGCGAGCCGCCGGAGACCTGCATGACCGCGAGCGTCTTGCCTTGCGTCGGCCGCACGCCGCCGAGCGACAGCGGCAGCCAGTCGATCTGCGCCTTCATGACGCCGGTCATCGCGCCGTGCCGCTCGGGCGAGCACCAGACCATGCCCTCCGACCAAGTGGCGAGCTCACGCAGCTCCCTGACCTTCGGGTGGTCGGGGTCTTCCGCGTCCGGCAGCGGCAAGCCGGACGGGTTGAAGGCGCGGGTCTCGGCGCCGAACCAGCGCAGCAGGCGCGCCGCCTCCTCCGAGGCAAAGCGCGAGTAGGAGCGCGTCCGGAGCGATCCATAGAGCATCAGGATGCGGGGCGGGTGCGCCGGCGCGCCGGGCCCGGCGAGCGCAGCCACGTCGATCGGCCGGAGCGATGCTGGGTCGATGTTCGGCAGGTCTTCGATCGGGACGGGATGGTCAGCCATGCCGCGCGCCTCCGTCATCCGCGGGAAAATGGTGACAAGTCCGATTGGCGAAGGCGACAAGTGACAGCATGACCGGAACCTCGACGAGAACACCGACCACGGTCGCGAGCGCAGCGCCGGATTGCAGTCCGAAGAGGCTGATCGCGACGGCCACCGCGAGCTCGAAGAAGTTGGACGTACCGATCAGCGCGCAGGGCGCGGCGACGTTGAAGGGCACGCGCCACGCCCAGGCCGCAGCATAGGCCAGCGCAAAGATGCCGTAGGACTGGATCAGGAGCGGCACCGCGATCAGCGCGATCAGCAGCGGCTGCTCCAGGATGATCTGCCCCTGAAACCCGAATAGAAGCACGACCGTCGCCAGCAGGCCGAGCACCGAGAAGGGCTTGACCGCCGCCGTGAAGCGCGCGACCGCCGCCTCGGCGTCCGCCCCCCGGCGGCCCCGCGCGAGCCACTGGCGCGTGGCGGCGCCGGCAGCGAGCGGGATCAGAATGTAGAGCCCGACCGAGAGGATGAGCGTCTCCCAGGGCACGACGATATCGGTGACGCCGAGGAGCAGCGCCACGATGGGCGCGAAGGCAAAGATCATGATGACGTCGTTCACCGAGACCTGCACCAGCGTGTAGGTGGCGTCGCCCCGAGTGAGCTGCGACCAGACGAACACCATCGCGGTGCAGGGTGCCGCGCCCAGCAGGATCAGACCGGCAATGTACTGCTGCGCATCGGCCGGTGCGATCAGGTCCGCGAACAGGACCTCGAAGAACAGGACGGCGAGCCCTGCCATGGTGAAGGGCTTGATCAGCCAGTTCACCACGATCGTCAGCACGAGCCCTTTCGGCCGATCGCCGATGTGGCGCAGGCTCGCGAAGTCGACCGCCACCATCATCGGATAGACCATCGCCCAGATCAGGACGGCAACGACCAGGTTGACGGACGCGATCTCGAGCGCGGCGAGCGTCTCGAACAGGCCCGGCAGCACGTTGCCGAGCAGCAGCCCGGCGCCGATGCAGAGCGCCACCCAGACAGAGAGCCACTTTTCGAAGAAGCCGATGCCGGCAGGCGCCGCTGCGATGGCCTCGGCCGTGGGCGCGTAGGTGTCGTTGCTCATCGGGCGGGGCTCTCGTTTACGCGGCGCCCGTCGGCGTCCACCACGAGCTCGCCGTCCTCCTTGCGGAACTCCCCGCGCTGCGGGTTCGGCAGGATGTCGAGCACCGCCTCGGAGGGGCGGCAGAGCCGTGTTCCGAGCGGCGTCTCGACGATGGGGCGGTTGATGAGGATGGGATGCTCCAGCATCAGGTCGATCAGCTCGTCGTCGGAGAACTTGGGGGCATCGAGCTTGAGCTCGTCGTAGGGCGTGCCCTTCCGGCGCAGGAGGTCGCGCACGGGGATCCCCATCGCGGCGATCAGCGCCACGAGCCGCTCGCGGCTCGGGGGCGTCTTCAGATACTCGATAACCTCCGGCTCATCGCCGGAGTTGCGGATCAGCGCCAGCACGTTGCGCGACGTGCCGCAGTTCGGGTTGTGATAGATCCTGGTGGTCATGCGGTCTCTTTCCGGGCGGCGTGCGTCGAGGGGGCGATCCCGCATGCTGCCGGATCGCCGGCGCAACAGTGGCGGGTCAGATAGTCGATGAGGCCTGTCATGGTGGCGAAGTCCGCTGAGTAGATCAGCGAGCGTCCTTCGCGCTGGACCGTCACCAGCCCGGCGTGCTTCAGTTCCTTGAGGTGGAACGAGAGCGTGGCCGAAGGGAGATCCAGCGCCTCGCCGATCCGCCCCACTGCACGCCCTTCCGGACCGGCCTCCACCAGCAGGCGGAAGATGTCGAGACGCGTCTCCTGCGAGAGCGCGGCAAGCGCAGCGAGTGTGTCCTGTTTTTCCATCTCTCCACAATAGTGGAGATGTAGAGCGAGATCAATCCCGCCTGCGGCCGCCCCGCGGTGTCAGCTCGGCGCACGGCTGATCCTGCAGCGCTGAGGCGCGGACCGATGCCGGTGATCAGAGGAGAGCGAGCGCAATCCCGCCTGTCGCGATCAGCACCACCACTACCCACGGCGGCGCCTTCCACACGGTCAGCAGCACGAACCCCACCAGAGCAAGCGCGAAGTCCTGCGGGCTGAAGATCGCGCTCGTCCAGACGGGATCATAGAGAGCCGCGCCGAGGATGCCGACGACGGCGGCGTTTACGCCGCGCATGGCCGCCTGCGCCAGCGGCCGCGTCCGAAAGGCGTCCCAGAAGGGAAGCGTGCCGATCAGCAGTAGGAACCCGGGCAGGAAGATCGCGATGAGGCCGATGGCCGCGCCGGCAAGGCCGTTCGGCTCCGGCACCATGACCGCGCCCAGATAGGTGCCGAAGGTGAAGAGCGGCCCCGGAACGGCCTGCGCCGCGCCATATCCGGCCAGGAACGCGTCCTCGCCGACCCAGCCGGGCCGGACCACCTCCGCCTCGAGCAGCGGCAGGACGACATGACCGCCGCCGAACACCAGCGAGCCCGCCCGATAGAAAGCGTCGAAGAGCGCCAGCCCCTGCGATCCCGCCGCTGTCGACAGGACCGGCAGAAGAAACAGCAGCAGGAAGAACAGTCCGAGCGCAGCGGCTCCCACCGTCCTGGAGACCGCGAAGGTCAGATGCCCCGTCGTCGGAGCGGCGCCGCCCCGGCAGAGCCAGAGACCGGCAAGACCGCCGACGACGATGGCCACGATTTGTCCGACCGATCCGGCGGCGAAGACCACGATCAGCACCGCCGCAAGGGCGATGCTGGCCCTCCCGCGATCGGGCGCGAGCGTTCGGGCCATGCCCCAGACAGCCTGCGCGACAACCGCCACGGCGACGATCTTGAGCCCGTGCAGGAGGCCCGCTCCGATCGGCCCGTCGAAGGCGGATGCACCGAACGCGAAGAGCACGAGCAGCAGAGCGGACGGCAGCGTGAACGCCGCCCACGCCGCGGCTGCCCCGAGCGGACCGCCGCGAAGCAGGCCCAGCGCGAAGCCGACCTGGCTCGAGGCCGGCCCGGGCAGAAACTGGCAGAGCGCGACGAGGTCGGCATAACCCGCCTCGTCGATCCACTTGCGTCGTGTGACGAGCTCGTCGCGGAAATAGCCGAGATGCGCGATCGGGCCGCCGAACGAGGTGAGCCCGAGCTTCAGAAAAGCCCGGAACACCTCGCCCGCCGAGCCCTGCGGGCCGGCACGCTCAGGCGCCGTCGCTTCCCGGAACGACCTCACGAAATAGCTCCCGGATCTTGTCGTGCGCGAGGTTCAGCGCCTCGGTCCCGTAGGGCGTCGCCCTGTAGATGCGCCGATGCGAGCGGCCCGCCCGTTCGGTGCGGGATTCGAGATACCCCTTGCGCTCCATCGCGTGGAGCATCGGGTAGAGCGTGCCCGGGCTGACGCGGTAGCCATGCCGAGCCAGTTCCTCGATCATCCACTGTCCGTACAGGTCGCCCTCGGCGGCATGGTGCAGGACGTGGAGCCGAATGAATCCGGAGAGGAGCTCCTGATGTTCCATCTGCTGAAGTCCTCAAAGCCGGCCCCATTATCGAATCTCGATTTCGGGAACCGATGGTATAGTGGATTGTTCGCCGTGCAACCTGCCCGGGGAGGGTCCGGCGGGTGATGTCGACGTAGTGATAGGAGGGCGACACGGTCAGCGAAGCAGATCGCGATCCGCGCCACCACACCTAGAAAATGCAGACGCGCCTGCAGGAGACGATGGATCACCTGGCGAGGACATCGAGAAGGTGGACGAACCTCAGCTGAAGGCAATGTTCGAGACAGCCGCCGAGGTGCTGGGCGGACTGAAGAAGGCGTTCAGCGATTACGAGCGGAAGAACGACAGTGCTTGGCGCGGCTGAGCTCGAGGTCTGAAGCAGGAATGGCCTTAGGGTGAGGCGCAGGGAGTGTCCTGAACTCCGTGTATCTGATCCGGCCCATGCGGTTTTCAGATACGGTCAGGCGTCGAAGCGCCCGGCGAACATTATGGCCAGCTGATTGCGGGCGGCAACCCATTCCCGGACGGCCCT
>NZ_JACJFU010000045.1:0-14964 GCF_014164635.1 Paracoccus sp. MC1854 | reverse complement strand
CAACGGCCCGGCGTTCGTGGCCACCGCGCTGCGCGACCGGATCGCCGCGGCCGGCGCCGGAACGGCCTCTGTCGAGCCTGGATCCCCCGGGGAGGGAGGAGGATCAGGAAACGGTCCGGGGGACTGTTAAGGGCCCGGTCCTATCGCCAGAGCTTCTACTGACCATAGCCATTCATGCACGGTAATATAACAAGTCGCTCCTTGTCGATCCTCTGGCTCTGCTCCTAGGCTGGCCCGTGCCTGCGGACGACAGGCAACATGGAGGAAAGATCATGGCGAAGTTCAACCGTCGGCACTTTCTGGCAACTACGGGCGGCCTCGCCGCCAGCGCCTTGTTACCGGGCGCGACCCTGGCGCGTGCGCCGCAGATCGGCACGACAATTCCCGGCTGGTATCGCTTTCCCATCGGCGACATCGAGGCGACGATTATTTCGGACGGATTGCTGAACCTCGGGTCCGCGAACGACCAGTTTCCGGCCGCCTCTCCCGATGCCATAGCCGGCATCCTGCGGGACGAGTTCCTGCCAGTCAGCCCGATGATGCTGGAACAGAACTGCCTAGTGCTTAACATCGGCGAGCGGGTGGTGCTTCTCGACAGCGGCATGGGCAGCGATGCCATGTTCGGCGACCAGTCCGGGAGGCTGCTGCGCAACCTGTCCGCTGCCGGGATCGAGCCCGGCCAGGTGGACGACATTGTCCTGACCCATGCTCATATCGATCACTGCTCGGGCCTTGTCGCGGACGACGGAACGCTCAACTTCCCCAACGCGCAACTCCACATGTCACAGGCGGATTTCGACTACTGGACCGACGAAGCGAAGCTGTCGGGTCAGGGCTCTCTGCCGGCGTTCGTCCAAGCCGCGCGAGAGAACCTGTTGCCCTATCGTGACCGGATGACCTTCGTCACCGACCGGGCGGAGGTGTTGCCCAGCGTCACGGCGATCAGCACGCCTGGCCACACGGTCGGTCATACCTCCTACTTGATAACCTCTGGGGACCAGTCCTTCCTCAACGTCGGTGACGTGGTCCACCACTATGCGCTGCTGTTCGAGAATCCCGGATGGGCCTTCGCCTATGACACCGACCCGAACCAGGCCGCAGAGACCAGGATCAAGCTGTTCGACATGGCCGCCAGCGAGCAGTTGCCGCTGATCGGCTACCACTTCCCCTTCCCCGGTCTGGGCCACATCCGGCGCGAAGGCGATGGGTTCGAATATGTTCCGATCCCGGTGCGGCACGGGTGACGCCCCTGCCCTGCGCGGAAGCCGGCGGGCCGCGTGGCCCTTCAGCTTCCTTGGCGCCGCCTGATCCGAACGGGTGGAACCAGGCTCTGGCCCGGGAAGGCGTCAGGACATCAGCTGGCGAACGGAAGCGGCCTCGCGCAGCCCGCCCAGCCGCGACAACCAGTCCCGGTCGCGGCTGTTAGAAACAGGCCGGGTCAGCGCGGTGAACTTCTGCGCCAAGGCCTGCGAGTCGGGAAAGGTGTCGGGTTCGCCCGAAGGGTCTGGAATGCGCAGCTCGTGCGTTTGTCCCCGCGCCTCGACCTTCAGCGTCGCGCCGAAGGGATGGCGCAGCCCTTCCAGCGAAAAGTCGTTCCAGACATTCACGCGATTGGCCAGCGCCTCGGCCTCCGCATCGCCCAGCAGGTCATAATCATCCCAGCCGAACCCGCCGCGCAGCAGGGCGACGGCGGCGGCATAGGGCATCGAGAACTGCCCCTCGACGATCGTGCGGGCACGGCGCTTTTCGTCCAGCGGCGCGCCGACCAGCGCGATGCCGTTGCGATGCAGGCCGATGCTGATGCGGGAAACCTCCTCGGCGGTCCAGCCATGCGCCTGCCGCAGGTGCAGAAGGCCGTCCACCGCCGCATGGGTATAGCGGCAGGCCGGATAGGGCTTCACGCCGATCCGCATGGTTTCCCAGATCGTGCCCAGTCCGGCCGTCGCGCGCTCGGCCACGACGCCGTCGCTGTAGCCCTTGAAAAAGCCGTGCCTGCCTTCCAGCGCATCCCGTGAGCCGTGGAACCCCTCGGCCGCGAGAGTGGCGGCCATCAGCCCCTTCATCGCCGCCTCGCCCACCTGGTAGCGCTTGTTCCAGGCCCCGTTCTCAAGGAACTGCAACGAGCCGGAGGCTTGGCTGGCCGCCACCCCGAAGGCCGATTCCATTGCCGCCGCGTCCAGTCCCAGCAGGCGCCCGGCCGCAGCGGCGGCGCCGAAGGTGCCGGCAGTGGCGGTCGGGTGAAAGCCGCGGGCGTAATGGGCGGTCGGGTCCAGCGCCATGCCGATGCGGCAGCAGACCTCGAAGCCGACGACGATCGCGGCCAGCATCTGCGGCCCCGAGGCGTCGGTCAGCTCGGCCATTGCAAGCGCCGCGGGAACGACCGGGGCGCTTGGGTGCAGCGAACTGTCAGCATGGGTGTCGTCGAAATCGAGCGAATGACCAAATGCGCCGTTCAGCAGCGCCGCTGCCCCTGCGCCGAAGCGCCGCGACATCCCGAAGACCGAACACGGCCCCTCACCCGTCATGCCAAGCCGCTCCAGCATGGCCAGGATGGCGGGGCTGGATTCCGCATCATGGGCGGCGCGGATGGCTGAGCCGGCAAGATCGGTCAGCAGGGCGAGCGCGCGATCGGTCACCTCGGCAGGGATCGCCTCGCTTTTCAGCCCCGCCGCATATTCCGCCAGTTCGCGCGTGATGGTCATGCAGTCTCACTCCAACTCGGCCTCGGATGCCTGCATTATCCACGACCGAGAGCCTGCCTGTCCAATAAGGCTTCGACCTTTCGTCCATAACGAAAGCATATACGCAAGGAAGCAATCATCTATTTGATGTCTTGCTTTTCTCATGGTCAGCTGTCTTGCAAGCCCGGAGGAGCCATGACCCGTTCGGCAAGACGCGACGATCCTGCGGCCCTTCCCGCCGGACAGACTGACGCGGTGTCCGTCCTCACCGACGCGCTGCAGGCTGTAGGGGCAAGAGATATCCTCGACCTCGGTTGCGGCGAGGGCGGGATCGCCCGCGCCTTGTCCCGGCGCGGCTTCCGGGTCACGGGGGTCGAGCCCTCGCCCGAGGCGGCGGCTCGCGCGGCGCAACGTGCGCCCTCGGCCCGGTTCCTCTGCGCCCGCGCCGAAGACCTTCCGGCCGGGCTTGCGGGCTTCGACGCCGCGATCTTCGTCAACTCGCTGCACCACATCCCCGGAAAGGCCATGCCTGCCGCATTGCTGCAAGCCGCCGCGACCCTGCGTCCGGGTGGCCGGCTGGTGGTGATCGAGCCGCTCGGCCAAGGCAGCTTCTTCCGCATCATGCAGCCCGTAGAGGATGAGACCCGCATCCGCGCGGCAGCGCGGCAAGCCATCGAGAGGCTGATCCGGGAACGCCGCCTGATCCTGCGCGAGATGCGGCGCTGGGCGCAGGAAAGCCGCTTCGCCGGGCTGGATGACTTCGTCGGATACCTGGCCCGGATGATGCCGAAACGCGCCGAAATCGCCGCCCGCAACCATGCCGCCCTTGCCCGCGCCTGGCGGGACAACATCCGCAGCCGCGACGGCATGGCGGTCCTGACGCAACCGATGATATGCTGGAACCTCTCGGCGCCCGCTAAGCCTGCGGTGCCGCAACCGGCATAGGTTCAACGGGTTCTTCCGGCATGCTCGACATCCGCCAGCTGCGCTACTTCGTGGCCATCGTCGAACACGGGTCCTTCTCGCGCGCGGCGAATTTCCTGCATGTCGCCCAGCCCGCCCTGTCACTGCACGTCCGCAACATGGAAGCCGACATGGGCACGCCGCTGCTGATCCGCGTCCCGCGCGGGGTCGAGCCGACCGAGGCGGGCACGATTCTGATGCGCCATGCCCGCATCATCCTCGACCAGCTGACCGTCGCCGAAGAGGAGATCCGGGGCCATGACAACGACCCGTCGGGAGAGGTGCGCCTGGGCCTGCCGGGCACGATCGGCCAGATCGTCGCCGTGCCCCTGATCACCGCCGCCCTGACCCGCTATCCCCGGATCAGGCTGCGGATCGCCGAGGCAATGAGCGGCTTCGTCCTTGAATGGCTGCGCGACGAACGGATCGAGCTTGCTGTGCTGTATGGGCAGGCCGACAAGCACGGCATCTCGACCCAGCGGCTGCTGGACGAGGACCTGCTGTTCTTCGGCCCCGCCGAGGGTCTGCGGGACGAAGACATGCCGCCCTCCGGCACGGCGCTGTCCTTCGGCACCATCGCCCGGATGCCCCTGATCCTGCCCGCCCAAGGGCACGGGTTGCGCGACCTGCTGACGCGCACCGGCGAGGCCGCCGGGACCGGGATGAACACGGTCATCGACGTGGATTCCTATGGAAACATCAAATCTCTTGTGGGCGAAGGCTTCGGTTATTCGATCCTGCCAGAAAACGCGATCGGCGCCGAGGTCCGCGAAGGCCGGCTGCGAAGCTGGATGATCGAGAATCCCCGCCTGACGCGCAGCATCCACCTTGCCCGCTCGGGCCGGAGGCAGATGACCAAGGCAGCTGCCGCGGTTCAAGATCTCACCCGCGAGACCCTCATGGACCTTGCCCGCAGCGGCCAATGGATCGGGGCGCGGATCTCGCAGGAAGACGGCTCGCCCCGAGAACGCGACGCCAGTGTATTGGGGGACCATGATGCCGGCCATAACTGAAGCGGACGTGATCGAAAGCGTCGCCGACGGGCTGCAGTTCATTTCATACTATCACCCGCCCGACTTCATCCGCGCGATGTCGGCCGCTTGGGCAGCCGAGAAAAGCGCCTCGGCAAAAAACGCCATCGCTCAGCTTCTCGTGAACTCGCGCATGAGCGCGATCGGCCACCGGCCGATCTGTCAGGACACCGGGGTCGCAAATGTGACCGCCCGGGTCGGAGCGAAAGCCCGGCTGGACTGGCGCCGTCCCCTGCAAGAGATCGTCGACGACGCGGTGCGGATCGCCTGGCGCAATGATGCGAACCCGTTGCGTGCCTCGGTGATAGCGGACCCGTTCGGACGCCGCATGAACACTCGCGACAATGCCCCGGCCATGCTGCACGTCGAGATGGTAAGCGGAGACAGGGTCGAGTTCGACGTCTCGGCCAAGGGCGGCGGGTCCGAGAACAAGACGAAGTTCGCCGTGCTGAACCCTTCGGCCTCGGTTGCGGACTGGGTGGTCAGGACGGTCGAGGCCATGGGCGCCGGCTGGTGCCCGCCCGGCATTCTTGGCATCGGCATCGGGGGCAGCGTGGACAAGGCGATGGTTATGGCCAAGCAGGTCCTGAATGAGCCGATTGACGCCACGGACTTGCGCCTGCGCGGCCCCGCGACCGCTGAAGAGGAACTGCGGCTGGAGATCATGGACCGTGTCAATGCGCTCGGCATCGGGGCGCAGGGCTTGGGCGGGATCACCACCGTGCTGGATGTGAAAGTTCGCAGCTACCCGACTCATGCCGCGTCGCTGCCTGTGGCGCTGATCCCCAACTGCGCAGCGACGCGCCATGTCCACTTCGTGTTGGAGGGAAACGGGCCTGCACGCCTCACGCCCCCCGACCTTTCGGACTGGCCGAATCTTGATGTGAGAGACGCATGGAAGGACGCCCGCCGGGTGAGCCTCGATGATCTAAGCCGCGCTGAGATCGCCACCTGGAAGCCAGGCGAGGTGCTGCTGCTGTCGGGCCATCTGCTCACTGCCCGCGACGCGGCGCACCGGCGGATCGAGCAGATGCTGGCCGCGGGCAAGCCGCTGCCAGTCGAAGTGCGGGACCGTGCAATCTACTACGTCGGCCCGGTCGATCCGGTTGGGGACGAGGTCGTCGGCCCCGCTGGCCCCACGACCTCGACCCGCATGGATCGTTACAGCGACATGATTTTCGACCGGCTGGGCGTGTCGCTGGTGATCGGCAAGGCCGAACGCGGCCCGGAGACAGTCAAGGCGATCGCCCGCAACGGCGCCGCCTATCTCATCGCCGTCGGCGGAGCGGCCTATCTGGTTTCGCAGGCAATCCGCGCGGCGCGGGTTCTGGCATTCGAGGACTTGGGGATGGAGGCCATCCACGAGTTCGTCGTCAGGGATATGCCAGTGACGGTAGCGGTGGATACGAAAGGCAACTCCATCCACGTGATGGGTCCGCGACAGTGGCGGATACCTGCCTGAACCACAAGGCCAGCCGCTCATATGACGGCTGGCCCATATGTCGTGCCATGGTCAGCTGTGGTCGAAGACCACGACCTGCCGGATTGCTTCGCCGCGGTCCAGCTTGTCGAAGCCCTCATTGATCTCGTCCAGCCGCAGCTTGCCGGTCAGCAGCTTGTCAACCGGTAGGATGCCCGCACGATACATGCGGATGAAGCGCGGAATATCGCGTTGCGGAACGCATGAGCCCATGTAGCTGCCCTTCACCGTTCGCTCGTCCGCCACCAGATTGACGGCGGGCAGCCGGAATTCGGCGCTGGGGGGCGCGAGGCCGGCTGTCACTGTCTGCCCTCCACGGCGGGTGATCGCATAGGCAAGCTGGAAGGCCGGCACCGCGCCGGCAAGCTCGACGGCGTGATCGACGCCGCCGCCTGTCTCTGCCCGGATCCGCTCGACCAGCCCCTCCTCGCCTGCGTTGTAGCATTGCGTCGCGCCCAGTTCTCGCGCAAAGGTCAGCTTGTCCTTGGCCAGGTCGATGGCAATGATATCCGTCGCGCCGGCCGCGACCGCGCCAAGCAGCGCGGCCATGCCGACGCCGCCCAGCCCGATGATGGCGACGCTCTGTCCCGGCTGGACGCGGCAGGTGTTCAGCACCGCGCCGACGCCCGTCTGCACGGCGCATCCGAACAGCGCCAGTTCCTCGAACGGGATGTCGTCCGCATCCACCCTGACCAGCGAATGGCGCGAGATCACCGCGTGGTCAGCATAGGCCGAGACGCCGCAGTGGTGGTGGATATCGTGGTGATCCTCGGGGTCATGCAGGCGGATCTCGCCGGACATCAGGACGCCCTTGCCGTTCGCCTCGGCCCCCGGGATGCACAGCGCGGCCCGGCCCTCGGCGCAGGGCAGGCAGCTGCCGCAAGTGGGCTGGAAGGTCATGACCACGCGGTCGCCTTCCTTCAGGTCGCGGATGGCCGATCCGACCTCGACCACCGTTCCGGCCGCCTCGTGCCCCAGGACCATGGGCAGCGGCCGCGGGCGATTGCCGTTGATGACCGAGAGGTCGGAATGACAGAGCCCCGCGGCCTCGATCCTGACCAGCACCTCTTCGGGGCCGGGCGGGTCGAGCTCGACCGTCTCGATCACGAGCGGGCGGCTTTCGGCATAGGGCGCCGAGGCCGGAGAGGATTTCAGGACGGCTGCGCGGGTCTTCATGGCGTCTCTCCCAAGGACATGACCGGGTCCGCCCCGCCGGGGCGGACCCGCCTTCGTTCAGACCGTGCGGCCGCCATCCACCGGCAGCAGGACGCCGGTGATGAACTCGGCATCGTCCGAGGCGAGATAGAGCGTCGCCCGCGCGATGTCCTCGGGCCGCGACATGCGCCCCATCGGGATGGTGGCCACGAATTTCGCCCGGTTCTCGGGGGTGTCCGGCACGCCCATGAAGGATTCCAGCAGCCCTGTCTCGCCCATCACCGGACAGATGGCGTTGACGCGGATCTTGTCGGGCGCGAGTTCGACCGCCATGGACTGCGACAGGATGTTCACCGCCCCCTTGGTCGAGTTGTACCAGGTCAGGCCAGGCCGCGGACGAATGCCCGCCACCGAGCCGATGTTGACGATGGACCCGCCGCCCTTCTGCCGCATCATCGGCACGATAATGCCGGACATGATGAAGATCGACTTGACGTTGATTGCGTAGACGCGGTCGAACTCTTCCTCGGTTACGTCCAGCATCGGCTTGTTGCGATGCGTCCAGCCGGCGTTGTTCACAAAGATGTCCGGGGCGCCGAAACGGTCCACGACGGTCTGCACCGCCTTTTCCATCTGCTCGCGCGAGGTGACGTCGGCGGTCAGCGCCACCGCGTTCTCGCCAATCCCGGCGGCCACCTTCCCGGCCGCATCGCCGCGCAGGTCCAGCACGCCCACGCGCGCGCCCTCGTCCGCGAAGAGCTTGGCGATGCCTTCGCCGAAGCCACCGCCCGCGCCGGTGACGATCGCGACCTTGCCGTCCAGCCGTCCTGCTTGCTCAGCCATTGCCTTCCTCCTCAATCGTGCTTGATGACCAGGGTCTTGAGCGCCGAGAACTCATACAACGCCTCGAAGCCCTTTTCGCGGCCGTGGCCGGATTTGCGCGTGCCGCCGAAGGGCAGCTCGATCCCGCCGCCCGCGCCATAGGCGTTGATGTAGACCTGCCCGGCCCGGACCTTGCGCGAGACGCGGAAGGCGCGGGCGGTGTCGCGGGTCCAGACGCCGGCGATCAGGCCGTAATCGGTTCCGTTCGCCAGTTCGATGGCGTCTTCTTCGTCGTCGAAGGGGATCGCGGCCAGCACCGGGCCGAACACCTCGTCCAAGGCCAGGCTGTTATCGCGCGGCACCGGGCCGAAAACCGCCGGGGGGACATAGAAGCCGTCGGCAGGAGCGCCGTCGTGGCGGGCGCCCTCGGCGATCACGGGAACACCCTCGGCCTTTGCCCGGTCGATGAAGCCCTGAACCGATTCCTGCTGCCTTGCGCTGATGATCGGGCCGAGGTCGGGATCGTCGGTCGGAAGCCCGGCCCGCAGGCCCGCGAAACGTTCCGCGACCATCGGCATCAACTTGTCCCAGATCGACCTTTGCACCAGCACCCGCGCCCCGGCCGAGCAGGTCTGCCCGGCGTTCTGGATGATCGCGCCCACGATCACCGGCAGGGCGGCGTCAAGGTCAGCATCCTCGAACACGATCTGCGGCGACTTGCCGCCAAGCTCCAGCACGCAGCCGACGTGGTTCTTGGCCGCCGCCGTCTGGATCATGACGCCGACGCGCGGAGAGCCGGTGAAGGCGATGAAGTCGATGCCCGGATGCTCGGACAGGGCCGAACCAGCCTCGTGCCCGAGGCCCGGCACCACGTTGATCGCGCCCGGCGGGAAGCCCGCCTCGACCGAAAGCCCGGCGATCCGCAAGGGCGTCAGGCAGGCGTCCTCGGCGGGCTTCAGCACCGTGGCGTTGCCCATCGCCAGCGCGGGTCCCAGCGTCCGGCCGATCATCTGCGCGGGGTAGTTCCACGGGATGATGTGGCCTGTGACGCCCAGCGGCTCGCGCTCGCCGGTGACGTAATAGCCGCGCATGAAGGGGATCTGTTCGCCATGCACCTTGTCGGCGGCGCCGCCGTAATATTCGAAATACCGCGCGGCCGCCTCGATGTCCGCGCGGGCGGTCTTCATCGGCTTGCCGCAGTCGCGGGCCTCGAGTGCGGCCAGATCCTCGGCATTGTCGAGGATCAACTGGCCCAGCCGGGTGAGAAGGCGACCACGTTCGGTCGCGGACAGCTTCGACCATTCCCCGCGCTCAAAGGCATGGCGGGCAGCAGCGACAGCCTGATTGATCTCGTCGGCCCCGCCGGCCGAGATTTCGGCAAACACCACGCCCTCGGCGGGGGCGACCACCGGGATGGTCCGGCCGCCGGCGACCGGGCGCCATTCGTTGTTGATGAAAAAGCCCTTGGCGGGGGCAACCTCGTCGGCGCGCCGATAGGGTACGGTCATGTCAGGTCGTCCTTTCGTTCGGAACGTCGCTGTCGATCTGCCCGCGTTCGACGGTGATCGTGCGAGAGGCGAAGCTGCGCAGCAGCTCGGGATTGGATTCGGTGATGACGATGGCCAGCGTCGGGTCCATCTCGCGCAACCGGCCCAGCGCCTCGGCGTAGCGCTGCGCCAAGACCGGGGCGAGGCCCTGGAACGGCTCGTCCAGCAGCAGCAGGCGTTTGGACAGCATCAGGGCGCGGCCCAGCGCGACCATCTTCCCCTGCCCGCCCGACACCGACCCGGCAGGGCGCGGGCCGAGGTCGCGCAACTCGGGCAGGACGTGATACACGCGGTCCAGCCGGCTGGCGGTTTCCGCCTCGCCCAGCTTCGCCACCTGCGCCGGAAGCAGGATGTTCTCGGTGATGGTGAAGCGGGAAAAGAGCCTGCGATCCTCGGGCGCGTAACCGATCCCGAGGCCGGGGCGCAGATGCGGATCGACCGCGCGCAGATCCGCCCCGTCGAAGCGCATCTCGCCGTGGCAGGTCGTGAAGCCCATGATGGTGCGCAGAAGCGTCGTCTTGCCCGCACCGTTGCGCCCGACCAGCGCAACGGTTTCCGCCGCATCGACCGTGAAGGAGATGTCGCGCAGGATCGGGATGTTGTTGATCGAGGCATCGACCTTGGACAGCGACAGCATGTTCAGCTTCCGATCACGTTGCGGATCACGTCGGGATCGTTCAGCACGATCTCGGGTTCTCCGGTCATCTGGATGACGCCCTGCGCCCAGACGGCGACGCGGGTGGCGTAGAGCTTCACCATCTCCATGTCGTGTTCGACGAAGACCGAACTGACCTGCGCCTCGCGAAGCGCGTTCATCAGCGTTTCCATTACGCCGAACTTGTCGGCCGAGGCGACGCCCGAGGTCGGCTCGTCCATCAGCAGGACCTTGGGCTTCAGGGCCAAGGCCAGCGCGATGTCCACGAGCTTGCGCTTGCCTTCGGGCAGTTCCGAGGCCAGCCGGTCCCGGACATCCGCGCAGCCCACGAGGTCGAGCAGATGCTCCATTTCCACCCGCTCGGGTATGCAGTCGAGGCGGCGCAGAAGGTTCCAGCGCCGCTCGCGGATCGAACCCGCCAGCAGCATGTTTTCCAGCACCGTCTGTTCCGTGAACAGCTGCGGGATCTGGAAGGCGCGAGCCACGCCCATCCGGGTGATCCGGCGCGGGGGCCTGCCGGTGATCTCCTGCCCGCTGACCGAGACCTTGCCTGCATCCGGCTTGAGGTAGCCGGTGCAGATGTTCAGGAAGGTCGTCTTGCCCGCGCCGTTCGGGCCGATGATGGCAAGGTGTTCGCCCGCGAACAGCGACAGGTCGATGCCATCCGCGGCGATGATCCCGCCGAAGCGAAGCTTCAGCCCCTCGGCCTGCAGCAGCGGCTGCCCCTGGCTGTGATGGTTCATTTGCCCACCTCGCTTTCCGATCCGACCCGGTCCGATGTCGCCCGCCGGCCCGCAAGGCGATACCACAACTGGACCAGCCCGCCCGGCGCCCAGAGGATGATGGCAATCAACGTGACACCGAGAATGAGTTGCCAGCTGTCGTCCAGCAGCGCGGCGGCCGAGGTGCGGACCCATTCGAAGACCAGCGTTCCCGCGAACGCCCCGGCGATATGGCCCTGCCCGCCCAGCACGGCGATGAAGACAAGTTCGGCCGAGCGGGACCAGAACGCATGTTCTGGCGAGGCCAGTCCCTGCACCAGCCCCATGAGCACGCCGCCCAACCCGCAGAGCATGGCCGAGATCACATAGCCGGTCAGAAGAACGGATTTCGCCGACAGGCCGAGATATTCGACCCGGGTCTCGTTGGTCTTGACGGCGCGCAGCGCCTGTCCGAGCGGCGACAGCAGGTAGCGCCCGACCAGCACGCAGCAGATCGCGGCGATGGCAAGGGCCGCGTAGAACATCACCAAGTCGAACTCGCTGCGGCTGAACTCGAACCCCAGCAGGGTCGGGCGCCGAATCCTCAATCCGTCAGAGCCGCCGGTGATGTGGAAGGCCTTTTCGAGGATCGAATAGAGCACCATCGAGAACGCCAGGTTGATCATCCCGAAGAAGATGCCGCGATAGCGTGTCACGAAGATGCCGATCAGCAGCCCCGCAATCCCGGTGACCGCCAGGGTGGCGACCAGCAGAAGGATCAGGTCGATGTCGCGCCAGGCCGCCGTCAGGAAGGCGGCCGTGTAGGCGCCGGCGGCGAAGAACATCGCGTGGCCGAACGAGACCTGATCGGCCCGCAGCAGCACCAGGATGCCCAGCACGGCCAGTCCCTTGGCCAGAACCATCGTCGCGAAGACGACCATATTCGACGCCACGAACGGCAACAGCGCCAGCAGAACCAGCAGCGCCGCGAAGGCGATGAGACCCTTTTTCATCAGATCTTCCTCACGGTCTCTTTGCCGAACAAGCCGTTGGGGCGCACCAGAAGGACCAGCACCATGATGAGATAGGGCATGATCACCTCGATCTCGGGGCTGAGATAGACGGCGAAGGACCGCGCGATCCCGATGATCAGGGCCGAGATGGCCGCGCCTTCGATCTGGCCCAGCCCGGCTGTGGCCGCCACGGCGAAGGACAGCACGATCATGTTTGCCCCCATGCCAGTCACCAGTGATGTCGTGGGCGTCGCGAGCGCGCCGCCAAGCGCCGCAAAGCAGGCGCCGATCACGAAGGTCATGAAATAGACCCTGCTTGCGTTGATGCCGATAGCGGTCGCGGCCTCGCGATCCTCGGTCACGGCAAGGATCTGGGCGCCCATGTTGGTGTGCCGCAGGAAGTAGCGCAGCGTGAACAGGACAACGATCGCGGCGGCTGGCAGGAACAGCACCTGATAGGCGGTATAGTTGATCCCAAGTATCTGGACGTTGCCCAGCAGCGTCAGCGGAGTCGCCATGAAGTAGGGTTGGACGCCCCAAATCATGCGCTGAAGGTTTTCAAGGATCATGAAGACCGCAAAGGTCACAAGTAACTGCAGGACCGGATCCTTCGAATAGATCCTCCGCAGCAGCAATCGCTCGATCAGCCCGCCCAGCAGGACCCCCACAGCAACTGCGGCAACGATCATCGCCGGGAAGGTCAGCCACGGATTGAAGCCCTGCGCGACAAGCCATTGTCCCAGGGTCGCCGTGGCATAGGCGCCGATGGCATAGAGACTGCCGTGGGCGACGTTGAGGATGCCCAGCACCCCGAAGATGAGCGTCAGACCAACCGCTACGAGAAAAAGCAGTGACGCGTAGGCAAGGCCGTCCAGTAGCGCCAGGGCAGCAATGTTCATGGTCATTGGCGGTTATCCCGGTAAGCTGCGTGCAGGAACAGGCCCGGCGCAGATGGGTGTGTCTCGAACACGTGGTTGCCCTCCGCCAATTGCGGATGCAGAGGGCTACCGTATCGTTCTCAGTTCTCGAAGCGCGTTCCCGAGATGTCGAGCCGGCCAGGCTCGAAGCTGGAAATCCAGTCCACCGATTCTTCGCCGACCGGTGCCATCAGCGGCTCGGCGTCATAGATCTCGATGTTCTTGATGGTTTTGAACGGAAACTCTTCGCTGGTGCCCGTCACGCCCACGAGTTGCGCCTCGATCGCCTGCCCGTCCTCGCGGATGGTGAGGGGCCGTCCGAAGCCCTGGAACTCAAGCCCGGCCATAGCTTCGGCGATCTGCTCCTTGTCTGGCCAAGCGCCGCCATTGGCGGCAATCGCCTTGGCATAGACAGCCTCAAGCGCTGAGAAGGCCTGCACCATGTGATAGACGGAATAGATTGGATATTCGCCCGTCCGTGCCTTGAAGTCCTCGTTGAACTTCTGGAACTCGGGATCATCACGCCGTTCGGGATGCTGGAAGTAGTGGTCCCCGCGAGCGCCTACGATCGCACCCTCGGGAAGCGAGTCCCCAAGGCGCTGCAGCGACGACTCTGCCAGCGGAAGGACGAACAGCGACTGGTCGAACAGCCCGCGCTGGCCCGCCTGGCGCACAAAGGTGTCAAGATCCCCGCCCCAGGAGGTGGACAGGATCACGTCAGGCTTCAGCGCCTGAAGGCGAGAAACTTCGGCCGAGAAGTCGGCAGCCCCGAAGGCTGGGAAAAGCTCGGCCACGACCTCGACATCCGGGCGTTGCGTCTTCAGTGCGGCCTGGAAAAGCTCCCAGCTGTCCCGGCCCCAGGCATAGTCCTGATTGACGACAGCCAAGGTCTTGAAGTCGGGATGTTCCTTCAGCAAGTAGGCCAGTGGCGCCAGGACCTCGGGGGTGGCGTTGGCCTGGGTGCGGAAGACATATTCGTAATCGTCATCTTCAAGGATGCGCTGCGTCCCGCAGTCCCACATGAAGTTGATGACCTCTAGATCCTCGGCGAGCGGCGCGATCTTGTTGCAGACGCCCGACGAGATCGAGGCGAACATCACGTCCATCCCTTCGTCCTCGACCAGCCTGCGGTATTCGGTCAGCAGCGTCTCGAGCCCGGCACCCTCGTCTATGAAATGCAGCTTGATGGGGACGCCATCGATGCCGCCCCCGGCGTTGAGCTGCTCGGCGAGCATCTCCGCCGCATGACGCGCAGGGACGCCAAAGACCGATGCCGCACCCGAACTATAGGTAGTGATGCCGATGTTCAGATCGGCAGGCTTGTCCTGGGCAAAGGCACCGACCGGAGCCAGTGCCGCAATGACGGCAGCCCTCGACGCTGCGCCAGTAAATTTATTCATCTTGACCCTCCCAATCGATCGGAGCCGTCCTCCAACTCGCGATCCGGTGCAGTCTGATCATCTTTGTGACAGATTGAAAATCAGAACTTGTGCTGAGACGTATATCGCACGGTTATATCACGCTCGATAATTTTGTATCCCAGCGTTCACTGCGCCGCCGCGACCGGCTCTTGCTCACTGAGAGTTCCCCCTAAGCTGTAAAACTTACCAAGTGAGAACTTGAGCGTGAGCCATTTACCGATTTTTTGACAAGATCTTGTGCGCGCTAACAGCACCTAGCAAAATTTCCTGTCGTGCGTTGAGGGGATAGGAGCAAGCTCCTTGTCTCCAACGACTTCTGGGCGGCTAGTGCGCCGCTGCTACCATCCGAGCCGTCCAAGACTCGAGGCGACCGCCGGCGATGCGATGATCGGCTCGCCTTGGCTGGCATCATTTTCGTGCTCCGCTCCGGCATTCCCTGGCAGATGCCTGAACCTTTCCCGGTTCTGTTCCGGTCTTCTGAGAGCGATGCTCACCAGGAAGGAGACTGGATATGGCAGCGACACGCAGCGGCGAGTTCAAGCGGGATGCGGTGCGCATCGCGCTGACCAGCGGTCTGA
>NZ_JACJFU010000044.1:0-15107 GCF_014164635.1 Paracoccus sp. MC1854 | reverse complement strand
GGGGCGCAGAGCAGCAGACGGGTGCCCTTGGCCGCAAGGATGCGCAGGATGGCATTGACCAGGGTGGTCTTGCCGACGCCGGGTCCGCCGGTGATCACCAGCACCTTGGAGCGCAGCGCCAGGCGAAGGGCCTCGGCCTGGCTGGCTGCAAGCGCAAGACCCGTCGCCTGCTCGATCCACGGCAGGGCACGGTCGGCATCGATGGCGGGCCACGGCAGGGCACCGTTGGCCAGGCGCTTCAGATGCGCGGCGATGCTGCGCTCGGCCTGGTGGAGCCCGGTCAGGAACAGGCAGTCCGTGTCGCCCACCCGGTCCGCCGTAACCGTGCCCTCGGCCAGTTCCAGCGCCATTGCGCTCTCGATGAGCTCGGCCGGCACCTCCAGCAGCTTTTCCGCGAGCCCCGCCAGATCCGTCCGGGGCAGCCCGCAATGCCCCTGGCCCATGGCTTCGGAGAGCGCGAAGGAAATCCCCGCCCGCACCCGGATCATGGCGGTTCTCTCGATGCCGAGCTTTTCGGCAATGACATCGGCGGTGCGGAAGCCGATGCCGCGAATGTCCCGGGCGAGCCGGTAGGGGTTCTCGCTCATCACCTGCACCGCATCCAGACCATAGGTCCTGAAGATCCGCACGGCCCGGGCGGTGCCGACGCCATGCTGGTGCAGGAAGACCATGATCTCGCGGATGACCTTCTGGTCGGCCCAGCCGGCAGCGATCCGGGCGGCACGGACGGGACCGATCCCACCCACTTCCCGCAGCCGTTCCGGGCTGGCCTCGATGATGTCGAAGACTTCCGTGCCGAAGTGCCGCACAAGGCGCTTGCCCGTGACCGGGCCGATGCCGCGGATCATGCCCGAGCCGAGATACTTCTCGATGCCCTCGGCAGTCGTGGGTGCGGAGGCCCTGAGGAACTGCGCCCTGAACTGGAGACCATGCGTGCGGTCGTTGCTCCACTGCCCCGACGCGGTGATCCATTCACCCGCCGAGATCGCGGCGGCATGGCCCACCACCGTCACCAGGTCGCGGTGCCCGCGCGCCTTGACGCGCAGCACGCAGAAGCCGGTCTCGGGATTGTGGAACGTCACCCGCTCGACAAGTCCTGCCAAGACCTCACGCTCCTGATCCTGAGACGGGTGGTTCGTCAAGGCGTCAGGCCGTGCGTTGGGGATTGCCTGGGCTGCGCACGAAGGGAGAACCGCGCGTTGCCGGGATGATCTGCAGATAGGATCGCCATTGGGAATGGCAACCGGCAGATCCTGACAGCCGGCGAGACGGCGACGCGCCCCAACTTGCGTATCATCGTTCTTCAGACGCACGCCAAGCAGCAGTCCGATTGCGAGGGAACGGGCGGCGGCTCGATCGGGTTGGTCCTGTGGCCCGAAAGGTGCTGCAGATCGGGCACCCACCGGGCCGCGCCGGAAGGATGCTGCAGAGGATCCCCGGTGCATGCGAAGCCATGTGAACTCTGGAGATGGAGGGAGCAATGATTTCTCGATTAGTCTACGGCGAAGACCCGTTCGCACAGATGCGTCGCCTGCAAACCGAGATGAACCGGCTGTTCCAGGCGGCCTCCAGCCAAGCCGATGCAGGCTACCCCGCGATGAATGTCTATGCGTCGCCCGATGGCGTGGCCGTCATGGCCGAGATCCCTGGCGTGGCCGAGGACGAGCTCGACATCTCGGTCCACCGCGACACCGTGACCCTGAAGGGCGAGCGCAGGACCCATGTCGATGGCCTCAAGGGCTATCACCGACGCGAGCGTGTCGCCGGCGCGTTCCTGCGCACGCTGTCGCTGCCCTTCAGCGTGGACCCCGATCGGGTCGAGGCACATTACCGTAACGGCGTGCTGCACATGTCGCTGCATCGCCCAGACGCGGACAAGCCCAAGCGCATCAGCGTGAATGCAAGATGACGGAGGAAGTCATGGCGCAAGACCAGAACATACCAGAGCCGTCCGAAGAGCGTCGACAGAACCTCGGCGCGTCGGACCAGCATCAGGGCAAGCTGCCGGCTGAACAGCAGGGTGGAGAACCGACACGCGCCCGGCCGACCTTTCGCCCCCGCTGCGACATCGCCGAGACCGAGGAAGGCCTGGTCCTGATCGCCGACGTGCCGGGAGCGACGCAGGAGGGCCTGGATATCCAGCTGGAACGGCGCGAACTCACCATCCGTGCCGAGGTGCTGGAGGATGCGCCCGAAGGCATGAGCCCGCTTCATCGTGAATACCAGGTGGGCGACTACGAACGCCGCTTCACCCTGACGGGCGACTTCGACATCGACAGGATCGAGGCGGACCTCTCGAACGGCGTGCTGACGATCCGCCTGCCGCGGGCGGCCCAACCCGAAGCCAGGCGCATCGAGGTCAGGGCGGGCTGACCGAAATGGTCGCGCCGCCATGCGGCGCGGCCCCTCGGACCGGGACAACGACCGAGGCTGCTTCCTGCAGGTCCAGACATTTCGGTATGCATCGGGGCATGCAGACTGTTCCTTGCCTCACCGTATTGCTCGGCTCCCAGCGCCTCTCAGCGAGGCGCTGAGGCCCCCTTCAGGCTCGCCGGCCCACACCCCCTCGAACCAGTGCAAGCCTGGTCCCTGAGTCTGTCCAGCGCTGTGTGCGGCTTCTGCGGCATGCGGAAGCTGTCGGTGTCCTCACGAGCCAATTGCGCGCGCCGGGACCTTGCGGCCTGAGCCGGCGGTGCTATCCCAGCGCCCTCGATCTCACGGATACACAATGACCTCCCTCATCACGACGCAGTTGCCATTCCGGAAGGTCAGCCGGCCCCCGCTGGAGATGAGGTTCGCCGTCGAGCCGGTCCCGGGCAGACAGGCGAGGTTCGCTAGCCGGGATGTTCTGAAGCCGCAGATCAACCTCGACGATTACCGCTTCAGGGCGGTCATCGACTGGATCGAGCTTGTCGTCGTGGTCGGCCGGGGCACCCAGTTCCAGCACGTGCAGAAGCTGATCGAGCCCATGGTCGGGCGAACGCCCCACGTTGTTCCCTGGAGGCCAGGAACGGGTGGTGTCACGGCGCGTTTCCAGATCCGGGTCCAGGAGCCGTCGATAGCCGGGCTGCAACAGGTGTCCGACAAGCTTCGCGACACTTACGGGCTTGCCGAGCATCCCACGATCACGGGCATCGAAGTCAGCGTCGATGCCTACGCCCGCAACGCGACGGCCCAAGCACGGCAGCTTCTTCTCGGCGTGCTGCAGCGCACGCTCTACACGGACCGGGACGTCTGGACGAACCCGGACAGCCGGCCCAGGTTCAACTACGGTCCGGGCACAACCTCCTTCATCACACCGCGGCCAGGCACCGAGAAGAAGACCACCTCACCCCTGCGCCCCGAGCACTACCTGGCGCCGGCCCTGGATGGGACGATGTATGTCGGCGCGCGTGGTGAGGACCTGATGGTTCGGCTCATGGACAAGGTGATGGATCGCCAGAACCAGGATGCCGGGACACGGGAGGACCTGCCCGAAGACGAGAAGCGCGTCCGCGTTGAGGTGACCTTGAAGGGTGATGAGCTTGACCGGCTGAAGCTGAGAACCCTTGAGGAACTCGCCGGCTTTCCGTTCACGACACTGCAGGGCGAGATCTTCCAGTTCTTCTTGCCCACCTTTCTGCGCGTCCCTCGAGGATCAGGCAGGACCAGCATTCTGACCCAGCAGTGGACCGAAGCGGCGCGCCGCGCGATTTTCTTGGAGGCTGGTATTCTTGGGATGATCGCGCATGAACGGGAACGACAAGCTGAGCGGCAAAGACACCTTCCAAATCTCATGATGTTCCTAGAGTTTTTGGACCGCACCATGCCTCGACGGAGAACAGGCACGGGAGAGACCGCCCACTTCCTTGCCTACGCCGACCTGAACACGAAGGTGTCGGACGCGCTAAGAGGTCTGCAGCGGCGTGAGGCAAGAGCACTTCCCTGATCTTGGAGGATGGTTCTGCCTGGGGAAGACGGGTTGGGATGCGGTAGATCAAGTTATTAGGCCGCAAAGAAGCGCGCGAGCCTTGGATCCCTGGGTTTCTCCAGAACAGGCGGGTCCCGGGAGCAGATGACGCGAGCCTGCCACAGCCGAAAAATCGAGCACAGGTTGGCTGACGGGCGGCACTGCGTCGCGCCACCTCGACTGGTGCCAAGGCTGCTGTGCCTGGCCCCACAGGGGAGCAGTTGACATCGAGGCCCTTACCGGAACAAAAAGAGAACATTGATGTTGTTCTTTTTGTCCATGCCGGAGCCTTTCTGCCCATGCCCATGCGCATGCCCATGTCCTCGCCCGCTCTAGCTCTCTCCGATCTGCGTGCGCAGATCGCGCGCATTGAGGGCGATGGTGGACGGACATCGCGCGTTCTCCCCTTCGGCCTTCCCGACCTCGACCGACGCCTGCCCGGTGGGGGCCTGGCGCTGGGCGGCCTGCACGAGGTGGCGGGTGGCGGCAACGGGACGGTGGACGGGGCGGCGGCGACCTGCTTTGCGGCCGGGATCGCCGCGCGGCTCTCCGGCCCGGTGCTCTGGTGCGTGATCGCGGCGGATCTGTTTGCGCCTGGGCTCGCGCAGGTGGGGCTGCATCCTGACCGGGTGATCCATGTCGAGGCGGGGGACCAGACCTCCGTGCTCGCCTGCCTGGAAGAAGGGCTGCGGCATGGCGGGCTGGCGGCGGTTGTAGGCGAGGCACCGCGGCTCTCGATGACGGCCTCGCGGCGGCTGCACCTGGCGGCGCGGGAGGCAGGCACCATGGGCATCGCGCTGCGGCGCTGGCGGCGGCCGGCAGACACCAGTGACTTCGGCCAGCCCACGGCGGCGATGACGCGCTGGCGGGTCTCGGTGCTGCCCTCGGCACCCTTGCCGGTGCCGGGCGTAGGGCGGCCGTGCTGGCTGGTCGAGCTGATCCGGGCGCGGGCGGGCGAGAGCTTCGAGATGGAACTGGAGGGCTGCGATGCGACGGGTCGTCTCGGTGTTCCTGCCATGCTGGCCGACAGATCGGCTGCGGCGCACGGGTGGGAGCGCCGCGCCACCGAATGAAGTGCCGCTGGTGATTGCCGGACGTGTGGGCAACCGGCGCGTGCTGACCGCTGTGGACGAAGCTGCACAGGGGTCCGGGCTTCGCGTAGGGATGCCGGTCAGCACGGCGCAGGCGCTGGTGCCGGGGCTGGTCATCGTGCCGGCAGACCCTGTCGCAGACGCCGCGAGCCTCGAGCGGCTGGCGATCTGGGTCATGCAGCGGGTCTCGCCAGTGGTGGCTCCCGATCCGCCCGACGGGATCGTCCTGGACACGAGCGGGGCCGATCACCTGCAGGGCGGCGAGGCAGCGATGCTGGAGGCGCTGGTCGGGCGACTGGTGCTGTCCGGGGTCACCGCCCGCGCGGCGATTGCCGACACCTGGGGCGCAGCCCATGCGCTGGCGCGCCATGCGGCCGAGCCGGTCTTCATCGCGGCACTTGGCACAACGGCGCGCGTGCTCGCCCCGCTGCCCTTCCGGGCGCTGCGGCTGCCGCCCGCCACCGTCGCCGATCTGAGCGCGCTCGGCTTCACCCGCATCGGCGATCTGCTGGGCCAACCCCGCGCGCCGCTCACCCGCCGCTTCGGGCCGGACCTCTGCCGCAGGCTCGACCAGGCCTTGGGAGAGGCCGCCGAGCCGATCGAGCCCATCCGCCCGGAGGGGCTTGTCGAGGTCCGCCGCGTCTTCGCCGAACCCATTGCCGCCGCCGAGACCATCGCCCGGTCTATCGGCAAGCTGGTCGTGGCGCTGTGCGAGCAGCTGGAGGTGCGCGGCCTGGGGGCCCGCCGGCTCGATCTCCTCTGCCACCGCATCGACAATGACCTCCAGATCGTGCGGATCGGGCTTGCGCGGCCGGTGCGGGATCCGCAGCCGCTGACCCGGCTCCTCTGCGCCCGCATCGAGACCATCGACCCAGGTCTTGGCATCGAGATCATGGTGCTGGCGGCCACGCTGGCCGAACCCTTGACGCCTCGGCAGGCGGCGAGCCTGCTGGAGAAGCCCGCGCCCGACCTCGCGGGGCTGATCGACACGCTGGCGAACCGCGTGGGTTCTCGCGCCGTCTACCGGATCGCCCCTGTCCCCAGCGACGTGCCCGAGCGCTCGGTCCGCCGCATCTCGGCGCTGGCCGAGCCAACGGACGCCGGCTGGCCCGATCACTGGCCCCGGCCCGCGCGCCTCTTGCCCCGCCCCGAGCCGATCGAGACCCTGGCGCTGCTGCCCGACCACCCCCCGACCTGGTTTGCCTGGAAGGGCGTGCGCCGGCGGGTGTGCCGTGCCGACGGGCCTGAGCGCATCTTCGGCGAGTGGTGGACCCGCGATGCCGAGAGGACGTCCGTGCGCGACTACTTCCGGGTCGAGGACGAGGCGGGCCAGCGCTACTGGATCTATCGCGCCGGCGACGGCGAGGACGCCGCCACCGGCTCGCAGCGCTGGTTCCTCCATGGGGTCTTCGGATGAAGGAGGAACCGACATACGCAGAGCACGGCCAAGCCAGAGGCGTGCGATGACGGGCGCCCTGCCATGACGGGCTTCCGTTACGCCGAGCTGCAGGTCACTTCGCAGTTCTCCTTCCTGCGCGGTGCTTCCTCGGCCGAGGACCTCTTCGCCACCGCCGCCGCCATGGGCATCGAGGCGCTGGCGGTCACCGACCGCAACTCCCTCGCCGGGATCGTGCGCGCCCACGAGGCGGCGAAGGTGACGGGGGTGCGGCTCATCGTCGGCTGCCGGCTCGATCTCGCCTGCGGGATGGCGGTGCTGGTCTACCCAACGGATCGCGCGGGTTACGCCCGGCTCTGCCGGCTGCTGACCCTCGGCAAGGGGCGTGCCGGCAAGGGTCGCTGTCACCTCGACTGGTCCGATCTTGTCGCCCATGCCGAGGGACTGATCGCAGTCTTGGTCCCCGATCTCGCCGACGACACCTGCGCCTTCCGGATGCGCCGCCTGCGCGAGGTCTTCGGAGACCGCGGCTACCTGGCCCTGACGCTGCGCCGGCGCCCGAACGACCAGCTGCGGCTGCATGAACTGGCGACGCTGGCCGCCCGCATGAGGGTGGCGACGGTGGTCACCAACGACGTGCTCTACCACGAACCCTCCCGCCGCATCCTGCAGGACGTGGTCACCGCCATCCGCCATGGCACCACCGTCGAGGCCTTGGGCCTGCGCCGCGAGCGCCACGCCGACCGCTACCTCAAGCCGCCGGCCGAGATGGCGCGGCTCTTCTCGCGCACCCCCGAGGCGCTGGCCCGCACGCTCGAGATCGCCGGCCGATGCCGCTTCTCGCTGGACGAGCTGGCCTACCAGTATCCCCAGGAACGGGACGACCCGGCGCTGACCCCGCAGGAGACGCTGGAGCGGCTCACCTGGGCAGGTGCGGCTTGGCGCTACCCCGAGGGCATGCCAGACGAGGTAGCGGCCACCCTGAGGCACGAGCTGCGCCTGATCGGCAAGCTGGCCTATGCCCCCTACTTCCTGACGGTCCACAGCATCGTCCGCTTCGCCAGGTCGAAGGGCATCCTTTGCCAGGGGCGCGGATCGGCGGCGAACTCGGCGGTGTGCTATGTCCTCGGCATCACCTCCATCGATCCCGGCCGCAACGACCTCCTTTTCGAGCGCTTCGTCTCCGAGGAGCGGGCCGAGCCGCCGGACATCGACGTGGACTTCGAGCACGAGCGCCGCGAGGAGGTCATCCAGTGGGTCTACAAGAACTACGGCCGCGACCGCGCCGCCCTCTGCGCCACCGTCATCCGCTACCGCGCCAAGGGGGCACTGCGTGATGTCGGCAAGGCCCTGGGCCTGCCCGAGGACCTGATCCGGGCGCTGTCCTCACAGCTCTGGGCCTGGTCGGCGGAGGGCGTCACCGACGCCCAAATCCGCGAGCTGAACCTCGATCCGGCCGACCGCGGCATCCGCCTGACCATGGAACTCGCGGCCCAGCTTCACGGCGCGCCGCGGCACCTGAGCCAGCACCCGGGCGGCTTCGTGCTGACCCATGACCGCCTGGACGACCTCGTCCCCATCGAGCCGGCCGCCATGGCCGACCGCCAGATCATCGAGTGGGACAAGGACGACATCGACGCGCTGCGCTTCATGAAGGTCGATGTGCTGGCCCTGGGGATGCTCAGCTGCATGCGCCGCGGGCTGGATCTGCTGGCCGAGCACAAGGGCATCCGTCACGATCTGGCGACGATCCCGCCCGAGGACCCCCGCACCTATGCGATGATCCGCAAGGCCGACACGCTCGGCACCTTCCAGATCGAAAGCCGCGCGCAGATGGCGATGCTGCCGCGCCTGCGCCCCCGCACCTTCTACGACCTCGTCGTCCAGGTCGCGATTGTGCGGCCCGGCCCGATCCAGGGCGACATGGTCCACCCCTATCTGCGCCGCCGCGCAGGGCAGGAGCCGGTGGAGTATCCGACCCCCGAGCTGGAGAAGGTTCTCGGCAAGACCCTCGGCGTGCCCTTGTTCCAGGAACAGGCGATGCGCGTCGCCATCGTCTGCGCGGGCTTCACGCCGGGCGAGGCCGATCTGCTGCGCAAGTCCATGGCCACCTTCAAGTTCACCGGCGGGGTGAGCGCCTTCAAGGGCAAGCTCGTCTCCGGCATGGTGGCGAAGGGCTACGCTCCCGAGTTCGCCGAGCGCACCTTCCGCCAGCTCGAGGGTTTCGGTTCCTACGGCTTTCCGGAAAGCCACGCGGCAAGCTTCGCGCTGATCGCTTATGCCTCGGCCTGGCTGAAGTGCTGGCACCCCGACGTCTTCTGCGCGGCGCTGCTGAACTCCCAGCCGATGGGCTTCTACGCCCCGGCCCAGATCGTGCGCGATGCCCGCGACCACGGCGTCGAGGTCCGCCCCCTCTGCGTCAACGCTTCCCACTGGGACTGCACGCTGGAGCCCACCGGCGACGAGACCCGCTTCGCCGTCCGCCTCGGCCTGCGCATGGTCAAGGGCCTCGCCAACGCCCACGCCGCCGCCTTGGTCGCGGCTCGCGCCGACACGCCCTTCGCCTCCGTCGAGGATCTCTGGCGCCGTGTGGGCGTGCCAGTTGCGGCCCTGACCCGCATCGCCGAGGCCGACGGCTTCCACTCGAGCCTGGGGCTCGCCCGCCGCGAGGCGCTTTGGGCCATCAAGGGTCTGGGCGAAACCGAGCTGCCGCTCTTCGCAGCCGCTGCGGCGCGGGAGGGCACGAGCCTCCCTGAGACCGACGAACCTGCCATCGCACTCCGGCCCATGCGCCGCGGCCGCGAGGTGGTCGAGGACTACGCCCGCACCGGCCTCTCCTTGCGCGACCACCCCGTGGCCTTCCTGCGCGGCGACCTGCGCCAGCGCGGGATCATCCCCTGCACTGAGGCCATGAGCGCCCGCAACGGCCAGTGGCTCGAGACCGCCGGCATCGTCCTCGTCCGCCAGCGCCCCGGGTCCGCGAAGGGTGTGATGTTCCTCACCTTGGAGGACGAGACCGGCATCGCCAACTTGGTCGTCTGGACCAAGGTCTTCGAGGCTCACCGCCGCATCGTCCTCACCGCCCCCATGATCGCCGTGAAGGCGCGCGTCCAGCGCGAGGGCGAGGTCGTCCATCTCGTGGTGCACCGCATCGCCGACCTATCGCGGGAACTGGCGAGCGTCGGTCAGCGCGATAGGAGCGGTTCCGGGCTGCAGCAAGGCGGGAACGAAGGCCGCAATGATGCAGCGTTGTCCGAACCAGACGCGGCACCCTCCACCGCGCCACGCCCCCGCGACATGTATGTCCGCGACCTCCACCTCAACGCCATCCGGGTTAGGCCACGGGACTTCAGGTGAGCATGCGCCTAGACTCGCTCTTGTGGTGGAACTGGCAAAGAGGTCGCGCAAGTCCGGTCACTGATTCTTGGACCCGCCAGCGAGCACCCAGCCGCTGAATGTCATGCAGGCAGCGAGCATCAGAAGGCAGGTGCCCACGACCACGTAAGCGATCGGCCACCACTGGTCGGGCAGACCAACAGTGTTGAAGTAATATGCCGCAGTGGCAAGAAACACAAAGCCCATGACCCATGCCGAGCGAAGGATGGCTTTCCGCCGCTCGTAACGGATCACTTCGACATCCGGCTCCAGTTCGATCATCGGTGCTTCTCCTGCTTGCTGCTTCACTAGAGCACTATGACATACCATAGAGGTAATGGTCGTCAGGGAAGATGTTGCCATCAGCGGGTGCAGCAGGCCGCAGCCACACTTTCTCGCGGTTTACCGGAGTTTGTCGGTCGACTGCTGGGTTCCTATGGGAGGACTTAGCTAGCCTCCTACTGCCGGTCCGAAACGCATCCCCATGCAGTCACAGGAAACATCTAGGACTTCGCTCAGTCTGCAAAGTCCCACCCGAAATAACCTGCACTTCTCGTTATACCATTATTGTCAACAGCAATAATGAGGATATCATGAGCAAGCCGTTCAAGAATACACCAGCAGCGATACTGATGACAGAGCGTATCCAGGATCTTAGAGGTCGGAAGTCCCAGGCTCAGATTGCTCAAGAAGCCGGCTTCATCAATGCGAACGTCATATCACTTCTGAAGTCCGGAGCAAACAAGATACCACTCGATCGCGTCCCTGATCTAGCGCGGGCACTTGAAGTGGATCCCGCACGCTTTATGCGCTTGGCTATAGAGCAGGCCATAGGACCAATCGCCACCAAGGCCGTGCTTTCCGCATTCGGCACGCCAATCTCCGAAAACGAGCTCCTCTGGATCGGGGAAATTCGTGAAGCTTCTGGCGACATTGACCCGCGCCCGACCGCGAAAGGGCGCGCCGCAATCCGTGCCCTGTTCGGGAAGTGAGCGCCATGTTCGTTGCACCGGCGCATCCCGCGCGCCTTTTCAACTGGGCGATCTCACCCCTGACGAACGCAGCGGGATCGACCTGATCCGGGTGATCTCGTTCGGCTCCTATCCTGCTGTCACTGTCAAGAGCGCCACGGCTCTGCGGGGGGCGCTGGACCGGACGCAGGCGTGATCGGGAGACGGGCAGCTAATGGCTGCCCGTCTCCTTCCCGCACCGGGATCCACGGAGGTCGCCCCGTTCCCAGTCATGTCGTGGCAGGGATCCGACCGGCGTGCTCGTCTTTGGACGACGACGGACATCGCTAGGTGCGACCTTGCCGCGCTCAGCGCGGTCGGTGTTCCATCAGCGGTGTCGGTGCGCCATCCCACGTAAACTCATCCGACGCGCCCGCAGCCGTGTGAAAGGTGCTAAACGGCTAATCCCGTCTGGCACATGAGCAGGCCCCGCACCCCGACCAACGCGGCACCAGGTCGGTCTCGGGTGCGTGGTCGGCTTTCCAAGCGACTGCGCGGGGCAGCGCGGGTATATGCTTTAAGTCTAGATTGTGCACGGCAGCGATGCCGCGCGGTCCAGGCACGCAACCCACCTGGAAAACCTGTTTCATGACAAACATTCATGCCCTGCCCATCCCGGCCCCGCGCCCGCTTGTCGCCGGAGCCCGGCACGCCGCACCCTATCCCGTCCATCTCCTCGGCCCGCTCAGGGCGGCCGTGGACGCGGCCCACCGCGAGACACAGGCCCCGCTCGCCATCGCGGCGCAGAGTGCGCTGGCACTGGCGTCCCTTGCGGTGCAGGGGCACGCCAATGTGGAGACGCTTGGCGGCGACCGGCCGCTGTCGCTCTTCTGCGTGACCATTGCCGGCAGCGGCGAGCGGAAGTCGACGGTGGACCGGTGCCTGGCCGGCAACGTCGATGACTTCGGCTGCACGGTTTCGGATCCGACCATCCACGGCCTGTTCCGCATCCTGTCCCGAACACCCTCGGCCGGTCTGCTGTCGGACGAGGCGGGTGCGTTCCTGGGCGGCTACGCCCTGAAGCCCGGCCAGGCACAGCGCACCTTCGCCAACCTCAACAGCCTGTGGGACGGCAGGCAGATCCGGCTCGCCAACGCCAAGGGCGAGACGGTGCTGCGCGGCCGCCGCCTGACGCTGCACCTGATGATGCAGCCGACCGTGACCGGGAAGCTGATTGGCGATCCCATGGCCGAGAACATCGGCTTCCTGCCGCGCTGCCTGATCGTGGAGCCGGAATCGACGATCGGCAGCCGCCGTATCACGGCGGTCACAGAGTCCCAGCCGGCCGCCGAGCGCGCGCGCGACTGGCTCGTCGAGCTTCTGTCGAAGGCGCTCCCGATCCCTGATCCCGAGACCAAGGAGCTAGTGCCGCGCAGCCTGCCTTTATCGGCCGGGGCGCGCGAAGCTCTGGTCGCGGCCGCCAATGACATCGAGAGCGCCCAAGCCGCGGGCGGCACATTCGAGGGTGTCAGGGCTTTTGCCAGCAAGACGGCCGAGAACGCCTGCCGCATCGCCGGCGTCCTGACCCTGTGGCGCGATCCGGACACGACCGAGGTCGACGCCGACGACATGGAGAGCGGCCTCGGCCTCGCGCTTTACTATCTGCACGAGGCGCAGCGTCTGCTGGGTCGGACGGGGGTGGACGCGAACCTTCGCCTGGCAGACGATCTCCGCATCTGGTTGCAGGGCCGGCCCGGCAGGACCTTCCTCATGGCCGATGTTCAGCAACGCGCGCCGCAGCGGGAGATGCGCAAGCGGGCTGCCGCGGATCGGCTGCTGTTGATCCTCGAGGAGCACGGATGGGTTCGGCGCCTGCCTGCGGGAACCCTTGCCGACGGGATCCCGCGCAACACGGCCTGGAGCCTGTGCTAGACGCGCAAGCGTCCCGGCGGGGCGACCTCTGGAGGGGATGGGCGAGCCTGTCTCGCCCCCCCCGTCTGGCCCCAGCCGGGGCTTCGCCGCTGCTGCAGGGCGGCGTGCCAGGCGAAAGCTCCAAGGCCCACTGCCGCTTGGGGCACGATGCCGCCGGCAGCCCCGTGCCGATCCAGGGACCATTCGGAGTGACCAGTGGTCCCGCGACAGGCGCGGTGCCGTCCCACGCGCCCCATGGCCCCCCGGCTGTCCGGCTCAGGCCCTTGGAGCGATTTTCCGTTCTCCGAGCGACGCCTGAACCCCGCAGCCGTATAAAAGACGCATGAAACGCACGTGCCTCCCTCGCCCTGTCACCCTCGAAGACCTGCAGGCCATGCATCGCAAGGCCGCGGCTCTGACCATTGTCGATCCCACCTATGCGCCGATCTTCGAGCGGGTCGAGCGGGAGCTGGCTGCGCATTCGTCCCAGCAGGACGCCGTCACCCGTGCACGGGCCATCCTTGCGGGTCAGAAGGCCAGCGCCTGAACGATCTCCTGCAGGTGCTCCAGGGTGGCGCCCTTGCCATACCGCTCGCGGTCGAGCCGGTGGCCGAAGAGATCGCGCCGGATCCGGTCGTCCACGCCGGCCGCGATCATGCGGTCCTCGAACGAGTGCCGCAGCGAATACATCGTGTGCAGGGGCGTTTCCGCCAGCCCGTTCTCGCGCAGATACTTGTTCACCGTCGCGGACAGCCCGGGCTTGTCGCGGTAGCGGGGAAAGCCGTCCGGGTGCATACGCATCGCCTCCTGCGACACGCCGCAGAGCGGAATGACGCGCCTGGCGTAGGCCGACTTGAGCTGCCGGTCTTCACCCTCAATGGAGATATGCGGCACCTTGCTCTCCAGCCGGATCCGGTCGGCGGTCAGGTTCGCGATTTCGCTCGGGCGCGCGCCGGTGTTGACCATCGCAAGCAGGATCGCTCGTGCCTCGCTGTTGAGACCATCGAGCGCTCCCTTGGCGACCAGCTTGTCCCTGATCCAATCGGGCGAGAACGGCGGGCGCTGCCCGGCCTCTCCCTCCTTGAAGGACAAGCCGTCTAGGGGCAGCGCCAGCCCAAGCCGCTTCATCCGGTTCACCGTCTTCAGCACCTCGCCGAGGTGGATCAGGTCCTTGTTGGCTGATCCCGGCCCCACGTTGCCCGCTTCGATGCGGTCCAGCCACCAGGACCGGAAATCCAGCATGTCCTCCGTGGAGATCTCGGAAACGGCCTTGTCCCCGACCACCGCGATGAAGTTCGTCACCGCCTTGATGCGCGGGTTGCGCCAGCGCCGGAGCTGATCGGGCGACTTGCCAAGGGTCTTCTCGCGGGCGAGCTGCCAGTAGGCGTCCAGCGCCCGGGAGACGGTCAGGGAAGGCTCTCTCGCGCCCCCGAGGACGGCAGCCGCCTCGATCATGTCCGGCTCGTCCGAACGCAGGGGAACGGCTGCCATGCGGTCGCGCAGTTCGTCGAGCGGCACCTGCGCCACCTTGTTCACCGGCAGGAACCGGAACCCGCGTGCGGCCGCCAAGTCACGCGCAGCCTTGAAGCGCTGCTCCGCATCCGCCGTGTCGCCGGCGAGCTTCGCCTCCCAGGCCTCGATCATCTCGGACCAGACCGCATCCGCCTTCCGCGTCGCCTGCGTCATGCTGTCGGTGTGAAGCGCGACCCAGACGAACTTGCGAGGCTCTACCGCTTCATAGCGGGCAGGCACCCGCTTGTAGAGCGACAGCTTGCCACCCTTGCCCCGCTGCTTGATCGCCATGATGCACCACCTCTCCAAGCAGGCGAGGTAGAGCATAGTGTAGTGCAGGATGTATAGTAAATTTTGAGCACACCACAAAGCACACTCGAACGGGCGCAATAAAATCAGCACATTAGACTAAGATTGATCGCGTTGAGTGGCGGAGGCGGTGGGATTTGAACCCACGGTGGAGTTCCCTCCACGTCGGTTTTCAAGACCGGTGCATTAAACCACTCTGCCACGCCTCCTGTGCAAGCGGCATTATCGCTGGACGAGCCCGGGATCAAGCAAGCTGATGCGATCCAGCCCGACGACGGTCTCTGCCCATGCCGGGAAGCGGCAGGGGCCGCGGCTTAGCACTACTCTGCCACCTTCATAGCCGGAGCAATCATGACGTCGGCAGGATAGACCGTCTGGGTCGGCAGAATGCCCACCGCCCAGGTGAGACCCTGCTCCGAGAGCTTCTGCCGGAAGTCTGCCACCTTGCCGTACTCGGCATCCGCCAGCACAGCGCCGAAGCGCGCTCCAGCCACTTGGATGCGACTGATCTCGTCCAGGGCGATCCGCCATTTGGGCCGGCCGGGGATCGCCTCTGGCACACCGGCACGGGCGCGCCGCCCTGCGTCCTCGGCCCAGGCGCGAGGCAGGAACAA
>NZ_JACJFU010000043.1:0-16071 GCF_014164635.1 Paracoccus sp. MC1854 | reverse complement strand
TCAGCCTGCCGCAGGATCGCGATGATCTGAGCCTCAGTGTATCTGCTTGTCTTCATTCGAAATCTCCTCGTTCATCTTGCCGAGAAAATTCTACTTATGAAGCCCCTTACTTTCGGGGAGGATTACCGTCCGACAGTGATTTCTCAACAACAGTCCTGCCTTGCCGTTCCCATACCCCGAGATAAAGTCGATGACAAATTCAGTGACAAGCCAAGAATGAGGTAGAAGCACAAACTTCATTCGCATCGTAACACGTTGAAGTTGTCTGGATTTTGGCTCCGGCGGTAGGGATCGAACCTACGACCAATTGATTAACAGTCAACTGCTCTACCGCTGAGCTACGCCGGAACACGGGAGGGCATCTAGCACCCGCGTTCGGGGGCGTCCAGAGGCTTCGGGAAGAATTTTATCCGTTCGCCATCAGGCGATGCGCCAGACCGCACCTGCGGCAGGCGGGCCTTCGCAGAGGACCGCGCCCAGGTCCCACAAGGCCAGCAGATGGGCCAGCACGTTGCGCTCGGCGGCGGGCACCAGGGCGGGGGGGATGTCGTAGATGCGGGCGGCAAGGTCACGCGCGGTCTGCGGGCCAAGGCTCAGCGCGGCCATGATCTGGGCGCTGCGGGCGCGGCGGTGGGCGGCAAGCTCTGCAAGCCGCTGTAGGGGATTGGCCACCGGATCGCCGTGGGCAGGGTAGAGGATACGCGGGGCGAGCCGCCCCAGCAGATCCAGCGAGCGCAGGAAATCCACCAGGTCGCCTTCGGGGGGCGAGATCAGCGTCGTACTCCATCCCATCACCAGGTCGCCGCAGAAGATCGCGTCGTCCAGGCGGAAGCTCAGGTGGCTGCCGATGTGGCCGGGGGTGTGCAGGGCCTCGATGGTCCAGTCCGAGGATTGCAGGACCTCGCCATGGCGCAGGGTGATGTCGGGCTGGAAGGCCGTGTCGATGCCTTCGCCGCCTGCGACCAGCCCGGTCGCGGCCAAGCGTTCCATGGTCGGAGAGCGGCCGGCGATGGCAGGGCCGAAGGCAAAGACGGGCGCTCCGGTCGCCTGTGCCAGCCGCGCGACCCCGGCCGAGTGATCCAGATGCGCGTGGGTCAGCAGGATATGCGAGATCCGCCCTTCGGCCGTGTCGAGGATCGCCCGGATATGCGCCGGATCGTCGGGGCCGGGGTCGATGACGGCCACCTCCTCCTCGCCGATCAGGAAGCTGTTGGTCCCCGGTCCGGTCATGGCCGACGGGTTGGGGGCACGCAGCACCCGCACTTTCGCTGTCTCGCTCATCCCCCTAGGCTGGACCGGCGCCGGGCCGGACGCAAGCGAGGCAAGCATGGTTTCCAGTTGGCTCAAGCATCTTCTGCCGCGCGGCCTTTACGGACGAGCGGCGCTGATCCTGTTCCTGCCGGTGGTGGTCATCACGCTGGTTGTCACGGTCATGTTCCTGCAACGCCATTTCGAGGATGTGACGCAGCAGATGGTGGAAACCGCCGCGGCCGAGGTCGCGCTGGTCACCGACCGGGTGCTGTCTGCCCCCGACGGCCCACAGGCGCTGATCGCCGGGCAGGAGATCGCGGTGCCACTGGGCCTGACGCTGGAACTGCCCCCGCCTGGGGGCATCGAGGAGCGGCGCCGGTTCTACGACTTTTCGGGCCGGGTGGTGATCGCCGAGATGCACCGGCGCCTGCCTGCGGTCGAGGCTGTGGACCTGTGGGACCTGCGGCGGGTCAGGGTGCTGGTCGGCGGCCCCCGCCCCTTCCTGCTGGAACTGCCGCGGCGGCGGCTGACGCCTTCCAACCCGCACCAGTTGCTGGTGCTGATGGTGGCGACGTCGCTGCTGATGACGGCCATCGCCTCGGTCTTCCTGCGCAACCAGTTGCGGCCGATCCGGCGGCTGGCCGATGCGGCCGACGCCTACGGGCGGGGGCAGGTCAAGCCCTATCGCCCCGCTGGTGCGTCAGAGGTCCGGAGCGCCGGCCGCGCCTTTGTCGAGATGCGGGCACGGATCGAGCGGCAGAACGAGCAGCGCAGGATGATGCTGTCGGGGATCAGCCATGACTTGCGCACGCCGCTGACGCGCCTGCGGCTGGGGTTGTCGATGCTCGGCCCCGACCTGCCCCCGGAACGCGACGAGATCGCCGACATGGAACGCGACGTGGCCGAGATGGGGACGATGATCGACGCCTTCCTGGACCACGCGCGGACCGAGGCGCAGGACGGCGGACCCGAGACGGTGGCGATGCGCGATTTCCTGGACGGGATCGTGGGCGACGCGCAGCGCGGCGGCCAGCCGGTCAGGCTGACCCGCTTTGCTTCGGACAGCGCCGACGCCACCGCCGTCATCCGTCCGCAGGCACTGCGCCGCGCGGTCGGGAACCTGGTCGGCAACGCCGTGCGCTACGGCTCTCGGGCCGAGGTCGAGGCCGTCCTGACCTCGCGCAGCCTGCGCATCGCGGTCGAGGATGACGGCCCCGGCATCCCCCCCGAGCGGCGCGAGGAAGCGGTCCGGCCCTTCGTGCGGCTGGATGCGGCCCGCAACCAGGACCGGGGACAGGGGGCGGGGCTGGGGCTTGCCATCGCCGCCGACATCGCCCGCGCCCACGGGGGCGAATTGCGCCTGAGCGAGGCCCGGCTGGGCGGGCTCAGGGCCGAGATCGTGATTCCCCGCTGAGTCTCGTCCTTGTCGATAAAATGCCCCGAAAGTCGGAACGCAGCGTCCCCGGATGGGCCATTGCAGCAGAAGCCTGCGGTTCCTAGATATGTCCCAAGCAGGCCCGGCGCGCTGCCTGTTCTTTGGGGGCCGCCGGTCCGGGCACGAAAGGATACTTCATGAACGACACGACCCAGGCCACCTATCCGGTGCTTCCGCTGCGCGACATCGTGGTCTTCCCCCACATGATCGTGCCGCTGTTCGTGGGCCGCGAAAAATCGGTCCGCGCGCTGGAAGCCGTGATGGAAGCGGACCGTCCGATCCTTCTGGCTGCCCAGAAGGACGCCTCGGTGGACGAGCCGGAAACCGACGGCATCTTCACGACCGGCGTGCTGGCGAATGTGCTGCAACTGCTGAAGCTGCCCGATGGCACCGTGAAGGTGCTGGTCGAGGGGCAGAAGCGTGTGCGGATCACCGGATTCGTTGCCAACGAGGACTATTTCCAGGCCTCTGCCGAACCGTTGGCCGAGACCGAGGGCGACGCCGAAAGCGTCATCGCCCTGATCCGCACCGTTGCGGAAGAGTTCGAGCGTTACGTCAAGGTCCGCAAGAACATCCCCGAGGAAGCCGTCACCTCGGTTGCCGAGGCACGCGACGCCCACCGGCTGGCCGACCTCGTGTCGGGGCATCTCGGGATCGACGTGGCCCGCAAGCAGGAACTGCTGGAAACGCTGGACGTCGCCGAGCGGCTTGAGAAGGTCTATGGCCTGATGCAGGGCGAGATGTCGGTCCTGCAGGTCGAGAAGAAGATCAAGTCGCGCGTCAAGACCCAGATGGAGAAGACGCAGCGCGAATATTACCTCAACGAGCAGATGAAGGCGATCCAGCGCGAGCTGGGCGATGGCGACGAAGGCCAGAACGAACTCGCCGAGCTGGAAGAGAAGATCGAGAAGACCAAGTTCAGCAAGGAGGCGCGCGAAAAGGCGCAGGCCGAGCTGAAGAAGCTGAAGTCGATGTCGCCGATGTCGGCCGAGGCCACGGTCAGCCGCAACTATCTCGACTGGCTGCTGTCGCTGCCCTGGGGCGTCAAGTCGCGCACCAAGCGTGACCTTGCGGCCGCCGAACGGGTGCTGGACGCCGACCACTACGGCCTTGAAAAAGTCAAGGAACGGATCGTCGAGTATCTTGCCGTGCAGAACCGCTCGGACAAGCTGAAGGGCCCGATCCTCTGCCTCGTCGGCCCGCCCGGCGTCGGCAAGACCTCGCTCGGCCGTTCGGTGGCGAAGGCCACGGGGCGCGAGTTCATCCGCATCTCGCTTGGCGGCGTGCGCGACGAATCCGAGATCCGGGGCCACCGGCGGACCTATATCGGCTCGATGCCCGGCAAGATCATCCAGGCGCTGAAGAAGGCCAAGACCACGAACCCGCTGATCCTGCTCGACGAGATCGACAAGATGGGTCAGGACTTCCGTGGCGACCCGGCCTCGGCGATGCTGGAGGTGCTGGACCCAGAACAGAACGCGACTTTCGTGGACCACTATCTCGAGGTGGAATACGACCTGTCCAACGTGATGTTCCTGACCACGGCCAACAGCTACAACATGCCAGGGCCGCTCTTGGACCGGATGGAGATCATCCCGCTGGCCGGCTACACCGAGGACGAAAAGCGCGAGATCGCCCGCGGGCACCTGCTGCCCAAGCAGATCAAGGCGAACGGTCTGAGGAAGGGCGAGTTCTCGGTTTCCGACGAGGCGCTGACCCATGTGATCCGCTACTACACGCGGGAAGCCGGGGTGCGGTCGCTGGAGCGTGAAATCGCCAAGCTGGCCCGCAAGGCCGTGACCGAGATCCTCAAGGGCAAGGTCACGTCGGTCGAGGTCACACCCGAGAAGGCCGAGGAATACTTGGGCGTCCGCCGCCACCGCTACGGCTTGGCCGAGAAGGAGGATCAGGTCGGCGTGGTGACGGGTCTGGCCTATACCCAGGCGGGCGGCGATCTGCTGCAGATCGAGGCGCTGAAGCTGCCCGGCAAGGGCGTGATGAAGACGACCGGGAAACTGGGCGACGTGATGAAGGAATCGATCGACGCGGCCGCAAGCTTCGTCCGGTCGGTTGCGCCCGAACTGGGCATCAGCCCGCCCGAGTTCTCCAAGCGCGACATCCACGTCCACGTCCCGGAAGGCGCGACGCCCAAGGACGGGCCTTCGGCGGGTCTGGCCATGGTGACCTCGGTGGTGTCGGTGATGACCGGCATCCCGGTCCGCAAGGATATCGCCATGACCGGCGAGGTCACGCTGCGCGGCAACGCGCTGCCCATCGGCGGGCTGAAGGAAAAGCTTCTCGCGGCGCTTCGGGGCGGCATCAAGACGGTGCTGATCCCCGAGGAGAACGAGAAGGACTTGGCCGACATCCCGGCGAACGTGAAGGAGGGGCTGACGCTCATCCCCGTCTCGAATGTCCGCGAGGTGCTGCGCCACGCCTTGGTGCGGATGCCCGAGCCGGTGGAATGGGACGAGGCGGCTTACGAGGCCGCCGAGGTCAAGCGCCTTGCTGCCCTGCGCGCCGACCTTCCCCTGAGCGGCCCGACGGCACACTGACCCACTGCGAAAGCGGTGATGAAAATGCAGACACGCGCCCCGATCGGGCGCGTGTTTCCGTTTGCACGCTGCAGGAAAAGTTTATTCCATGCGGCTTCGGCTACTGCCGATCCGTTGTGGAACCCGTATCGCTCAACTATCTGTTCCGACCCTGATGGTTTGCCGCCGTGCAGCAGGTTCCGGGCTTATCCGCATTCGAGAATGCCGGAAGGACAGGTTCTGTCATGATCGCCGCAAGGTGACTTGCAAGAAAGCTCTCGTTCCGATCCCGCGCCGCAAGCTGGTGCTGTCCCCACCAGAGTCCTGCACAAGCGCGACAGCCCGGCCCATGTGGCGGTCGAGGTTCCCCCTCCCGCCCGGACCTGCGGCGTCATCAAGACGTGGCCGAACCGTGCCCCGAGGCTTGACCGACGGGGGCAAGGCCATGGCCCTGCCCTCTTTCCGCAAGGCACGGTCGAATTGCGGGAAAACGGCATACGCATCGAGGTTCCGGCGCGGCGTCGGGCACCGGCCGCGACCCCCGCAGAAAGGGCTTGCCGTTGATATTCGAGGGCGCTATCTAGCGCGGCACCGGGCGATTAGCTCAGCGGTAGAGCGCTTCGTTCACATCGAAGATGTCAGCGGTTCAAATCCGTTATCGCCCACCATCATTCAGGACCGTCCGCGCCAGCGCAGGCGGTCCTTTTCCTTGACCGATCTGCCTTGATCATGCCCCATTAGCGCCAACCGCGGCCTGCAGGGCATCCCTGTTCGGCGTCAGACCGGATTGCTGCAGGTCCGCCTTGCCATCCATCCCCCTGCATTCATCAAGTGCAGGCCCTTTACACCCTCATGCCAACGGTTCATTGAACCGGCAGCGGGGCGGTAGCTCAGCGGTAGAGCGACGGCTTTACACGCCGTTGGCCGGGGGTTCGATCCCCTCCCGCCCCACCAATTTTCCATTCTCCTGGACCCGGTCGAACTTCAGCCTGCCAGCGGCTTTCCGAAGATGACCGAGCCTGCACGCGGAAGATTTCCGGCGGCTTCACGTAGCCAGAACCGCAACATTGTCGCCTGTTGATCGCCCTGTGCCGAAACCTTCGCAAGCCGTTCCATAATCTGACAGAACCCCGACCAGCCTGTCATGCGCCCCACTGTCGCCATCAGGCCGACTGATGCTCAAGTCGGGACTTTCAGAGCCATCCCGGTCCAACCCCACGGCCCCGGCAAAGTGGAGCAACAGTCAGACCGGACAGCGTCCTGCAACCACACCGAAGGCAAGCTCCGCCCTTCCACGGGCAAGGCGGCGATGCTGCTGCGGCTGGCACAGCACATCGCCATCGGATCAGGCGGCGTCCCGCAGCCCCAGGATCGAGCGGGCCTGCTGCCAGGTCGCGACGGGGCGGCCGTGGCGCTCGCACAGACCGACCACCCGCCGGACCAGCGCCGCGTTGGACGGCGCAAGCCTGTCGCGATCCAGCCGGACGTTGTCCTCCATCCCCGTGCGGGTATGGCCGCCTTTCGCCACCGCCCATTCGTTGATCCGCAGCTGATCCGCCCCGATCCCCGCGGCGCACCATTGCGCGTCGGGGGCCAGGCGCTTCAGCGTCTCGATGTAGAAATCGAAGATCGGCTCGTCGGCGGGCATGGCGTTCTTCACCCCCATGACGAACTGGACGTAAAGCGGCCCCTTGAGCCGGCCATCCTGCGCCATCCGCGCCGCCTGCACGATATGGCTGAGGTCGAAAGCCTCGATCTCGGGCTTGATGTCATAGCGCAGCATCTCGGACGCGAGCCAGTCCACAAGGTCCGGCGGGTTCTCGTAGACGCGGGTGGGAAAGTTGTTCGAGCCGACCGACAGCGACGCCATGTCGGGCCGCAGCGGCAACATGCCGCCGCGAGACTGTCCGGCACCCGACCGACCGCCGGTCGAAAGCTGGACGATCAGGCCGGGGCAGTGCTGTTCCAGCCCCTCCTTCAGCCGGGCGAAACGCTCGGGGTCCGAGGTCGGCTTTCCGTCATCGTCGCGGACGTGGCAATGGGCGATGGTGGCGCCGGCCTCGAAGGCCTCATGCGTGGATTCGATCTGTTCGGCGATGGTGATCGGCACCGCCGGGTTGTTCTCCTTGGTGGGCAGGCTGCCGGTGATCGCCACGCAGATGATGCAGGGATTGTCGGCCGGTGTGGTGGTCTGGGTCATGGTTTCCGTTCCCCTTGTCCGATGTGTCGTCATGCTCGCTTCACCCGGGCCGCCAGCGCGGAAAGACCGACGGCGGCGATCCCCACGACAACGCCCCAGAAGGCCGAACCGATGCCCATCACCGACACGCTCGAGCTGGTCACCATGAAGGCGAGAAGCCCCGCCTGCCGGTCGGCCGGGCTGCCCTCGGGGGACAGCGTTCGAAGGCTTTTCATGATGGCTCCCAGCAGGGCAAGGCCCGCCAGCAGCGCGATCACCGCCACCGGCAGATGCTTCAGCAACTGCGCGATGGTTCCGGCAAGCAGTCTGTCCAGCAGGAAGAACGCCCCGCAGGCGCCCCCCGCGGCATAGCGGTGCCCATGTCCGGGTGGGCGTCGTGGTGATCCCCCCAACAGCCCCGAGGGCAGCAAGGCCAGCGCCCAGAGCGCGACCACCGGGCGCGCGGCGACATCATAGCCGTTGGCCCGCAGGATCGCCGTGCCGGGCAGAAACTGGCCCATCAGGGTGGTCAGGATGAGGGGCAGCGCAAGTCCCGCCAGCGCCGGGGCCGAGAATCTGGGCTAGGTCAGCGCGGGCCGGGCCAGCGTGGCGCGGACATCGCCCATGGGCACGCCCTTGATCAGCCAGGCCAGCAGCAGGCCGACCGCCAGCATGACGACCACCGCACAGCGCGGCAGCAGCACGGAAAAGACCAGGCAGGTGACGACCAGCACCGCAAAGATCAGCGGCGCGGTCCCGATCGCGCCCATCGCCGACGGGGCGAAGCCGAACAGGATGCCGGCCATCATGCCCTTGGCGGCGGGTTTCGGGATCGCCGCCACGAACCGGTCGAAAAGTCCTGTGATCCGGAAGCGCAGGCTCATGTGTCGGAACATTGGATCAGCCCTTTGCCGGGAACAGGCCCGCCGGGCGCAGGATCAGCACCGCGGCCAGAAGCCCGTAGATGAGGATCGAGGCGAGTTGCGGGAACAGCACCGCGCCGAAGGTCTGCACGACCCCGTAGATAAGCGGCCCCGCGATCGCGCCTTTCAGGCTGCCGAGCCTTCCGATAACGATCACGATCAGCGTCGGGATCAGGATTTTCAGCCCCATGTCGGGCGTCACCGACAGCAGCGGCGCCGCGCCCGCCAGCCCGGCCAGCGCGCAGCTGTCGCAGCTGTCGCAGAAGCACATCTGTCCCACGTCGATGCCCATGCAGGCGGCCATTGAATCGTTGTTCACACCCGCGCGGATCATCTCGATGATCTGGGCGCGGCCCAAGACCAGCGCCAGCGCCCCCATATCGCCAGCCACAGCGTGATCACGAACACGCGGCAGGTCGGGTATTCGACGCCAAGGATCGTAAGCCGCCCGTCCAGCACGGCCGGGATCGCGGCGGACAAGGCATACGAGCCCTAGCTGATGCGCGTCAGATCCAGCACGACGAAGATCAGGCCGAAGGTCACCAGCACCTGCGCCCTCAGCCCCACCCGTCGCATTTTGCGGATGAAGACCAGATACAGCACCTCGCCCGGCGCCGTGACCGCCAGCGGCGCGACCACCAGCCCGCCCCAGAAGCCGATCGCGGCCTTGCGGTCGCCGCCGCATAGGCGCCCAGCGCGCAAAGCCAGCCATGCGCCAGATTGACGAGGTGCATCAGCCGGAAGATCACCGTCAGGCCAACCGACATCAGAAACATCAGCATGGGAAGCTGAAGCGCGATCAGCCTCCTCAGCACCCGGAGGCCGAGATCGGCCTGCATGGCGTATCCTCCCCAAGTGGAAAGGCCCTGCCTTGAAGCGTTTGCTTCAGGCAGGCCACCGGATCAGTTCATCAGCGCCATCTGGCAGCCGTTGGCCGGGTCGGCCGCGGCGGGCAGTTCCGCCAGCACCTTTTGGGTCTGCGCACCGCCTTCGCACGCGACCATCTTACAGACATAGATCGGCTGGACGATGTTGTTGGTGGCAGGGTCGATCGCGGTCGCGCCGCGGGGTCCGTCGAAGCTCGTCTTCTGCAGCGCAGCGCCCAGAGATTCGCGGTCGGTCGCACCGGATTTCACGGCCTCGGTCAGCGCACTGGTGGCGTCATAGCAGTGGACCGCGTATTCCGAGGGCGGGTGCCCGGCCTTGGCCTTGAAGGCCTCGGCGAACTGCCTGTTGACCTCGTTCCCAAGGGTGGAGACATAATGCAGCGCCGTCACCACGCCCTCGGCCGCAGGCCCCTGTGCGTCCACGTAGAGCAGCGAAGTCAGGAAGCCCGCGCCATGCAGCGGCAGCGCCTCCTTCATCCCGAAGCTGTCATATTGCTCGACGAAGGAAATTGCCTTGCCGCCCGCATTGAAGGCATGGACGGCCTGCGCGCCGCTGGATTTCGCTTTGGCGAGATAGGGCCGAAGTTCTGGCTCTTCTGGAAGGGCGTGAACCCCTACCCCACGATCTCGCCGCCCGCCGCCGTTAAGGCGTTGCCAAGCGCCGCGATCATCTGCTGGCCCGCGGCATTGTGGGAGGCGACGGTGAAGACCTTGGTGATGCCCTGATCGACAAAGTATTGCCCCCACCTCGTCGCGGTGGGGCGAGCGGTGCACGACCAGCACCTCGGCCCTTTCGGCGGCGGCGCGTTCTGCCACCCGTGCGCCGATGCCCTGCGCGGCGCCGGTCACGACCATCACCTTGCCGGCAAAACGCCTGCTCATTCGGCAGCCTCGGTGAGGGCCTCGATCGGATTGAACTTCTCGTAATGGAAGCTGACGGGGGTCAAGCCCGCGCCATTCAGGTGCTGGCGCACGGCTTTCACCATCGGTGGCGGGCCGCAGAGATACACGTCCAAGTCGCCGCCGTTCAGGTCGCTCTCTGACAAGTTGGTCGGTAACGAAGCCCTTGCGGCCGTGGGCGTCATCGGCCGCGGCGAGGATGGTGACGACGTTCACATTGCCAATCCGGTTCGCCAGGTCCATGACCCTGCCTGGCGTGAGGCGGGCCGTCCTTCTGCAAGCGTCTTTCCTGCAATGTGGCGCGTGAACCACTTGCTTCAACATTGCGTTGCGGCTGCACAAGCTCTCAGCCGCGCGGTGCCGATGTGATCCTGCCCCTTCCAACACCCGGCGCCGAGCCGTCGCCCCAGCCTCAGCAGACCGATGTCCTGCGCCTTGCCGCGGGACTGGTGATCGCGGCCATCCTGATCGCGGCCCTTTACTTCGGGCAGGTGGTTCTGATCCCGCTGGCCGTCGCCTTTCTCATCAGCTTCGTGCTGGGACCGCTGGTGCAGTGGCTGGTTCGCCACGGGCTGTCGCGCATCCTTGCGGTCGCGCTGGCCATGGGGCTGGTGCTGTCGGTGCTGGGCGCGCTGGGCACCGTGGTCGCGGTGCAGGTGCGCTCGCTCAGCGCCGAACTGCCGACCTATCAGTCCACCATCCGCGCCAAGATCAAGGACCTGGGCGCGCAGATGGAAGGGCCGGGCTTCCTGGAAGGCGCGCTGCAGACCGTGGACACCGTCCAGCAGGAAGTGGCCGAGGTCGTCGGAGACGGCGAAGAGAACGACATTGCGCCCCAGCGGGTCCGCGTCATCGCCGAGCCGGTCTCGCCCTTCGCGACCGCGATGCTGTGGCTGTCGCCGCTGCTTGCGCCGGTCGCCACGGCGGGCATCGTGCTGGTCTTCGTGGTGCTGATCCTGCTCGACCAAGGCGACCTGCGCGACCGGCTGCTGCGGATGCTGGGCGGCAACATCTACCGCTCTACCGACGCGCTGGAGGAAGCCAGCAAGCGCATCTCGAAATACCTGCTGATGCAGCTTGTGGTGAACGTCACCTATGCGATCCCGATGGCGCTGGGACTTTGGGCAATCGGCGTGCCGGGCTGGATCCTGTGGGGGACGCTGGCCGCCGTGATGCGCTTCATCCCCTATGTCGGGCCGATCCTGTCGGCGGTGTTTCCGCTCAGCCTCGCCTTTGCGGTCGATCCGGGCTGGAACATGGTGCTGATGACGGCCGGGCTGATCCTCGTGCTGGAACTGGTGTCGAACAACATCATCGAGCCGCTGCTTTACGGCACCAGCACGGGGCTGTCGGTCCTGTCGCTGATCGCCGCCGCGACTTTCTGGACCGCGATCTGGGGACCGATCGGGCTGGTCCTGTCCACGCCGCTGACCGTCTGCCTGCTGGTCGTGGGCCGCTATATCCCGCAGTTGTCCATCCTGGAAACGCTGCTCGGGTCCAGTCCCGCGCTCAGTCGCGAGACGCGCATCTACCAGCGCCTCATCGCCAACGACCCCGACGACGCCATCGACATCGCCGAGGACGTGATCGAGGAGGAATCCGTGACCGAGTTCTACAACGACGAGGGCATGGAGGTGCTGCGGCAGGCCAGCCTCGACTATATCAACAACGCCCGCGCCGAGCACCGCTTGCGGATCGCGAACGGCATGGACGAACTGCTGGAACATATCCGCGACGAACGTCCCGCCGACCTGCCGGAAGGCGCGGCCCCCCGCGTCGCCTGCATCGCCGGCAAGTGGGAGATCGACCGTCAGGCCTGCGAGATGCTGGCCCACAGCCTGCAGCTTGACGGGCTGCCAACGGTGGTGCGGGCCTCTGGCAGCGTCACCTCGCGCTATGTCGCGGGGCTTGATCTTGAAGGGGTGCAGGTCGTCCTGCTGAGCTTCTTCAGCCGCGAGCCGGACGCCGCCGCCCGGAACCTCACCCGCCGCATCCGCGCCCGCTGGCCAGAGGTCAAGGTCGTGCTCGGTCTCTGGGGTGTGCCGGCCGACGCCCTTGACAAGCAGCGGCGCGAGGCCCTGGGCGCCGATGCGGTGGTGGCCTCGATCAAGGAGGCCGTGGGGCGCATCGCCCTCTTGGCAAAGGACACGGCGGGTGCCGGGGTCGAGGTCGTGCAGGACCCGCAGGCGGCCACGCTGCGGAACGAGACCCTTCGGGGCGTGAAGCTCGAGGACCCCGATCTGCGCGAGGACCTGAACGACTACGCGCTCCGGGCGGCCGATGTGTTCGACATGAAGACCGCGGTGATCGTCGCCCTCGAAGGCGACCATGAACTGGTGATCGGCGCGAGCCGCGACCTGCCCGGCGCGCGGACGACCGACGGGCGGGACCTGATCCTGCTGCCCGCAGGCGCGCCCCTGTCGGCGCAGCTTCTGGCCGATGCCGGGCCGCTGATGGTGCCCGACATCGAGCGCGACCCCAACCTGTCGGAAAACCAGATCCTGCACCGCTGGTCCGCGCGGGCGCTGGCCGCCGCACCGGTGCGGCAGGCCGACGGCGTTGTGCTGGGCGCCTTGTGCCTGATCCACGACGAGGTGCGGGAACTGGACGACGAGGAACTGCGGCTGCTGGAAACGCTTGCGGCCGAGGTGGCCGAGCGGCTGACCGGCGAGGAAGCCGCGCCGATCAGCGAGCCGCAGAAGCCCGCCGTTTCCGCCACGATCGGCCAGAAGGTGCCGGAATGACGGCGCAGGCCTGACCATGGGGCCGGACTGCTGCGCCGCCCTGCGACAGAAGCCGCGCCCGCTGACCTGCCCTGTCCGCCATGTGCTGGACTTCGATCCGGTACCGGATGATGCAGCCACAAACCCCGCTTTCAAGCGATCCGTTGAAAAAGGCATCTCCCCATGCAGACCAGACCGCGTATCCTCATCATCGCCACCTCTGCCGCCACCATGACCGGCAGCGACAAGCCCACGGGCCTCTGGCTTGAGGAACTGACGACGCCCTTCTACGCCTTTCTCGATGCGGGCGCCGAGGTGACGCTTGCCTCTATCGCGGGCGGCAAGGTGCCGGTGGACCCGAGCAGCATGAAGCCCGCTGGCGAGAATGACGCCTCGGTCGAACGCGCCCTGGATGACCCCGGGTTCCAATCCCTCATCGCCGATACGCCGCGGTTCGATACGCTGGACACCTCTGGCTTCGACGCCATCGTCCTGCCGGGCGGCCACGGGACGATGTTCGACTATCCCGACAGCGAGGCGCTGGCGAAGCTGGTGGCCGACTTCGATGGGGCCGGCAAGGTCGTCGCCGCTGTCTGCCACGGTCCTGCCGGGCTGGTGGGCGCCCGCCGCGCGGATGGCACGCCCGTCGTCGCCGGCCGCCGCGTGGCCGCCTTTACCGACAGCGAAGAGCGGGCGGTGGGCCTTGAGGATGCCGTCCCGTTCCTGCTGACGACGCGGCTGAAGGAACTGGGCGCCAGGATCGAAGCCGGCCCGGATTTCGAGCCCTTCGCCATCCGCGACGGCAACCTGGTCACCGGCCAGAACCCCGCCTCGGCCGAGCCGGTCGCAAGGCTGGTCCTCGATGCGATCGACGGGGCGAAGCGGACCTGACGATCAGGTGGACCGATCCGGCCCGCGGCGCCGACAGAACAGGCTGCCGCTCGGCGATGTCCCTCCTGCCAAGGCATGGTCAGGACCATGCGCGCCATCTTGTCGGCGAGTGCTGCGGCGTCCAGCATCCTTGGCTGCGCCCACGCACGCGCCAGCCGCGAGCCGGCTCGTCCGTCATCAAGCCCGTCTTCCTGGCGGGTCCGCTTTCCGCAGCGCAATTCCCGGATTCCTGACGCGTTCAGTCATGGGGGACTCCTGACGGGTCTGTGGCGGCGCAACTATTCTGGGCGCCCTGAATTGTTCCCGCCCCCGACGAAGGCTGCAGTGCGCTTGCCGGTCCTCCTGGCGGGCGTGTCAGGGGTTCAGCCGTCCGGCGTGGTCAGCAGCTTCTCGACCCGACCGCGCAGATGGGCAGGCTGGCCGGGGATTTGCAGCCTTTCGCCCGGATGGGACACATCCTCGTCGCGGGCAAAGCCCGGCTCGCTGGTCGCGATCTCGAACGGGGCGCCGCCGGGGGAGTGCGGAAGCAGATCGCTGATGAGACCGCCTCCCCTTTGTGGATCCTTGCAGATCCATCTTGGCACAGCGATGCCGTCGGGGGGCGGTCACATCCTGTGTGGGTCGCCCCGGGTTTAGCGAGCTGTCGCCTCAGCCGGAATGATACGAACGAATGCGTCCATGTGTCAGGCCTTTTCTCGGGGCGCATGGCCCTTGGCCGGTATGGGATCCGCGGGTCAGGATCAAAACATCAGACCGAGCTCGAAGCTCTCCATGTGACACTGATTTTCCCAGCCCTGATCCGTTCGATCGATGTCATACAAGCTTCAGCTTCTGCCGCACTTTCGAGGTGGGGCTTCTGGTTCCTCATCAATGCGCCAGAAGCGGTCCCCCTCGAAACTCGTCATCCTTCGTGATCATGGCCCACAGCATGCGGGCCATCTTGTTCGCCGGTGCAATTGCCGCCAGCATTCTCGGCTTCCGGGCGAGGATACGGCCCAGCCAGGAGTTCTCCGCCCGTGGCCGAGCCTTGGCTCCGGAAATCACCGCCATCGCGCCGATGATCAGCAGGCGCCGGATGTCGCGCTGGCCGGACTTGCTCGTGCGCCCGAGCCTTTGCTTGCTGCCGCTGGAGTGCTGTCTGGACACAAGCCCCAACCAGGCCGGGAAGTCGCGCCCTCGACGGAAACTCTCCATCGGCGGGGCAAAGGCAGCCAGCGCCATCGAGATGACGGGGCCGACACCCGGCATCGTCTGCAGGCGCGCAGAGAACCGCGAGCGCCGACTGGCCGCCGCGATCTCTGCCTCAAGTTCCGCGATGCGCCGGGACAGGTCATCGATCTGGGCAAAGCAGATCTGCGCCATGTGATGAACGGCGACAGGGAGATCCGTGGCTTCCTCGTCCCGCTCCAAGGCCGACCGCAGCGGGTCGACATTCTCTCGCCCTTTGCCAGTGACGAGCCCGAACTCGGCGAGATGGCCGCGCAGGGCATTGATCGTCTGCGTCCGCTGCCCGACCAGCAGATCCCGCAATCTGAAGATCATGCCCAGTCCCTGCTGCTCCGGCGTCTTCACCTCGACAAAGCGCATCGTCGGCCGACTGGCGGCCTCCGTGATCGCCTCGGCGTCCGCCATGTCGTTCTTCCGATTCTTCACATACGGCTTGACGAACTTCGGCGCGATCAGGCGCACCTCGTGCCCCAGACCCATCAAGGTTCGTGCCCAGTGATGGGCCGTGGCGCATGCTTCCATCGCCACGCAGCACCCGGGCTGCACCCGCATGAAGGCGACAAACTGCTTGCGCGACAGCTTCTTGCGGAACACGACCTCGCCCTCGGCCGTGGCACCGTGCAGCTGAAAGACGTGCTTGGCCAGGTCGACGCCGATGATCGATGCTTCCTTCATAGCCATACCCCCCTGATCCGTCCGGACCACAGTGGCACAAGTGCCGTCAGAAGGGGCTACCCAACCCATCATCAAAGCCGCAGACGGCCAGCGTCAGCTTGACGTGGTAAGTTCGTCAGCCATGCTCAAGCACCAGAATTCGCGCCAGACGACTGATCAACCGAGTGGTCAATCACGCAGGTGGTTGAATTCACCTGTACTCCAGCCTCCATCCCGTCACCGGAAGCTCTGCAACAAATTCTGAATCTTTAAATTCTGAATCTTTCTCTCCAGACCAAACAAACAGCATGACTATAAAATTCTTTATAAAAAATCATGTTATACGCGCAAAGCTAAAATGTCACCGCTGAGCAAAGCAGGAATGTCACTCTCCCCCGGTTGAAGCATGATCCTCGGGGGACGAACATGGGATGGCTGGTGATGAGCGAACGCGAGCTGAACCGGAT
>NZ_JACJFU010000003.1:0-247033 GCF_014164635.1 Paracoccus sp. MC1854 | reverse complement strand
GTCGCGGCCGCCCGCGCAAGCGCCCCGACAAGCTCCACGCCGACAAGGCTTACGATAACCATCGTTGCCGGTCCGAATGCCGCGCCCGCGCGATCATGCCCCGCATTGCTCGGCGGACAGTGGACAGCAGCGAGAGGTTGGGCTGCCACCGCTGGGTCGTCGAACGAACGCTTGCCTGGCTCAACCGCTTCCGCCGTCTGACTATCCGCTATGAGCGACGCGCCGACATTCACGAGGCCTTCGTAATCCTCGGCTGCGCCCTCATCTGCATCAACCAGATCAGAAGGTTTTGTTAGATGCTCTAAGTGCAAATTCGGGTTTTCAACCTTCGGATTCCGCATACCAATGCACCTCCGAAAAATGCGTCTCATTTCCTGCTTGCCATCAATATCACGCTTTATTTTTTGACCTTTCCGATCTCTATACGCTTGCCCTCTTCGTTGCCCAAGCGTTCAAGTTAGATCAAAAAGCGCTCTATGCGCGTTGCCAAGCAGGACATTACCCAGAGGCTTGTCCGCTGGCGTTTGCTGAAGCAGATTGACAGAGGAAGGCAGAAATTCCCTCTTGGTGCCCATCCGGCTGCCCAAGCAAACAGAAAGCTGCCAATTACGATATTCTCGTAGATGTCTGCTCTTGCGCTGCTCTCAAAGAAAAAACCCCGCCGAGTCACCTCGACGGGGCAAGTTCGTCCTGTAGCCGAAGGAAACCCTGCGGCCCGAGACACCGGCGAACCTGCGTCAGGCGTGATCGGCCATCTCGGCTCGAATCTGCTGGCGAAGGATGTCGATCGGTATCATCTTCCCATCGCGGCGGAAATGCCAGTAGGTCCAGCCGTTGCAGGACGGAGCGCCTTCCAGCGTGGCACCGACTTGGTGGATCGAACCCCTGACATCGCGCCCGATCACGGACCCGTCCGCGCGCACCCGCGCCGTGTGGCGGCCGCCCAGCGACACCAGTTCCTCGCCCGGCCGCAGCATCCCCCGTTCCACCACCTGGCCGAAGGGGACGCGCGGCTCGGCGCGCTTGCTGGTGGTAGTGGCCAGCGAGGCCGCATCAAGGCGGCGGACGCGGGACAGGCGGCGTCCCGCGACCTCGCGGTAGGCGGCTTCGCGCTCGATCCCGATCCAGTCGCGGCCCAGCATCTTGGCGACCGCGCCGGTGGTGCCGGTGCCGAAGAAGGGGTCCAGCACAACGTCGCCAGGATTGGTCGTGCCGACCAGCACCCGGTGCAGCAGGCTTTCGGGCTTCTGCGTCGGATGGGCCTTGGCGCCGCCCTCGTCCTTCAGCCGCTCGCCCCCGGTGCAGATCGGCAGCGTCCAGTCGGACCGCATCTGGATGCCTTCGTTGAGGCTTTTCAGCGCCTCGTAATTGAAGGTGTATTTCGCCCCTTCCGTCTTCGAGGCCCAGATGAGCGTCTCATGCGCGTTGGTCAGCCGCTTGCCACGAAAGTTTGGCATCGGGTTCGACTTGCGCCAGATCACGTCGTTCAGAATCCAGAAGCCTTGGTTCTGCAGCTCGGCGCCGACGCGGAAGATGTTGTGATAGCTGCCAATCACCCAGATCGCGCCATTGGGCTTGAGCAGCCGGCGGGCGGCGGCCAGCCAGTCGTGGGTGAAGCGGTCATAGGCGGCAAAGCTGCCGAACTGGTCCCAGGCGTCGTCCACCGCATCGACACGGCTGTTGTCGGGGCGGTGCAACTCGCCCCGAAGCTGCAGGTTGTAGGGCGGGTCGGCAAAGATCAGGTCCACCGAGGCTTCGGGCAGGCCGTTCATCACCTCGATGCAGTCACCGGCAAGGATCATGTTCAGGGCCAAGGGTTTGTTGCGCGCGGGTTTGCGCGTTGCCTTTATCGTCGTCATTGCTGCCCTCTGACCGGCGGCGCTGCGGCCGCTCATGTTGTTGGCCCCAACATGAGTCAAAGGTGATTCGGCGTCAATTCCTTTTCTGAATCAGCCGGTTATTCCTGATTCGGGACACAACATCTTGTGGATGGAGGGGAAGCCGATTCTATGAATCGGGGTCGGACCCAGTTTGGCCAGGGCCTTTCGATGGATTTCGGTCGGGTAGCCCATGTTCTTTTCCCAGCCATAGCCGGGATGCTGCTGCGCCAGCTCCACCATGATCCGGTCGCGTTCCACCTTGGCCACGATGGACGCGGCGGCGATCGACAGGCTGAGCGCATCGCCCCCGGTGATGGCACGGGCCGGGTGGTTCAGGCCCGGCGGGATGCGGTTGCCGTCCACCAGCACGATGCAGGGGCGCTGGCGCAGCCCGGCCACGGCGCGGCACATGGCGAGGTGGCTGGCATGAAAGATGTTGAGCTGCGCGATCTCCTCGACGCTGGCGTGACCCACGGCCCAGTCGGCGCAGTCCTTGATCTGGACGGCGAGGCTCGCGCGCTTCGCGGGCGACAGCTTCTTGGAATCGTCCAGCCCCCGCGGGATGCCCTTGCGGGGCAGGATCACCGCCGCGGCCGTGACCGGCCCGGCCAGCGGCCCGCGCCCGACCTCATCGACGCCGCAGATCAGGCGCGCGCCATCGGCCATGTAGGCACGTTCATGGCGAAACGAGGGGCGTAGCTGTGGCGATTTCATGATCGCTTTCTAGCCCTGTCCACGCCATGCGGCCAGCCCATGGAAGCGGAAGCGCCCGGGTCACGGTCGCATGGGTATTTGGGCCAGAAAGAAGCTCATGGGTCTTTTTTCTGGTGAAAAATGCCATCGAGACTGGCGAAGGCCCGTACAGGAGGCGGAGCAGGAAACAGCCGTCTTCACGGCTGTTTCCCCGACGGATGGGTCCGGTGGACTGTGTTCGGTGAGTCAGAGGCGAAGCCCGAGGAGAGGCGGACAGCCCCCGTGCCCCGCGATGCCGAAAGTGCCTACCCTGCCCGCCCCGACCCGTGTGTGCCGAACCACAGCGGCGCATGGCGGTTCACGTCCTTGTAGAGCAGGTAGCGGAAGCGTCCCGGCCCGCCCGCATAGCAGGCCTGCGGGCAGAAGGCGCGCAGCCACATGAAGTCGCCGGGCCCGACCTCTACCCAGTCGCGGTTCAGGCGATAGACGGCCTTGCCTTCCAGCACGAACAGCCCGTGTTCCATGACATGGGTTTCCGCGAAGGGGATCGAGCCGCCCGGCTGGAAGGTCACAACGGTGATGTGCATGTCGTGGCGCAGGTCGGCGGGGTCCATGAAGCGGGTGGTGGCCCAGGCGCCCTCGGTGTCGGGCATGGGCGAGGGCGCGATGTCATGCTCATGCGCGACGATCGGGCCGGGGGGAATGATGCCTGCGGCAGGCTGCCAGCGCTTGCGGAACCAGTGAAAGCCCGCGTTGCCGGGCGTGGCGTTGTGGATCGACCAGTGCATACGGGGCGGGACATAGGCGAAGTTGCCGGGGCGCAGGCGGTGGGTCGCCTCGCCGATGGTGATGTCGAGATCGCCGCCGGTGACGAAGATGGCGGATTGCACCTCGGGGTCGTCCTCGGGGGTGTCGCTGCCGCCGCCCTCGGCCAGTTCGACGACATACTGGCTGAAGGTTTCGGCGAATCCCGACATCGGCCGCGCCAGCATCCACATCCGCATCCCCGTCCAGCCGGGCAGGAAGCTGGTGACGATGTCGCGCATGACGCTGCGGGGGATCACCGCATAGGCGTCGGTGAAGACGGCGGTGTCGGTCGTCAGCCCCGTTTGCGGCGGCAGGCCCGCCACCGGCCCGGCATAGCTGCCTCGTGGCGGAGGGAGCGCTGCCTCGCCTTCTCCGGGGATCTGGGCGGGATTGCCGGTGGGGGTCGTCTCGTCGATCATCGTCACTGTCCTTGCTGGTCATTTCGCGACTTTCCCCGACAGGCAGAGGGGCCGCAAGCATTCCTAAGATGTGGTGGTGCCCGCCCTCGCAGCCTGCTCGCCGGCAACCCTCGCAGGCAAGTTGTTCCTTGGTAGTGGCACAGCGCCCGCACCGTGATGGTTTCCCTGCAAGGATACAGGGTGCTCCCTGCCCCTCCATGTCCTCAAGCTCGGGCATTGGCAGCATGCCGGGTGCATCCGGTGCGCGCTTCTTTCTGGCCCAAATACCCATTCCGGCCGCGCCGCAAGGACTGCGTCCGGCCAGCGGCCCGGCCTAGCCCAGCAGCGCCTTCAGCCGCAGCTCGGCGATGCGGATGACCTGGCGCTCGGCCTCGGCCCGCTCGGTGGCCGAGTCGTTGTCCGCTCGCCGTGCCATCGCCGCCATGATCCCCGGCTTGTCGTGGTCGCGGACCGCGATGATGAAGGGGAAGCCGTGGCGGGCGACATAGGTCTCGTTGAGGCGGGTGAACTCGGCCCGTTCGGCATCGGTCAGGGCATCCAGACCGGCGCTCGCCTGCTCGGCGGTGGAATCCGCCGTCAGGCGCTTCGCCGCGGCCAGCTTGCCGGCAAGGTCGGGGTGGGCACGCAGCACGGCAAGCCGCTCGTCATCCGAGGCTGCGCGGAACTGCCGCGCCATGGCGGCGGCAAGCCCGGCCGCGCTGTCATGGGCCGGACCCATCTCGGTGTCCCACGTCCGCTCGGCGACCCAGGGCGAATGCTCGTAGATCGAGCCGAAGCGTTCGATGAACCCAGCGCGGTCCATCTGCGAGGGCCGTTCCCTTGCCACTAAGGGATGCGCCGCCGCCCAGTGGCGGGCGATGTCCAGCCGGGTCGCGAACCACACGCCCTCATGCGCGCGGGCGTGGTCGAGGAAGCGCCTCACGCCCTCGGCCCGGCCCGGCCGCCCGGCCAGGCGGCAGTGCAGGCCGATGGACAGCATCCGCGCCCTGCCCTTGCCCCCTTCACGGTAAAGGCAGTCGAAGGCGTCGCGCAGATACAGGAAGAACTCCTCGCCATTGGTGAAGCCGCCGTTGACGAAGCGCATGTCGTTGGCGTCGAGCGTATAGGGAACAACCAGTTGCGGGCGGCCTTGGTGGACGTGCCAGTAAGGCAATTCATCGGCGTAGGAATCGGCCAGATACTCGAACCCGCCTTCCTCGCAGCCCAGCGCAACCGTGTTCATCGAGGCCCGGCCCTGGTAGAAGCCCAGTGGTCGCGAACCCGTGACCTGGCTGTGCAGCTCGACGGCGCGGGCGATGTGCTCGGCCTCGATCTCTCGGGGCACGTCCTTGTAGTCGATCCATTTCAGTCCGTGGGTCGCCATCTCCCACCCGGCGTCGATCATGGCGCGGGTCTGTTCGGGGCTGCGGGCCAGGGCGGTCGCCACCCCGTAGCAGGTGACCGGGATGCCTTCGAGCATCCGGTAAAGCCGCCAGAACCCGGACCGCGCGCCATAGTCGTAGATCGACTCCATGTTCCAATGGCGCTGGCCCGGCCAGGGCTGGGCGCCGGTGATTTCGGACAGGAAGGCTTCGGACGCCGCGTCGCCATGCTCGATCGAGTTCTCCCCGCCTTCCTCGTAGTTGACGACGATCTGCACAGCGATCCGCGCCCCGCCCGGCCATTTCGGATCGGGCGCCTCGGCCCCGTAACCTCGCATGTCGCGGCTGTAGCGCATCTCTCACCCCGTTGTTCCTGCGCCGGGCAGGGTCATGCGCCGCGGCCCGCTTGTCCAGCGGACCCGCGCGGATTTCCGGTAGGCGGCAACTTAGGTTGCCGGGACAAGCTCGCGTTCGCGCGGCAGCAGGGCCGTCAGCAGTCCCAGCACCGGCAGCACCGAGCAGAGGTTGAAGACGAAGCCGATCCCTTGGGCGTCCGCGACCGCCCCCAGCACCGCCGCCGCGATCCCGCCCATGCCAAAGGCAAAGCCGAAGAACAGCCCGGCGATCAGGCCCGTCCGCCCCGGCACCAGCTCCTGCGCGAAGACCACGATGGCGGGCGCGGCCGAGGCGATGATCGCGCCCACCAGCACCGTCAGCACGGCGGTCGTGCCCAGCCCGACATGCGGCAGCAGCAGCGAAAAGGGCAGCACGCCGAGGATCGAGAACCAGATCACCTTGCGGGCGCCGACCTTGTCCCCGACGATGCCCCCCAGCATGACGCCCGCGGCCGAGCCGAACAGCAGCAGGAACAGCATCACCTGCGAGGCTTGCGCGGTCATCCCGAATTTCTCGATCAGGAAGAAGGTGTAGTAGCTGGTCAGGCTGGCCATGTAGAAGGCCTTGGTCATCGACAGCACCGCCAGCACCCCGATGGCCATGGCGATGCGGCGGACGGGCAGGACTGGCCCCGCGGCCACGCGCAGCGCCCCGGCCTTGCGCCGGCCCTCGGCCCAGCGCCCGACCTGCCACAACACCCCCGCGCCGCCCAGCGCGATCAGTGCCAGCCAGCCCAGCACCGGGCGGCCCAGCGGCACCACAAGGAAGGCGGCCAGCAGCGGCCCCAACGCCTGCCCGCCGTTCCCGCCAAGCTGGAACAGCGACTGCGCCGTCCCGAATCGCCCGCCCGAGGCCGTCCGCGCCACCCGCGAGCTTTCCGGATGGAAGATCGACGACCCCAGCCCGATCAGCATCGCCCCCGTCAGCAGCACCGGATAGCTGCCCGCCTGCGCCAGCGTCAGCACGCCTGCAAAGCTGCACAGCATCCCCACCGCCAGGGACCGCGGCATCGGGTGTCGGTCCGTGACCATCCCCACCACCGGCTGCAGCAGCGAAGCCGTGACCTGGAAGGCAAAGGTCATCAGCCCGATCTGGGCATAGCTCAGCGCGAACTCGGCCTTGAGCAGTGGGTAGATGGCCGACAGCAGCGACTGCAGGATGTCGTTGACCATGTGGCACAGGCTGATCGCGATCAGCACGGGCCAGGCCGGACCCGTCGAAACCCGCGCCGCGGGCCGGGGCGGCGAGATGTCGCTTGTTGTCACACCCGTGATCCTTTCCGCCGATCGGCGACGCCGGATTTCCAGCCTTTTACGGAAGGTCGTCAGGAACGTCCGGGAACTGTCAAGAGACAGCCCCGACCAAAGCGGAATGAAGAAAAGCAATAATTTGTCAATACAAACCCGTCGCAGATTGACGCAACGTCAGCTTGGCTTAAACTTTCCCTTGCGAAAGTTGATTATCTTTAAGGGCAGCTTTCCCCGGTGCTGAAGTTTAGTCTATAGTCTTGCCCGCAAGGATCGGAATATTATGACAAATCTTCGACGTCATTCCGCGCGTCCCACAGGGTCATCCCCGGCAGGTGGACGGACGGTCACCTGGGCGGGCATTCGCGGGGTGATTATGGATAGAATCACCCACGGGATCTATCCGCCCGGTTCGCTCATCCCCACCGAACATCAGTTCGCGGCCGAGTTCGGCAGCGCAAGGGCCACGGTCAACCGCGCGCTGACCTCGCTGGCGGAACGGGGCGTGCTGGAACGGCGCCGCCGCGTCGGCACCCGCGTCGTGCTGGGGCTTGATCCGGCAAGCCAGCGCGCCAAGCTGCCGGTGATCCGCGACATGGTGGAAGGGCGCGGCCACAAGTTCAACCTGCACTTTCTGGGCCGGGTGGACCGCCCCGTTCCCACTCCCATTCGCGAGCGGCTGTTCCAGAGCGATGCCGCCGACCTGCGGGAATATTGCGCGCTGCTGTGTGCGGACGACACCCTTATCTGCGCCGAGCGGCGGTGGACCGACATGCTCGCCCTGCCCGGTCTGACCGAGGAGGTGTTGACGACCACCAGCGCCAATGAATGGATCGCGCTCAATGTCACGATCACGCTGATCGAGCGCACCGTCTCGGCCCATCGCGCGGCCGAGGTCGAGGCGGACGGGCTGCTCGATTGTCAGCCCGACGCGCCGGTGCTGGTCAATGAAACCGTGCTGTGGATCGGGTCAAAGCCGGTCAGCCTGGCGCGCCACAGCTTCGTGCCGGGCTTTCAGTTCGACCCGACACTGTCCTGACCCCGGCGCAGGGCGGCAAAGCCCGCTGCCCGCTTGCCCAGAAAGGCGGCCATCCCCTCGGCCGCCTCGGCCGAGCCCAGGGCAAGGGCCATCGGCTCGACCTCGGCATCAAGTTGCGCCTCCATCAGCGCGGCCCTTGCGCCGGTCAGCAGCGCCTTGATCGCCGCCTGCGCCCCGGCCGGTCCCTGCGCCAGCCGGACCGCGATCTCCTCGGCCGCCGCCAGAGCCGTGCCCGGTTCCACTGCCGCGTTGATCGCGCCCAGGGCCGCCATCCGCTCGGCCCCGATCGGCTGCCCCAGCAGGCAAATCTCGGCGGCAAGCGCGGGCGGCAGCGCCGCCGTCAGGCTGCCGGAAAGCCCTCCGTCAGGGATCAGCCCCGCATTCACATAAGAGGCGGTGAAGCGCGCGTCCCGCCCCGCCACCACCAGGTCGCAGGCCAGCGCCAGCGAAATGCCCGCCCCTGCCGCGCCCCCTTCTACCGCCGCGATCACCGGGCGCGGGCAGTCGATCATGGCGCGGACCAGCGACTGCAGGTCCTCGATCGCGGCCTGGCGCTGGGCATGGGTCATCTGCGGTGCGGTCATCAGCACCGTCAGGTCGCCGCCCGCGCAGAAGAACCCCTCGGCCCCGGTGACAATCACGGCGGCGATGCGCGGCTCGGCCGCGGCCTGCGCCAGCGCCTCGCGCAAGCCGCTGTAGAAGCCGGCGGTCAGCGCATTGCGCCGCTGCGGATTGTCGTTGACGACGACCAGATGGGTGCCCCGATCCTCGATCCGGCAGTTCTCTTGCGGCATCCGTTCCTCCGTTGCTGCGGCAGGCTAGGCGCGGGGCACGCGCCCCCGCAAGCCCGACGCGAGGTCACGCCGCCTCGGGCCGCCACGGTCAACCAATATTGACCCGCGCGGGCTTGGCAGAGCCGCCCGCTGCTGCGAGTGGTGAGCATCTGATTTCAAGGAGCCATTGCCGGATGTCCCGTCCCACCGCCCTGCGCCTGCTGCCGATGCTGACCGCCGCGATGCTGATGCTGTCCACCGCCCTGCCCGCGGCGGCGCAGAGCAAGCGCGCCGACATCGCCCTGGCCGACATCGAGGCGGCCACCTACCCTGGACGGGGCGACCTGCCGCCCGGCCAGTCGGCGCTGACGGCCAAGATGCAGATCCTTCTGGACCGCTCGGGCGTGTCGCCGGGGATCGTGGACGGCTTTCGCGGCGGCATGAGCGAAAGCGCGGTGCGGGCGTTCGAACGGATGCACGGCCTGCCGCAGGACGGCGTTCTGGACCCGCAGGTCTGGGCGCTGCTGCAGCGGAACGCGGTCTCGCCCCTGACCTCGACCTACACCATCACCCCCGCGGATGCCGAGGGGCTGGTGGACCGCATCCCGACCGACTACGCCGAAAAGGCGCAGATGCCGTCGATGGGCTATACCTCGGTGCTGGAGAAGCTGGCTGAGCGGTTCCACATGGACGAGAAGTTCCTGGCGCAGTTGAACCCCGGCGCCAGCTTCGCGCCGGGCGAGACAATCAACGTCACTGTGCCCGCCAAGCCGATCCGCGCCACCGCCCTGCGCGTCATCGTGGACGCCGAACGCCGGCGGGTCGCGGCCTATGACGCGGGCGGGCGGATGGTCGCGGATTACCCGGCGACGGTCGGCTCGTCGGCCACGCCTTCGCCGCAGGGGACGCATCTGGTCGAGGCAGCGGTGATGAACCCTGACTATACCTACAACCCCAGCATCAACTTCAAGCAGGGCGAGAACGACAAGGTGCTGCGGATCCCGCCGGGACCGAACGCCCCGGTCGGCAATGTCTGGATCGACCTGTCGAAGCCCACCTACGGCATCCACGGCACACCCAATCCGTCCCAGCTTTTCGTCAACCAGAGCAACGGCTGCGTGCGGCTGACCAACTGGGACGCGCAGGAACTGGCGAAGATGGTGGTGCCGGGGCAGACGGTGGTGGACTTCCTGCCGCCCGGCGTGACCATCGCGGATGTGACCCCCGCGGTCGAACCGGCGGTCCTGCCCGATGCGGCGGGCACCACGATTGCCGCAGCCGTGCAGGACGCGGCGGCATCCGCCCCGGCCATGGTCACGGCCAGCCGTCCCATTCCCCGGCGAGTGCTGCCCGGCGGCGCCCCTGCCGCCGATACCCCGCTGGCCGTGGCGGTCGAGGCGGCCGTGGCGGCAGCGGCCGCGCCCATGGCGGTGCAGGGAACGGACCCGCTCGCCTCGGCGCTGAGCGGGGCGACAAACGGGGCGCTGGACCCGCAGCCCTATACGGCTCCGGCGGGCGCCGTGGCTTCGGGGGTGAACTGAGGATGGGGCGGCGGGCATTGCTGTCGTTGACGCTTGCCGCCGCCCTCGCGCAACCGGGAATGGCGCAGGACGCGGGATCAGGCGCGCTGCCCCCGTTGGCAGTCCCGCCCATCCCGAGGCCCGAAACCCCGGCGCTGGTGCCTGCGGATGACAAGGCCCCGCCATCCTCGGGCGCCCTGATCCCGCCCGAAGCCTACGACCAGCCTGTCATCCCTCTTGGCACCCCCCGGCCTGCGGCATTCGAGACCCTGCGCGAATCGGATTTCGACCATGCAGCCTGCCGGCTGGGACTTGTCATGCTTGGGGTAGATCATGCCGAGGTCCCGCCCCTCACTGACCCGGACCAGCGCGATTGCGGCATCGCCCGCCCGGTCGAGCTGCGCGCCATCCAGCCCGGCATCACGGTCGAGGGCAGCCCGGTCCTGCGCTGCGACACGGCCCGCGCCCTTGCCCTGTGGCTGCGCGAGATGGTCGTTCCCGCCGCAAGCCGGCTGCCGGGCAGCCCGCGCCTGACCTCGGTCATCACAGGGCCCGGCTATGCCTGCCGGGGCGTCGTCGGTGGCTCGACCGGGGGGCGGATCTCGGAACATGCGCTGGGCAATGCCATCGACATCGCGGGCTTCGGCTTCGACGACGGCTCGCGGGTCGAGATCGCCCCGACCGCGGATCGCGGCGACCTGGCCGCGGCGTTCCAGAACGCGGTGCAGGGCTCGGCCTGCCTTTACTTCACCACGGTGCTGGGACCGGGCAGCAACGCTGCCCATGACGACCACCTGCACCTGGACATCAAGGCCCGGCAGGGCGGCTTTCGGCTGTGTCAGTGAGCTGTCAGCGCCGCTTGCGTTCCAGGTCGAGATAGCCCGGATCGAAGCGCGCCAGCCGCACCAGCTCCGGCCAGTCCAGCAGCTCGACCTCGGTCCCCGACCAGCGCAGCAGCTTGCGGTCGCGCAGGTCGCGGACCGCCCGGTTGATGTGGATCGAGGAATAGCCGAGGATGCTCGCCAGTTCGCGCTGCAGCAGGGGCAGCGTCATCCGGTGGTTGCAGGCCGCGCCCACGGCGGCAAGGCGGGTGTAGATCTCGCACAGAAGATGGGCCAGATGCGCGCTGGATCGCAGCGCATTCGCGGCGACGAGCCATTGGCGATGGATGGCCGCGTCGATGGCGGTGGTCATCCACAGAAGCCGCGTCAGATGCGGGTGATTCTTCGTCACGTCGTCCAGATGGGCGTGATCGACGAACTCGACCTCGGTCGTGCCGAAGGCCAGGATGCTTTCCTCGACCTTCGACAGCACGAAGCCGTGCAGGTCCATGAAGTCGCCGGGGACATGCAGCGCGCTGATGACGCGCTGGCCGGCGCGTCCGGGCAGGACATGCAGCCGTCCCGCCATCCCGCGCAGCACAAGGCAGCTTTCGTCCGGCTCTTCGCCCGCGGCGATGATCGTCTGGCCGTTGTCGAAGCTGCGGGTCCTGGTCGGGATCGAGCGCAGCTTGGTCAGGTCACGCGCGCTCAACTCGTCGCGAAGCTGAAGGTAACGGATAAAATATTCGCTGAGCGCCATCTTCCACACCGCCGCATATTCCAGCGGTTGATTGTCGGGGGGCACGGCCAGATGCAATCCCGGGAAATGCCGCCTTAACAAAAGAATATGGCGCCGCGCGGCGCAAGCTGAAAACTCGGCGGAAAAGGGGCGGCAGTGCCGCCCCCTTCATTGCCATGCGGGATGAAGGTTCAGCGACGGTCGAGGTCGCTGTTGCGGTCCACCACCTGGCCGCGCTCGTCCTCGATCTCGACCTCGGTCTTGCGGACGGTGTCGCGCACGGTCTCGGTGTGCGATTCGACGTCCTTGCTCAGCCCGATCTCCTCGACGACGCGGGCTTCCTTCTGGACGACCGCGGATTCGGCATATTCGCTCGCCTCGATGCTGCGTTCCTGGAAGTCGGCGCTGTCGGCAGGACGGTCCACGGGGCGGCGTTCGACATGGACACGCTCGCTGCGAAGCTCGACATCCTGCTCGACCGGCGTCTCGACCACATAGGAGCGTACGCGCACGCGGCCGCCCTCGGTCTGACGCTTGCCGACGGTCACCTGTTCTTCGACGACGTCGATCTTGCCCTCGGCGTTCAGGTTCGCGTCCATGCCGGCGCTGCGCTCGCCGGCATAGCCTGCGGCCGCGACCTCTCCGGCGCCGTAGCCGGTCCAGCCCTCGGTCCGCCATTCGGCCTCACGGGCGTCCAGATCGACTGCGCCCTCGTTATCCAGAATGTCCAGCGCGGTTTCATACTGGTTTTCGGGGATGTTGCGCACCGTGACCAGATAGCCGCCGCGGTTCAGGCCCTCGGCATAGGCATAGCGGTCTTCCTCGGGGAAGAAGAAGTCGCCGATCGATTCAAAGAAGCCGCGGTCGGTGCGGGCCTCGGCCGAATACTGGCGGGTGCCGTAACCTTCGTTTTCCTGCCCGGTCAGCACCACATCGGCGATGCCGGCGGCTTTCAGCGCGGAAACGGCGCGGTCAGCATCGGCACTGCTGTCGAACATCGCCGACAAGCTGCGCATCGAACCGGCGTTCACGGATTCCATAGCCATTTTCACATCCTCACAAGTTTACAGATCGTGGTCGGGAAGTCCGCCCTGCCCCGTCACGGGGCCGGGATCGGCCGCCTCGGGGTCCAGCGGCTCGACCACGGCGCGCTGGCGGCGAAGTGTCACCGGAACATCGACCATTTCGGTCGAGCGGGTCCGGCGAATATGGATTTCCTCGACAAGGAACAGCTTGGTGACGACGACCGCCCGTTCCTCGACAACGGGGATGATGGTGACATCGCCATCCTTGCGAATGTCGGGCATCACCTCGATCTCGCGCTCGACGGGGTGGCGCGTGACCTCGACCTGCCCAGATTCAAGCGCGACCGGGTGCAGCACCGGCTCCTCGTCGGTGACGACGCGGACGCGGACGCCGCCCGTCTGGTGGCGTTCGACGGAAATGCGGGCTTGCTCTTCGACGATGGTCAGGACATCATCGGTGGCAATGCGGGTTTCCGCCTCGCGGCCCTGAAGGTTCGCGGGGTCTAGGGTATTTCCATCGCGGTCCTGGCGTGTCGTCATCGGGGGCGCGATCCTCGCTCGTGTCAAATCTTCAACGCGACGATCCGTTGATCGCGGTCTCCCCAAGAACGTGATCGCGGGCAATCCGGTTTCCGCGATAAACAAACGTTCATGTGAACCCGGCCGCACTTGACCTTTCGTCCGTCACCCCAGTCTGGGCGCGCGGCCTGCCAGCGCGTCTTCCAGCAGTTGGAAACTCTGCTGCGCATCATCCGATTTCAGCGCCACGAAGCCGTCGAGCGCGGGGTTGATCCGCACCGCCTCGTCCAGCCTGGGATCGCTGCCCGCCGCATAAAGCCCGGCCTTTATCATCAGCTCGGATTCCGCATAAAGGCCCAGCGCCGCCCGCGCCCGCGCGATGAAAGCGTTCTCGACCGTGCTCGCCGCGTGCGGCAGCGAGCGCGAGACCGACCGCAGCACATCCACCGCCGGAAATCGGCCGCGTTCGGCGATGGCGCGGTCCAGCACGACATGCCCGTCCAGCACGCCGCGCAGGATGTCGGCGACCGGCTCCTCCATGTCCGATGCCGCCACCAGCACGCTGAAGATCGCGGTGATGTCGCCCGCGCCCTCCGGCCCCGGCCCGGACCGTTCGGCCAACGCCATGATCATCTGCGAGGTCGAGGGCGGAAAGCCGCGGTGGCTGGGCGCCTCGCCCGAGGCGAGCGCGATCTCGCGATGCGCCTCGGCGAAGCGGGTAATTGAATCGGCCAGGAACAGGACGTGGCGGCCCTGATCGCGGAAATGCTCGGCCACGGTCATGGCAGCCCAGGCGCAGCGCCGCCGCATCAGCGGCGACTGGTCCGAGGTCGCGGCCACCACCACCGCCCGCGCCATCCCCTGAGGCCCGAGCGTCGTTTCCACGAACTCGCGCAACTCGCGCCCCCGCTCGCCCACCATGGCGATCACCACGACATCCGCCGTGACCCCGCGGGCAAGCGCCGAGAGCAGCGTGGTTTTTCCCACCCCAGAGCCAGCAAACAGCCCGATCCGCTGCCCCCTCACGATCGGCAGCAGCGTGTCGAAGACGGCAAGCCCGGTGTCCAGCCGCTCGCCCAGGCGGCGGCGCGAGGCGGCGGGCGGAGGCGGGCTGCGGAAACGGCGGTCTTCGTGCCCCGCGCGCAGCGGACGGCCGTCCAGCGCACATCCCAAGGGATCGACGATGCGACCGATCCATGCGTCGCAGGGCGCGATCACCGGACGGAACAGCAGTTCGACCGGCGTCCCGATGGACAGCCCGTCGGTTGCGCCTTCGGGCAGGATCAGCGCGGCTTGCGGGTCCAGCGCGATCACCTCTCCGCTCAGGACTCCGTCCAGCAGGGCCACACGGTCGCCGACCGAGGCGATGTGGTTCAGTCCCCCCGCCTCGACCACGCCCGCGCGGATGGCGGTGACGCGGCCGAAATGGCGGCTGACCCGCAGCCTGCGGATGCGCGATGCGATCGCTTCGATCCGGTCCATGTCGGCTTTCTCCCCCAAGGCAAAATTTCCGCTCGAAACGGTTTCTAAACCTTCTGTGGTTAAGACCCGGTTTATCGCGGTTCAGGAGGACCCACTTTGTTTGCACGGATCGATACGATGCGGATGGCGCAGGCGTTGGGCCAGCACGCCGCGAATCGGCATCGCGTGACGGCGATGAACGTCGCCAACGCCGACACGCCGGGCTACCGCGCCCGCGACCTGCGCGACTTCGACCCGGATCGCGGACCCGGCATCGGCCTGCGGGCGACACGGCCGGACCATGTCGCGGCGGGCCAGTGGGGCAGCCGGCGCGGCACGCCCGTGGATGCGGGCGGCGAACCCTCGCCCAACGGCAACACCGTCTCGCTGGAAGACGAGATGGTGCGCGCGGCGGATGCCTCGCGCCAGTTCAACCTGTCGCTGTCGGTGATGCAGTCGGGAATGACGATGCTGCGAACCGCCACCGGGCGGAGGGGCTGACGATGACCGAACTTTCCGCCACGGCCATCGCCGCCTCGGGCTTGCGCGCCCAAGGGGTCCGGCTGCGCCACATCTCGGAAAACATCGCTAATGCCGACACGCCCGGCTACCGCCGCAAGCTCGTCAGCTTCGAGCCGGGACGCGATTTCGGCCGTGACACTGGCACCGTGCAGGCCGGGCGGATGCGGCACGACCGCGCCGAACTGCCGCAGGTCTATGCCCCCGGCCATCCGCTGGCGGACGGGGACGGCTATTACCTCGGCTCGAACGTGGACCTGGTGATCGAGGTCGCCGACGCGCGCGAAGCCAGTCGCAGCTACGAGGCCAATCTGAAGATGTTCGAGCAGGCGCGGCAGATGTCCTCGTCGCTTCTGGACCTGATCCGTCGCTGAAAGGGGATGCCATGATCTCGCTGACCACCGCCGCCCTGCAGACCGGCAGCCGCGTCGCCTCGGCCTATGCCGAGGCCCGCGCCGCCGCCGCTCCTTCGGCCACCGGCGCTGCCCCCGCAATGACGGCCGCCGCCCGCGACTTCGCCGCCGTGATGGAAGCCGCCGATACCACCGCCATCGGCGCGATGCAGGGCCGCAGCGACACTCAGGCGCTGGTGCAGTCCATCGCCCAGGCGCAGGTCGCCCTCGAAACCGCCGTCGCCATCCGCGACAAGGTCGTCGAGGCATACCAGGAAATCCTGAGGATGCCGGTCTGATGGACGAGAACCTCATCTTCGACGTGACCCGTCAGGCCCTGTGGATCGCCGTCCGCATGTCGGCCCCGCTGCTTGCGGTCGCGCTGGTCACGGGCGTCGTCATCGGGCTGTTCCAGGCGCTGACCTCGGTGCAGGAGATGACGCTGACCTTCGTGCCCAAGGTCGGGCTGATGCTCGCGGTCTTCTGGGTCACGATGAGCTTCATGACCTCGACTCTGGCCGGGTTCTTCGCCGACCAGATCCTGCCCCTGGTCGCGGGGGGCTGAGGCATGGACAACGCGATCTACGCCGCCCTGACCCGGCAGGCCGGGCTGATGCGGGAAATGCGGGCTGTCGCCAACAACATGGCCAACAGCTCGACCACCGGCTTCCGCCGCGAGGGGGTGGTGTTTTCCGAACACATGACCCCGCTGGGAGGCCGCAGCACCCTGTCGATGGCGAACGCCCACGGGCGCGAGGTGGACCTGTCGCCCGCGCCTTTGGCGCAGACCGGCGGCAAGCTCGACCTCGCGCTGGAACGCGAGGGGTTCTTCATGGTCCAGACCCCGCAGGGGAACCGGCTGACCCGCGCGGGCGCCTTCATGGCCTCGGCCGAGGGCGAGCTGGTCAATGCCGACGGCCACCGCGTCCTTGACGATGGCGAGGCGCCCATCGCCCTGCCCCCCGGCGCCCGCAACATCGGCGTCGGCCCGGACGGCACGATCTCGGCCGACGGCGAGCCCGTGGGCCGCGTCGGCATCTTCGCCCAGCCCGATCCCACCCGCCTGCGCCACGAGGGCGGCACGCTGTTTGCCGCCGAGGGCGCCATGCCCGCGCCCGAGGCCGTGGTGCGGCAGGGCTTCCTTGAGGAATCCAACGTCAACCCGGTGCTCGAGATCGCCCGCATGATCGAGGTCCAGCGCGCCTACGAACTGGGCCAGTCCTTCCTTGATGGCGAGGACCAGCGCATCCGCGCCGCCATCGCCGCCACCACCCGCTGACCGCCAGAAAGGCCTTTCCGATGAGAGCATTGCAGATCGCCGCGACCGGCATGGCGGCCCAGCAGACAAGGGTCGAGGTCATCTCGCAGAACCTCGCCAACATGTCGACGACCGGCTACAACGCCCGTCGCGCCGAGTTCGCCGATCTCGCCTATCAGCAGGTCACGCGGCCGGGCACCATCGCGGCGGCGGACGGCACGATGGTGCCTGCGGGCGTGCAGATGGGCCTTGGCGTGCGGCCCACGGCGGTCACGCTGACACTGGCGCAGGGAGCATTGTCGCAGACCGGCGGCGATCTGGACCTGGCGATCGACGGTCTGGGCTATCTTGAGGTCACGATGCCCTCGGGCATGTCGGGCTATACCCGCGACGGCGCGCTCAAGCGCTCGGCCGAGGGGCTGATCGTGACCTCGGACGGCTTTCCGGTCGCCCCCGGCATCACCATCCCGGTCGAGGCCCGCAGCGTCTCGATCAGCGGCTCGGGCGAGGTTTTCGCCTATTTCGACGACCAGATCGAGCCGCAGAACCTCGGCCAGATCACCTTGGCGAGCTTTGTCAACGAAAAGGGGCTGGAGGCCACCGGCTCGAACCTGTTCCTTGAAACCCCGGCCTCGGGGGCGCCGCTGATCGGCGTGCCCGGAGAGCAGGGCATCGGCACGCTGAGGCAGGGCTATCTTGAGGAAAGCGCGGTCGATCCGGTGCGCGAGATTTCCGAACTCATCAAGGCGCAGCGGGGATACGAGCTGAACTCCAAGGTCATCACGGCGGCCGACCAGATGCTGGGCGCCACGGTGCAGGTGCGCTGATGCGGAGCTTGCTGTTCCTCGCGCTGCTGCTGCCGACCATGGCGGATGCCGAAGGGCTGGTCGCAACTCGCAACCTTCCCGCGGGCACGATCCTTGCGTCCGAGGATCTTGCGGTGGCCCCCGCCGGCCGGCCGGGCCTGAACGCCCCCGAGGCCGTGGGCAAGCAGCTTCGCACCGCGGTCTACGAGGGCCGCGCGATCTCGGCAGGGCAGTTGACCGCGCCGACGCTGGTCAGCCGCAACCAGCTTGTGACCCTCGCCTATGAAAGCGCCGCCCTTCGCATCGAGACCGAGGGCCGCGCCCTCGGCTCGGGCGGCGAGGGCGACGTGATCCGGGTCATGAACCTCAGTTCGCGGGCCACACTGATGGCCCGCATCAATGCCGACGGCACCCTGACCGTCGCCCAGCGCTGAAGGATTCGCGCATGAAGACGAAGCATATCCCCCTCGTCCTCTGCCTTCTCGCCGCCTCTGCCTGCGGGCGGGTGGCCGACGTGGGCAAGGTTCCCGAGATGAGCGCCCCCCACGCCACGCCCGAGTTCCAGGCGATGGCCGAGCCGGTGCTGCCCGTGGGCCAGGTCCGCCCGGACAGCGGTGCCTCGCTATGGGCGGGGCAGCAGTTGTCGCTGGTGGGCGACCGCCGGGCCGGGGCGCGCGGCGACATCCTGACCGTCGTGATCGAGATCGACGACAAGGCCGAGATCCAGAACAGCTCGGGCCGCTCGCGCAGTTCGTCCGAAAGCGTGGGCATCCCGCAGATGATCGGCATTCCCCAGCGCCTCGACGAGAAGCTGCCCGAGGGCGCGAGCATGGCGGAACTCGCCTCGGCCAAGGGGGCCTCGACCTTCAAGGGCACTGGCAACATCTCGCGCCGGGACAAGCTGACGCTGCGGGTCGCGGCAACGGTGATCGACAGGCTGCCCAATGGCGTGCTGCACATCCAGGGCTCGCAGGAGGTGCGGGTGAACTACGAGGTCCGCGAACTGACCGTTTCAGGCTTCGTGCGGCCCACCGACATCAGCCGCGACAACGAGGTCGCCTATGACCGCATCGCCGGCGCCCGGATCAGCTATGGCGGGCACGGCCAGATCAGCGACGTCCAGCAGCCCCGCTATGGCCAGCAACTGGCCGACATCGTCCTGCCCTATTGAGGCCGCCCATGCTGAAGAAGCTGTTGCCCGTGGTGCTGTCGGCGGTCGCCTTTCTTGGCGGCGCTGCAGGTGGCGAGATGCTGAAGCGCGGCGGCTCTGCCGAAACCGCCGTTTCGGTGGACGCCAATACGGCGGTCGGGGGCGGAACCGTGCCGGTCACCGCCGGGCAAGAGGCGGCGGATGCCCCTGCGCCACCCCAGAATGCCGTGGCAGATGGGCACGGATCACCTCCCGCGCCCGCTGCCGGGCATGGGAAAAGTCCGGTCGGCCATGGAAAGACCGAAGGAGAATCCGGTACCGCCTGGTTCAAGTTTCCCCAGCAGTTCTTCGTGCCGGTCATCCACGACGGACGGCTGGACAGCACGATGATCCTGGCGCTTTCGGTCGAAATGCCGGCCGCCGCACGGGAAACGGTGTATGCTCACGAGATCAAGCTGCGCGATGCGCTGCTGCGCCAGTTGCTGATCTACGCCAACACCGGCGGCTTCGACGGCAACTTCACCACCGAGGTGCAGCTTCGCAAGCTGCGGGAAACATTGACCGCAACCGCCCAGGGCGTCTTGCCCGAGATCTCGGGCATCCTGATCGGCGATATCGCAAGGCAGGAGAGATGAGCCACCGCCGCAGCGCCCTGCCCTGAACGCTTGGTCGAGAGGAGTGCCTGAAGCGGGATTGCCCTTGCATCGTCCCGGGGCACGGCACCGGACAAGGGCATAAGGGTCGGCGGCATGACGTCCCGCTGGCGCCCTGCCCTGCAAAACGCTATGCGCGTCGCATGGACAAGACGCTGCGGATCGCGATCCTGCTCGCCACCTATCAGGGCGGGCGCTACATCGGGGCGCAGCTTGACAGCCTTGCGGCGCAGGACCATCGCAACTGGCGGCTGATCGTGTCGGATGACGGCTCGACCGACCAGACGCTTCATATCGTGCGGGGCTTTGCGGCTCGGCATCCCGGCCGTGATATCCAGATCCTGCGGGGGCCGCGGCAAGGGGCAACGCGGAACTTCCTGTCGATGATCGGGGCGGTCGAGCCGGGCGATGCGCTCGCCTGGTGCGATCAGGACGATGTCTGGCTGCCAAGCCGGCTGTCGCATGGCGTCGAGGCCCTTGCCGCGGCGAAAGAGCAGGCCGGGACCGGCTTTGGCATCCTGCATGTCACCCGCACGACCATCTGCGACGCGGATCTGCATCCGTTGCGGCCGGCTCCGCTTTACCGCCGCCCCGCGTCATTCGCGAATGCGCTGGTGCAGGCCTGCACGCCCGGCAACACCATGCTGGTCGATCCCGCGGGCGTGACCCTGCTGAAAGCCGCGCAACCGGGCGCGATGGAGGCCGGGGTGATCTCGCATGACTGGTGGAGCTACCAGGTGATCTCGGGCGCGGGCGGGCTGGTCATCCGCGACCCTCGGCAGACCGTGCTTTATCGCCAGCATCGCGGCAATGTCATGGGCCGGAACGACACGCCACGCGCCGCACTGGCGCGGCTGGGCCGGCTTGGCGCGGGGGACTATGGCAATTGGCTGCGGCAAAACGTGGCCGCGCTGGATGCGGCCCGCGACGTGCTTACACCCGAGAACGCGGCAATGCTGGACGGCTTCGCTGCCGCCATCACGGCGCCGGGCCCGTTGGCGGCAGCGCGGCTTGCACAGCTGAGCGTCTATCGTCAGACGCGCGCAGGCACCGCGGCGCTGCTGCTGGCGGCGGCGGCCGGACGGCTACACCCCTGAACCGCTGCAGCGGGCCGGCCGGGAGGAAGGCATGAGTAATCCAGTGGCGCCCCGCCGAGGATCCCCTCAGGGCTCAGGTTGCCACCGAAGCCTCTCTATTTTCGCCTTGGTGCCAGGCTATGGCTTGCGCTGCCGGTCCATTACAGCCTTGCGGGACCAATCGCCGGCTGGCCAGCCCACAATAATCGATACGAGAGACCAACGGCCTGAAGTGAAGATCACGGGGAAGGCGAGTGCTCAGATATACAGAAGAAGAAAAGCAGGAGGTTATCGATTACTACCTCCGGCAGTCGCCCGAAGGCACCGAGGCGAAGTTCGCACAGAAGGTTTACGCCGAGTCAGTTATCGGACACACGCACGCGGTCTGGGACATTCACGCAAGCGACGGCCGATGGTGGGTCATAACGAACCCCACCAATCTGTATTCGCAGGACCAGTTCCCGAACATGGACTTGGCGATCACGTTCCACATGGGACTCTGCCTGCGAATACCCCGCAACGACCTCAGGCAAGCAGATGTGGAGAGCGTGCGCCCTTTCGCCGATGTCCTTCGATCCGTCACGGATTGCGAGGCGGCGCTTGGTCAGGCGAACGATCCGGGTGCGTTCCGCGCTATCGGCGTGCGGTGCCGTGAGATTCTTCTCGCCTTCGTTCATGCCGCTCAGGATGCTTGCGCGTGGCCGGAACAGGACAGGCCCCAACGCTCGAACTTCAAGGCCTGGGTCGATTGGATTTTCGACAGGTTTCTGGGCGGCACTGACAACCGCGAGCGGCGCCGGCTCATCAAGACGACATTGAAAGAGGCGTGGGACCATGTGAACTGGCTTACGCATTCCCAGTCAGGAAAATGGACGGACGCCGAAATTGCGACGAACGCAGTATCTCATGCAATCGGCATGGCGATCTCGATCTGCGTGCGGCATCTTCGCGGCGTGCCGGGCCAGTGCCCGGCCTGCGCGTCTCATCGCCTCTTTCCAGAGGAAGGCAAGGACCCGGAAAACCTCGAAGTCATCTTCGAGCGACCGGTTTGCGGAAACTGCGGATGGGCCGGAGAGCCCGTGCCGACAGGCGAGAGGACGCAAGAGCAGTTGGCACAGATCATCATGAGGGAAGGAAAAGAATCCGACAAGTGCGGGATCATGCAGACGCCGCTCATGGAGATCATGGGTCGGCAGGGCAAATAGACGCGGTATCGTCCCCGATGGTCCAGCAGGTATGAGACCGCGTCTTGCGGCGGCCTCGTCCCGCCTTTGCTGCGCGGTCCTAGACCAGCCGCCCGTGGCAGTTCTTGAACCGCTCGCCCGAGCCGCAGGGACAGGGATCGTTGCGCGACGGGTTGCCCCAGGTCGAGGGGTCGTTCTCGACGAACCCGGGCGCGTGGGCCGAAGCCTTGCCGCCCTCGGCCTGCTCGTGCTGGGGGCGCATCGCGGCGGCCTGGGCAGCCGCCTGAGCCTGATATTGGCGCAGCATCTGCTCACGCTCGGCATCGGTCAGCGGGCGGATGCGGGCGAGGTTCTGGGTGACGTCGTCGCGCAGGCCGTCCAGCAGGTTCTCGAACAACTGGAACCCCTCGGTCTTGTATTCAGACAGCGGGTCGCGCTGGGCATAGCCGCGGAAGCCCACGACGGACCGCAGGTGTTCCAGCGTCACCAGATGCTCGCGCCACTTGCCGTCGATCTGCTGCAGCAGGACCTGTTTTTCGATCTGGGCCATCTGGTCGGGGCCGAACTGCTCGGCTTTCTGGGCCATGTAGGCATCGGTCGCCTCGCGGATGCGTTCGGCCACCGTCCCGCGGTCCACGCCGTCCTCGGCCGCCCAGTCGGCGATGGGCAGGTCCATGTTCAGCCGTTCCACCACGGCGGTTTTCAGCCCGGCGGTGTCCCACTGCTCGGGATAGGCGCGTTCGGGCAGGAACTCGTCGATCAGATCGTCGATGACCTGGTGGCGCATGTCGGCGGCGATGTCGCTGACATCGTCTGATTCCATGATCTCGCGGCGCTGCGAAAAGATCGCCTTGCGCTGGTCGTTCATCACGTCGTCGAACTTGAGCAACTGCTTGCGGATGTCGAAGTTGCGGCCCTCGACCTTTGCCTGCGCCCGTTCCAGCGACTTGTTCACCCAGGGGTGGATGATGGCCTCGCCTTCCTTCATCCCCAGCGTGGACAGCACCTTGTCCAGACGTTCCGACCCGAAGATCCGCATCAGGTCGTCTTCGAGGCTCAGGAAGAACAGCGACCGTCCGGGGTCGCCCTGCCGCCCCGAGCGGCCCCGAAGCTGGTTGTCGATGCGGCGGCTTTCGTGGCGTTCGGTCGCAAGGACGAACAGCCCGCCCGCGTTCAGGACCGCCTGCTTGTCGGTGGCGTGCTCGGCCTCGATCCGGGCGCGCAATTCGTCGGGGTTCGCTTCGGGGTTGGCGGAAAGGGCCTGCAGCACCTTCATTTCCACGTTGCCGCCTAGCTGGATGTCGGTGCCGCGCCCGGCCATGTTGGTGGCAATGGTGACGGCGCCGGGCTTGCCGGCCTCGGCCACGATATAGGCTTCCTGTTCGTGCTGGCGGGCGTTCAGGACGTTGTGGGGGATGCCCTCGGCCTTCAGCATCTCGGACAGCATTTCCGACTTCTCGATCGAGGTCGTGCCGACCAGCAGCGGCTGGCCCTTGGCGTGCGCCTCCTTGATCGCCTCGATCACGGCGGCGTATTTCTCGGTGGCCGTCCGGTAGACGCGGTCGTGTTCGTCCACCCGCTGGACCGGGCGGTTGGTGGGCACCTCGACCACGCCCAGCTTGTAGATTTCGGCGAACTCGTCGGCCTCGGTGGCCGCCGTGCCAGTCATGCCGGCAAGCTTCTCATACAGACGGAAGTAGTTCTGGAACGTCACGCTGGCGAGCGTCACGTTCTCGGGCTGGATGTCCACGCCCTCCTTCGCCTCGATGGCCTGGTGCAGACCGTCCGACAGACGGCGGCCCTGCATCATGCGGCCGGTGAACTCGTCGATCAGCACGACCTCGCCGTCCTTGACGACATAGTTCTGGTCGCGGCGGAACAGCTTGTGCGCCCGCAGCGCCTGGTTCGCGTGATGGACCACGGTGGTCGATTCGGGATCATACAGCGTCTGGTTCGGCGGCAGGACGCCCGCCTCTTGCAGCCGCTTTTCCAGGAACTCGTTGCCATCCTCGGTGAAGGTGGCGTTCCGGGTCTTCTCGTCGATGGTATAGTGATCCGCAGTCAGTTCCGGGACGAACTGGTCCAGGGTCCGGTAAAGCTCGCTGCGGTCCTGCGAAGGCCCCGAGATGATCAGCGGCGTCCGCGCCTCGTCGATGAGGATCGAGTCCACCTCGTCCACGATGGCGAAGAAATGGCCGCGCTGGCTCATTTCCTCGATCGAGCCCTTCATGTTGTCGCGCAGGTAGTCGAAGCCGAGTTCGTTGTTCGTGGCGTAGGTCACGTCGGCGCGATAGGCATCGCGCTTTTCCGCGTCCTGCTGGAAGGGATAGACCACCCCCGTCTTCATCCCCAGCGCGGTGAAGACCTTGCCCATCCATTCGGCGTCGCGCTTGGCGAGGTAGTCGTTGACGGTGACGATATGGACGCCCCTGCCCGCCAGCGCGTTCAGATAGGCGGGGAAGGTGGCGACAAGGGTCTTGCCCTCGCCCGTCTTCATTTCGGCGATATTGCCCCCGTGCAGGAAGATGCCGCCCATCAACTGGGTGTCGAAGGCGCGCAGGCCAAGGGCCCGGCGCGCGGCCTCGCGGCAGTTGGCGAAGGCTTCGGGCAGCAGCCGGTCAAGGCTTTCGCCGGACTGGGCGCGTCCCTGAAGCTCGCGCGTCTTGCCGATCAGGTCGGCGTCCGACATCGCCTGGAACTGCGGTTCCAGCGCGTTGATCTGCTGGACGAGCGGCCGGACCGATTTCACCTTGCGGTCGTTGGGAGAGCCGAAGATCGACTTGGCCAGATTTCCGATGCCGAGCATGGTGTCCTGTCAGGTTTGGCGCGGCGGGCGTGACCCCACTTGCCCCGACCGACGGCCTTGCCCTATCAGAAGGCCGGAAAATCGGCGGCGGGCGCGCATTTTCGGTTGCGCCGGATGTAGGCCCCGCCCGCCCCACTGTCAACGCCGACGCCCCGGCTGGCCAAGCCGCAAGGCGATCCATCTCGTGAAGGATGCCCCTGCCATGCTGAAATCGCTTCCGGCCCTGATGGCCGCAGCCCTGATGGCCGCGCCCGCGCTGGCGCAGGCGCCTGCCGAAACGCCCCCCGCAACGGCCGAGGCCACGGGCGCCCCCCGCGCCGATACCGTTGTCGCAACCGTGAACGGCGAGGCGATCACGCTGGGCCAGATGATCGCGATGCGCGAAAGCCTGCATTCCTCTGCAGTCGAGGGCCTGCCCGACGCGGCGCTGTGGGACCTGATGCTGGATCAGATGATCCGGCAGGCCGCCGTGGCCCAGGTCGCCGCGCAGTCGCCCAGCCCGCGCGACAAGGCCGTGCTGGAAAACGAGCGCCGCGGCTACCAGTATGCCGCCACGCTGGAAAAGGTCGCCGCCCCCGAGCCGAGCGAAGAGGAACTGCGCGCCGCCTATGACGCGGCCTTCGGCACCCAGACCGAGCCCAGGACCGAATACAGCGCCGCCCATATCCTTGTCGCGACCGAGGAGGAGGCCAGGGCCATCGCCGACGAGCTGGCGAATGGCGCCGATTTCGGGACGCTCGCCGAGGAACGGTCCACCGACAACAGCAGCGGGAACAAGGGCGATCTCGGCTGGTTCACGGCCGACATGATGGTCAAGCCCTTCGCCGACGCGGTGGTGGCGCTTGAAAAGGGCGCCATCTCTGCCCCGGTGCAGTCGCAGTTCGGCTGGCACGTCATCAGGCTGAACGATTCGCGCACTCAGACCCCGCCCGAGTTCGAAGCCGTCCGCGACCAGCTTGCCAACGAGGTCCGCCGCCAGAAGGTCGAGGCCGAGGTGCAGGCCCGCGTCGATGCCGCGACGATCGAGAAGACTCCGGGCCTCGATCCGACGCTGCTGAGCCGCAGCGAACTGCTGGACAACTGATCATGGCCAAGGACAAGAGCGATGCGAAGTCCGGGAAGAAGGCCGGAAAGGCCAAGACCAAGGACAAGGCCGTGGGGAAGAAGGCGGGGAAATCCGCCAAGCCGGTGCTCGTCTCGCCGCTGGCGCCCAAACACTTCCCCGACCTGCCGGTGATCGCGGGCGTCGAGTTCGCCTCGGGCGCGGCGGGGATCAAGTATCAGGGCCGCACCGACGTGACGCTGGTGAAGCTGCCGCCGGGAACCGCCATCGCCGGGGCCTTCACCCGGTCATCCACCCGCGCGGCCTGCGTGCTGGACTGCCAGGACAAGCTGTCGGGCAGCCAGGATACCGACCAGGGCGCGGCCATCGTGGTGAACTCGGGCAACGCCAATGCCTTCACCGGGGCCGAGGGCCAGCGCGCGGTCGATGCGGTCACGGATGCGGTGGCCCGCGCCCTGGGCGTGCCGGCGCGGCGGGTCTTCTCCTCCTCGACCGGGGTGATCGGGGAACCGCTGCCCACGCAGAGGATCACCGCCATCGTGGACCAGCTTGCGGCCGATCTGGACGAAGGCGGGATTGCCGGGGCCGCCCGCGCGATCATGACGACCGACACCTTCCCCAAGGGCGCGGGCGCCGAGATCGAGGTGGACGGCGGCACCATCCGCATCGCCGGGATCGCCAAGGGCTCGGGCATGATTGCCCCCGACATGGCGACGATGCTGGTCTATCTCTTCACCGACGCGAAGATCGAGGCGAAGCTTCTGCAGCGTATCCTGTCCTCGCAGATGGACGAGACCTTCAACGCGATCACGGTGGACAGCGACACCTCGACCTCGGACGCGCTGATCCTGGCGGCCACCGGGCGGTCTGACGCCCCCGCAATCACCGACCTGCGCAGCAAGCCCGCCCGCGCCTTCACGGATGCGCTGGGTGGCGTCATGCGCGACCTTGCCCAGCAGGTGGTCCGCGACGGCGAGGGCGCGACCAAGTTCGTCGAGGTGCAGGTGACGGGCGCGGCGAACGATGCCGACGCCCACAAGGTCGCCATGGCCATCGCCAACAGCCCGCTGGTCAAGACCGCCATCGCGGGCGAGGACGCCAACTGGGGCCGGGTCGTCGCCGCAGTCGGCAAATCCGGGGCGCAGGCCGACCGCGACCGGCTGTCGATCCGCTTAGGCGACATGGTACTGGCCGAGAACGGCTGGCGGGCGCCCGGCTATGACGAGGCCGCCGTAAGCGCCTACATGAAGCAGGACGATCTGGTGATCGGCGTCGATCTGGGCCTGGGCCGCGGCAAGCGCACGGTCTGGACCTGCGACCTGACGCATCGCTACATCGACATCAACGCCGATTACCGGTCGTAAGGGAAGCCGGGGGCTTCGCGCCCCCGAACCCCCGCGGGATATTTGGACGAAGAAGATGGACGAAGGCTTCCGCATGGTTCTGGTCGCGGCGGTCGCGCTAATCGACGCGGACGGTCGGGTGCTGCTGGCGCGGCGGCCGGAGGGCAAACCCATGGCGGGCTTGTGGGAGTTTCCGGGCGGCAAGGTCGATCCCGGAGAAACCCCCGAAGCCGCCCTGATCCGCGAGCTTGACGAGGAACTGGGCATCGAGACCTGGAACTCCTGCCTCGCGCCGCTGACCTTCGCCAGTCACGCCTATGACAGCTTCCACCTGCTGATGCCGCTTTATGCCTGCCGCCGCTGGCAGGGCACGCCCCAGCCGCGTGAAGGGCAGGAACTGGCTTGGGTGCGGGCCGCCGATCTTGCGCGCTATCCCATGCCGCCGGCTGACGTGCCACTGGTGCCGATCCTGCGCGACTGGCTGTGACCTGCGCATTTCGTCGCAGGCGCATGTGGCGCCGTTGCGTCATTCTTCCGGCTTTCCGCTGCGCCGCCTAGTTATCGCTAACCTTTCATCAACGGTTTGGCGACAATATGGGCCATGTTCCCATCAGGGGTCGGAAAGTTCGGGAGGATTGAAGGATGATTCGCACAATCACCGTGGGTAGCTGCATCTCTGTCCAAGGCATGTTCGAACGCGACATGGGCAATGGCCAGATCGCCGTTCGCGTGGGCGAGCAGACCTATGTCGGAAAACCGGTCCAGCGCTGAAATGGCAGGCAGCCAGCACAGCGGGTCGGCAGAAAGATGACGGGGCCGCTTGCCCGGCGGCCTCGTCCATGATCCCGCGCATGTCCGGCGATGCTTTCGCCGGACATGCGCGGGATGGGGCTTTCTTCAGGACAGGGCGCTTTTCTTCACATCGGGGTTGCTTGCCGAGGTGCTGGCTGGAGGCTGATCCCGAGGATCACTTCCCTTGGCCCGCGCGCCCCAATCAGACGCGTCTTCGGGTCTGCGCCGTGACGCCCTGAACGGACACCCATTTTCTCGATTTCTTCAGCAGACCACCGCCAAGCCGTCCGCCATGCTGGCGGATTCGGTTGCTGCCTCCACATCAGCACTTCCGGCTTCTTCGTCTTTCCCCATGCGGCAAAGAAAAACGGCGCGTTCCGTGGGTGGAACGCGCCGCCTGTTCTGCTTTCCGGGGCTCAGAGCTTCCGCTCGACTTCCTCGCGTTCGAAGATCTCGATGATGTCGCCCTTGCGGATGTCGTCGTAGTTTTCAAACGCCATGCCGCATTCCTGACCGGACTGCACTTCCTTGACCTCGTCCTTGAAGCGCTTGAGCGTCTTCAGCGTGCCTTCGTGGATCACCACGTTGTCGCGCAGCAGGCGCACGCCTGCGGAACGACGCGCCACGCCTTCGGTGACAAGGCAGCCAGCAACGTTGCCGACGCCGGTGACGCGGAAGACTTCCTTGATCTCGGCGTAGCCGATGAAGTTCTCGCGCACTTCGGCCGACAGCAGGCCCGAGGCCGCCGCCTTGATGTCGTCGATCAGGTCGTAGATGATCGAGTAATACCGGATCTCGACGCCCTTCTGGTTCGCGGCATTCCGCGCCGGGGCATTCGCCCGGACGTTGAAGCCGATGACCGGCGCGCTGGACGCCTCGGCAAGACCGATGTCAGATTCGGTGATCGCACCCACGCCGTAATGCAACACGCGGACGCGGACCTCTTCGTTGCCGACCTTTTCCAGCGCCTGGACGATGGCTTCGGCAGAGCCTTGCACGTCGGCCTTCACCACCACCGGCAGTTCGGCCACGCTTTCATCAGCCTTGGCCTTTGCCATCAGTTCCTGCAGCGTGGTCGCGGCACCGGCGGCGGCACGCTTGTCCTTGGCGGCCTCGCTGCGGTAGTCCGCGATCTCGCGGGCCTGCGCCTCGGTTTCCACCACGTTCAGCACGTCGCCCGCCTCGGGCGTGCCGTTCAGGCCCAGCACCTCGACCGGGGCCGAGGGACCAGCCTCGCTGACGCGCTCGCCCTTGTCGTTGATGAGCGCGCGAACCTTGCCCCACTGTTCGCCGACGACGAAGATGTCGCCCTGCTTCAGGGTGCCGTTCTGGACCAGAACCGTGGCGACGGGGCCGCGGCCCACGTCCAGCTTGGCCTCGATAACCGCGCCAAGCGCAGCGCGTTCGGGGTTGGCCTGCAGTTCCAGGATCTCGGCCTGCAGTGCAATGGCTTCCAGCAGCTCGTCGATGCCTTCACCGGTATGGGCAGAGACCTCGACGTCCTGCACCTCGCCCGACATCGCTTCGACCACGATCTCGTGCTGCAGCAGGTCCGTGCGGACCTTCTGCGGATTGGCGCTGGGCTTGTCGATCTTGTTGATCGCCACGATCATCGGCACACCCGCCGCCTTGGCGTGGTTGATGGCCTCGACCGTTTGCGGCATCACGGCGTCATCCGCCGCCACCACCAGCACGACGATATCGGTGACGTTCGCACCGCGCGCGCGCATCGAGGTGAAGGCCGCGTGGCCGGGGGTGTCCAGGAAGGTCAGCAGCGCACCCGATTCGGTCGTCACCTGATAGGCGCCGATATGCTGGGTGATGCCGCCGGCTTCGCCCGAGACGACATTGGCCTGGCGGATGCGGTCCAGCAGCGAGGTCTTGCCGTGGTCCACATGGCCCATGATCGTGACGATCGGGGCGCGGGGCTGCAGGTCCTCGGGCTTGTCCTCGACGGTGTGGATGACCTGTTCCACGTCGGCGTCAGAGACGCGGACGGCCTTGTGGCCGAATTCCTCGATCACAAGCTCGGCGGTATCTGCGTCGATGGTCTGGTTGGCCGTGACCATCATGCCCATTTTCATCAGCGACTTGATGATGTCGCCGACACGCTCGGTCATCCGGTTCGCAAGCTCACTGACAACAATGGTTTCCGGCAGTTGCACGTCGCGGAACTGCTTTTCGGCGCGCTGCGACTGGCCCATCGCCTTGGCGCGGGCCTTTTCCTGCTTGCGCTTCATCGCGGCAAGGCTGCGGACGCGCCCGCCCTCGCCCCCGGCAAGCGCCTGGGTCAGGGACAGCCGGCCGGTGCGGCGGTTTTCCTCGGCCTTGGCCTTGGCCTTGGCGTCACTGTCGCCGCTGGTATCGCGGCGGTCGCGGTCGGTGCGGCGCGGGCCCGTCGCCACGCCGGGCTTCTCGGCCCGGGCAGCAGCGGCTTCGGCCGCGGCACGGTCGGGGGTCGCGGCGCGGTCGGCGGGCTTGGCCGTGACCTCGGCCTTCTTCTGGGCACGCAGCTCGGCTTCGCGCAGCTTGCGGGCGTCCTCCTCGGCCTTGGCCTTGAGGGCTTCCTCGCGCTCGCGCTCCTCGCGCTCCTTCGCCTCGATCTCGGCGCGGCGGCGCTCGCGCTCTTCCTCGCGCGCCTTTTCCTCGGCCGCGCGGCGCGCGTTGTCCTCGGCCTCGCGCGCCTTGGCGGCGGCAAGGGCCTTGAGGCGACGCTCCATTTCGGCTTCGGTAATCCCGGCCGGGCGCTTGGACGGGTCCGAGGCCACCGAGGCAGGCGAGTTCGGCCGCAGCAAGGGATTCGGCCCCGTCGCCGGCTTGGGCGTCACGACGCGCTTGCGCTTGGTCTCGACCACCACGTTATGCGTGCGCCCGTGGCTGAAGCTCTGCTTCACCTGGCCCGAACGCCCGCCCGTGCCGCCGCCCAGACCCAGGGGCTTCTTTCCGTCTCTATCGCTCATCCGCTCTCGAATCCTTCCCGGCAACCGAATTGCCGATTTGCCCGCGCAGACCGTTCAGTCTGCTGGCGTCCCTGATAACCTTGTCGGTCAGGCCTCCACGCGCGAGCGCGCTGTGTATGACATGATCGCGCCCGAAAGCCAAACCCAATTCCGACGCCGTAAGGCACCCGAACCAGCGTCCGCCGGTCGGGGTCCACAGCTTGCCCTTGCCACGGTCCGAACCGTCGCTGGCTTGGAACAGCACCTTGGCCTTGCCGTCGGCCAGCCAGCCCTTGACCTTCTCGAATCCCGCCACGGCATCGCCGGCCTTGCGGGAAAGCGAGATCAGCTCGACCACCCGACGCGCCAGCGCCGCCTCGATCCCGTCCACGAGATCCGGCTCTGCTCTTACATGGGCCTTCGCACCGCGGGAAAACAGCCCCTTGTCGGCAGCTTTTTGCAATGCGGATCTGTCTGCCGCGACCCAGAAGCCCCGGCCCGGCAGTTTCTCGGCAAGATCGGGCACCACCATGCCGTCCGGCCCCGCGACGAATCGGATCAGCCCGGCCTTGGGCTGAACCTCGCCCGTGACGAGGCAGCGCCGTTCCGGCGGTGCCTCGCGGTCCTTTTCACGACCCCCGCGCGTCAAGCGGCATCCCGGGGCGTTACACCCCGGCCTCCTCGGTTGCGGGCTCGTCGGCCACGGGGTGCAGTTCGTCGGGGTCCACCCAGCCCAGCATGACGCGGGCGGTCATCACCATGTCCTGGGCCTGTTCCAGCGAGATGCCGAAGGGTTCCAGCAGCCCGTCGTCCTTGACGCGCTGGCCGTCCTGCGTGGTCCAGCCTCCGGCGAGTTCCCAGTCGGCGCAGGTGGCGAAGTCTTCCAGCGTCTTGACGCCGTCCTTGGCCAGCGCCTCGACCATCTGGGAGGTCAGGCCCTCGAAGGCGATCAGGCTGTCCTCGGCGCCAAGCTCGCGCGCTTTTTCCAGGGCCGCGCGGCTGGCGGCTTCCAGGTGGTCGCGGGCGCGGGCCTGAAGTTCCGCGGCCGTTCCCTCGTCCACGCCGTCGATGGACAGAAGCTCGTCGAGCTCGACGTAGGCGACTTCTTCCAGGTTGGTGAAGCCCTCGGCCACCAGAAGCTGGGCGAAGAACTCGTCCAGGTCCAGCGCATCCATAAACAACTGGGTGCGGCTGTTGAACTCGGCCTGGCGGCGCTTCGACTCCTCCTCTTCGGTAAGGATGTCGATGTCGAGACCGGTCAACTGGCTGGCCAGCCGCACGTTCTGCCCGCGCCGGCCGATTGCCAGCGAAAGCTGTTCCTCGGGGACCACGACCTCGATGCGGTTGCCGCCGTCCTCGTCCACGACGACCTTGGCGACCTCGGCCGGTTGCAGCGCGTTCACGAGGAACGTCGCCTGATCCTGCGACCACGGGATGATGTCGATCTTTTCGCCCTGAAGCTCACCGACAACGGCCTGCACACGGCTGCCGCGCATGCCGACGCAGGCGCCGACCGGGTCGATCGAGTTGTCATAGGAGATGACCGCAATCTTCGCGCGGGAACCGGGATCGCGGGCCACGGCCTTGATCTCGATGACGCCGTCGTAAATTTCCGGCACTTCCATCTTGAACAACTCGGCCATGAACTGCGGATCGGTGCGCGACAGGAAGATCTGCGGACCCCGCGCCTCGCGGCGCACGTCCTTGACATAGGCGCGGATGCGGTCGTTCGGGCGATAGCTTTCGCGGCCGATCTTTTCGTTGCGGCGCAGGATCGCCTCGCCCCGGCCCACGTCCACGATGATATTGCCGTATTCTTCCCGCTTGACGACGCCGTTGATGATGGTGCCGGCGCGGTCCTTGAATTCCTCGTATTGCCGATCGCGCTCGGCCTCGCGGACGCGCTGCAGGATCACCTGCTTGGCCGATTGCGCGGCGATGCGGCCGAGTTCCACCGGGGGCACCTGCTCCTCGAACACGTCGCCGACCTGCGGGCCGCCGGCGAAATCCGTCAGCGGGGCGCCGTCGCGCAACCAGCGGGACTGGCCCCTCGTCGGCTCGAAATAGGGCTTGGCGTCAGCGACCGAAAGCTGCGCCTGGTAGTTTTCGACCTCCTCGTCCTCGACGACGGTCCGGACGCGGGTGAAGCCCGCGTTGCCGGTCTTGCGGTCGATGCTGACGCGGATGTCCATTTCCGCGCCGTAACGCGACTTGGCCGCGCGGGCGAGGCTGTCCTCCATCGCTTCGATGACGAGGCCGGGGTCGATCATCTTTTCCCGTGCGACCGCCTCGGCGGTCTGCAGCAGTTCAAGCTGGTTGGCAGAGGTGATGGCCATCAATCACTCCTTGGTCGCGGCAGGGCCGCCTTGTTCGGTTTCGGGGTCCGGCCCCTCGTCCAATTCAATCTCGTCGAAGCCCGAATCCTCGGGGTCGATCGCCTGTCCGTCGCCGATGCCCGCGCCAGCCTCGGCACCGGGGGGCAGCGTGCCCGCCTCTTTCCGCTGCTTCAGCATCAACGCGATCAGTTCGTCGGTCAGCAGCAGCTTGGCCTCGGCCAGAAGATCGAAGTTCAGGCCGATGGTGTGGGTCTGGCCCTGCTCCTCGATGTTCAGCAGCACCTCGTCGCCTTCCACCCCGGCCAGCACGCCCTTGAAGCGCTTGCGGCCGTCGATGGGCTGGTTGGTTTCCAGCCGGGCATCATAGCCCTCGAAGGTCGCGAAGTCCTTGAGCCGCGTCAGCGGCCGGTCGATGCCGGGGCTGGAGACCTCGAGGTGATAGGCGTCCTCCAGCGGGTCCTCGACGTCCAGCGTGGCGCTGACGGCGGTCGATATCTGGGCGCAGTCCTCGACGTTGATCCCCCCTTCCGGGCGGTCGGCCATGATCTGCAGCGTGGCGGTCTTGCCCCCCTGCAAGCGGACGCGCACCAGTTCGTAGCCCATGCCCTCGATCACCGGCTGGATGATCTCGGCCAGGCGCCGGTCGATGGCGGTCTTGGCGATGAGGTCGGTCATTGTCCGATCCTGAAAATAAAAACGGGCCGTCTGGGCGGCCCGTGCAAGCATCCGGTGGGCGAGGTTTGGACCCCCGCGCCGCTGTGATGCTCATATAGCCGAAGGCGGGCCGCATTGCAAGGCCCGCGTCGGGTTTGGCTCATCATGGCCCTTCCTTCTCCTCCTCCAGCGCCGGGGGCGGCTCGCCAGCCAGGAAGTTGCCGAACTTTTCCAGCGCCGGGACGTGATCGGACAGCACCCGCATGACCACCAGCACCGGCACCGCGACCACCATGCCCAGCACCGACCACAGCCAGGCCCAGAGCGCGACGGTCAGGAACACCACGACCGGATTCAGTTGCAGCCGCCACGAGACGAAATAGGGCGTGATGAACTGCCCCTCGAAGGCGGTCAGGCCGAAATAGGTCAGCCCGACCAGGACCGCGGTCCAGCCGTCGTCGAAGACCACCAGCGCCACCAGTGCCGACCCGACATAGCCCAGCGCCGCGCCGATATAGGGGATGTAGTTCAGCACCGCCGCGGCGATCCCCCACAGCAAGGGCGAGGGCATCCCCCAGGCCCACATCGCCAGTCCCGAGGCAATACCGAGTCCCACGTTGATCAGCGTGATCGCGCCCAGATAGGACCCCAAGCTCGCCTCGATCTGGCGCAGCGCGTCATAGGACGCGCGCTTTTCCGACAAGGTGTCAAAGCTTTGCACGATCCGCAGATACAGCAGGTCGCCCGAGGCCAGCAGGAAGAACAGGAAGATCAGGGTGAAGACGGTCTGGCTGACGATGGCGGGGCCGAGATCGAAGATAATCTGGGTGATCGATGTGCCGGTGGAGGGGGCGGCGACCTCGACCCGCAATTCGTTGGTGGGGGCCTCGCCATCGGTGACCGTCGAGGAGGCGACGATGGTGCCCGAATCCTGCGCCACCACGTCCAGCCCCGTAGGGATGGTCTGGGACGGCGGCTGGCCGAGGGGCTGGCCGATGGTGCCGTCCCTGGCCACATTGGGCAGCGCGGCGGCGGGACCGGGCGGTGTCGCGGGAAGCTCGACCGTGGCGACGGTGCCCGGCGCCCCGGGCGGCACCGCCACCACGGCGGCGCTGTTGCCTGAAAGGTTTTCGGCGGCGCGCTCGATGCCGCGGAAGTTCTCGCGGAAGGTTTCATAGCGTTCCTGAAGCTGCCGGCTGATGCCGGGCGCTTCCTCGATCAGCGCGCCGGCAGGACCCGAGATGAAGAAGCCGAGCGTGCCGATGGTCGCGAGGATGCCCAGCACCACGATGCCGGCGGTGACGCCGGGCCTGATCCCGCGCCGGTCCATCCAGCGCCGGAAGGGCACGAAGACGAAGAACAGCAGCACGCCCAGGCAAACGGGCATCAGGAAGGCCCGCGCCGTCGCCAGCATCTGGAAGGCGAGGATGATGAAGATGCCGGTGACCGCCCAGTTCGCCACCGGCAAGGGTCCCTTCGGCTCGGCCTTCCGGCGGGGGAACATGTGCCGTTGCGGGGGTGTCTGCGCCATTGCCGCCCTTCCAGAGGAAATCCTTGGCCAAGACAGGCCCGGACCCGTGGAACGGCAAGGAATCCGTTTCGTTCCCACAGCTTGCCGGAAAGAACAGGGGAAAAGGCAGGGTCTGACGAAGGCAGCCTGCGCCTTGCGGGGGCGTGATCTCGGGCCTTCGGGGACCGCGGAAAGACCCATTCCGCGCCGGCCGCCGCAGCTTGGCGTGAGGATATGGACCGCAGGCCCTGCTGGCGGGGATCGGTTTTCCCGCCGGCTTTCCCCGGAAATGAAAAGGACCGACCCTCGTCGGGGCCGGTCCTTTCCCAAGGCTCAGGCTACCGCCTCAGATCGGGCGGTCGCCGTCTGCATCGATGACGCGGGTGGGCAGGCCCATCTCGCCCAGCAGTTCAAGGAAGGAACGCGCGGGCAGGTCCTCGACGTTGACCATGCGCTTCACGTCCCATTCGCCCCGCGCGATCAGGATCGCGGCGGCGACCGGGGGGACGCCGGCGGTGTAGCTGATGCCCTGCGACCCGACCTCCTCATAGGCTTCCTTGTGGTCGGCCACGTTGTAGATGAAGACCTCGCCCGGCTGGCCGTCGCGCGTGCCCTTCACGAGGTCGCCGATGCAGGTCTTGCCGGTATAGTCGGGCGCAAGGGTCGCGGGGTCGGGCAGCACCGCCTTGACGACCTTGAGCGGCACGACCTCCAGCCCTTCGGCAGTCGTCACCGGCTGCTCGGACAGCAGGCCGATGTTCTTCAGCACGGTGAAGACGTTGATGTAATGCTCGCCGAAGCCCATCCAGAAGCGCACATCCGCGTCCGGGTAGCGGGCGGGCAGCGAATGCACCTCGTCATGGCCCGAAAGATAGGCGGTGCGCTTGCCGACGACGGGCAGGTCCCATTCGCGGCCGACCTCGAACATCTTGTTCTCGCGCCATTCGCCCCCCTGCCAGGAATAGACCGTGCCGGTGAACTCGCGGAAGTTGATCTCGGGGTCGAAGTTGGTGGCGAAATAGCGGCCGTGGGTGCCGGCATTGATGTCCACGATGTCGATGGACTCGATGGTGTCGAAATACTCGTCCTCGGCCAGCCGGGCATAGGCGTTGACGACGCCCGGATCGAAGCCCGCGCCGAGGATGGCGGTCACGCCCGCCTTCTCGCAGTCCTCGCGCCGCTTCCATTCGTAGTTGCCGTACCAAGGCGGCACTTCGCAGATCTTCGCCGGGTCCTCGTGGATCGCGGTGTCGATATAGGCCGCGCCCGTGTCGATGCAGCCCTGCAGCACCGTCATGTTGATGAAGGGCGAGCCGACGTTGATGACGACCTTCGCATCCGTCTTGCGGATCAGATCGGCCACCGCCGCGCTGTCCATCCCGTCCAGCGCATGGGTCGTGATCGTGCGCCCACTGGCATGGCCTTTCGCCCTGATCCCCTCGACGATGGCGTCGGCCCGGCCTTGGGTCCGGTTCGCCATGTGGATGTCGCCGAACTCGTCGGCCCATTGCGCGACCTTGTGGGCCGAGACCTGGGCGACGCCGCCGGCACCGATGATGAGGACGTTGGGTTTGGCCACCGCAGCGGTCTCCTTTCAGGAAAATCAGGACAGCGAGTCCCGGAAATCGTCATAGCCGAAGCTGCGCACGGTCGTGATGCGACCGTCAAGCTCGCGGATGCAGATGGCGGGCATGGCCACGCCGTTGAACCAGTTCTTCTTGACCATGGTATAGCCCGCCGCGTCCTCGACGCTGATGCGGTCCCCGACCTTCAGCGGCTGCGGGAAACGCGCATCGCCGAAGATGTCGCCCGCAAGGCAGGACTTGCCCGCGATCTGGTATCCGTGGTCGCCATCCTGCGGCAGCTTGGCATTCTCTCGGTAGATCAGCAGGTCGAGCATATGCGCCTCGATCGAGCTGTCCACGATGGCGACTTCCTTGCCGTTGTTCAGGATGTCCAGCACCGTGAGTTCCAGTGTCGTGGTGCCGGTGATGCTGGCCTCGCCCGGTTCCAGGTAGACCTGCACCCCGAAGCGGTCGGAAAACGCCTTGAGCCGGTCGGCCAGCGCATCCAGCGGATAGTCCGCGCCGGTGAAATGGATGCCGCCGCCCAAGGACACCCATTCCAGCTTTTCCAGGAACCCGCCGAACTCGGATTCGATGCGGTCAAGCTGGCCCGCGAACAGGTCGAAGTCCCGGTTCTCGCAGTTGTAATGGATCATCACGCCGCTGATGCGGTCGAGCGCCTGTTCCAGCCGCGCCATGTCCCATTCGCCCAGACGCGAGAACTTCCGCGCCGGGTCGGCAAGGTCGAATCCGCTGGTCGAGAACCGCGGGTTCAGCCGCAGCCCGCGGGCGATCCCGCTTGCGCGGTCGGCAAAGCGGTCAAGCTGGCCGAGGCTGTTGAAGATGATCTTGTCGGCATAACCCACCGCCTCGTCGATCTCGTGATCGGCCCAGGCGACGGAATAGGCATGCGTTTCCCCCCCGAACTTCTCGCGCCCCAGCCGCAGCTCGTTCAGCGAGGACGAGGTGGTGCCGTCCATGTATTGCGACATCTGGTCGAAGACGCCCCAGGTCGCAAAGCATTTCAGCGCCAGCAGCGTCTTTGCGCCCGAGCGTTCGCGCAGCCGCACCATCCGGTCCATGTTCGCCTGAAGCTTCGCGCGGTCGATCAGGTAGAAGGGGGTCTTCGGTCCGGTCATCGAAGCCTCGGGCGGGAAAGGGGAAACCCGGCATATAGGGTCCGCCGCCCTGCCTGACAAGCAAGTGCGACGCCGGCATGACAGCCGGGAACATGCGCGGGGCGGTTGCGTTCCCATCCGGCACAGGCTCGGGGCGGCTCTGGCAGCCCGCGGGTTTCGCCCCTAGATTCACAAGCGCCTCACAGGAGTTTCCCATGACCGCCCGCGTCGAAATCTACGCCACCCAGAGCTGCCCTTACTGCCATGCCGCCCGCGGGCTTCTGCAGAAAAAGGGTGTGGCCTATGACCTGATCGACGTGAGCGGCGACCCGGAACGCCGGGCCGAGATGACCCAGCGCGCGAACGGCCGCCGCACGGTGCCGCAGATCTTCATCGACGGCGCCCATGTCGGCGGCTCGGACGACATCCATGCGCTGGACCGGCAGGGCAAGCTGGACCCGCTACTGGGGCTGTAAGGGCATGCGCGCGGCCCTGATCCAGCTGAACACCGGCGATGACCCGGCGGCGAACCTGCCCGTCACGCTGGATCTCCTGCGTCAGGCGGCAGCGGGCGGCGCGACGCTGCTGCTGACACCCGAGGCCACCAACATCATCACCCCCGACCGCGACCGCCAGCGCGCGGTCCTGCTGCCCGAGGCCGGGGACCCGACACTCGCCGCCCTGCGCACCGCCGCGCTTGAACTGGGGGTCTGGCTGTCCGTCGGCTCGCTGTCGCTGCGCCATGACGACCCGGCCGAGGAACGCTTCGCCAACCGCAGCTTCCTGATCGCGCCGGATGGCGGGATCGCCGCGCGCTATGACAAGATTCACATGTTCGACGTCAATATCGGCGCGGGCGAGAGCTTCTGCGAAAGCGCCTCGTTCCGGCCCGGCGACCGCGCGGTGGTGGCGCAAGGCCCCTGTCCGATGGGGCTGACGATCTGCTATGACCTGCGCTTTCCGGGGCTGTATCGTCGCCTCGCACGGGCGGGGGCAAAGATCCTGACGGTGCCCGCGGCTTTCCATCCCCGGACGGGCGAGGCGCATTGGCACGTCCTTTTGCGCGCCCGCGCCATCGAGACGGGCTGCTTCGTGCTGGCCGCGGCCCAGACGGGCACCCATCCCGCCCCCCACAGCCCCGACCGGAAGCCGCGCGAAAGCTATGGCCGCTCGCTGGCCGTTGCGCCCTGGGGCGAGGTGCTGGCGGACGCAGGCACCGAGCCCGGCGTCACGCTGGCCGATCTGGACATGGCGCAGGTGGACGACGCGCGGGCGCGCATCCCCGCATGGCGCCACGACCCGCTTGTCTGGGGACCATGAGCGACGATTCCGAATCTGCCGCCGCGCTGGCCGCGAGCCTTTTCGCCGAGGTCATCGTCAGCGAGCAGATGGCCCGCGCGCTTGTCACCCGCGCCCTGCCCCGCGGGATGCAACTGTCGCATTTCTCGGTGCTGAACCTGCTCGCCCATCTGAACGAGGAACGCACGCCGGCCCAACTGGCCGATGCCTTCCACGTCAACCGCAGCGCCATGACCAACACCGTCGGCCGGCTGGAATGGGCCGGCCACGTCCATGTCCGTCCTGACTGGAACGACGCGCGGCGCAAATGGGTGGGGATCAGCCCGTCGGGCCGGGCGGCGCGGGATGCGGCGCTGGCGGCCTTCCTGCCGCACCTGACCGAGATCGTCCGCGACATCGGCCCCGCCGAGGTCCGCCGCGCCCTGCCCGTCCTGCGTCGGCTGCGCGAACGTCTTGAGGAGGAGGCGTAGGCCCTACTGCCTGACCCCGGTCATCAGGTAATTCACCGACAGGTCGCGCTTGGACAGCGACCATGACCAGCCCAGCGGGTTGAAGACCATCCCGCTGCGGTCCACCACCCGCACGCCTGCCGCGTCGAACATGGCCCCAAGCTCGGTCGGGCGGATGAAGCGCGACCATTCATGCGTCCCGCGCGGCAGCCATCGCATGATCCACTCGGCCCCGACAATGGCCGCGGCAAAGCTTTGCGGCGTGCGGTTGAGGGTCGATGCGACCAGCAGCCCGCCCGGCCGCAGCAGACGCGCGCAGGTGGTGATGAACTCCTGCGGGTCGGCGACATGCTCGACGATCTCAAGCGCCAGCACCACGTCGAAGCGGGCGCCTTCGGCCAGGATCGCCTCGGCCGTGGTCGCGCGATAGTCGATGGCAAGGTCCGACTGCGCGGCATGAACGCGGGCGACCTCGATGTTCTCGGCCGCGGCATCGGCGCCCGTGACCTCGGCCCCCAGCCGCGCCATGGGTTCCGCCACCAGCCCGCCGCCGCAGCCGATATCCAGCAGCCGCAGCCCCTCGAAGGGCCGGCGAGCTTTCCGGTCGCGCCCGAACTCGGCGGTGATCTGGCCGGCGATATAGTCCAGCCGCAGCGGGTTCAGCATGTGCAGGGGCTTGAACTTGCCGGCGGGGTCCCACCACTCGGCCGCCATCGCCTGGAACTTGGCGACCTCGCCCGCATCGATGCTGCTCTGTCCGGTCATCTCGCTTCTCCGTCTGGTGCCGATTGGCCTTGGCCCGGCGAGCGGTATATATCTCAGCCATGGACCGTATGGCAGACCGAAACGCCGCGTCACCCTCGCATGGCCGGCTCTACCCCCCGATCGAGCCCTTCGACGCGCGCATGATCGACCGCGGCGACGGCCACCGGCTGTATGTCGAGCAATGCGGCAACCCAAATGGCCGCCCGGTGATCGTCCTGCACGGGGGACCGGGGGGCGGCTGCAGCCCGATGATGCGCCGCTTCTTCGACCCCCATCACTGGCGGGTCGTGCTGTTCGACCAGCGCGGCTGCGGCCGCTCGGTTCCCCATGCGAGCGTCATCAGAAACACGACCGCGCATCTGCTGTCCGACATCGACACGATCCGCGAAAAGCTCCGCCTCGGCCCCGCCGTCCTTTTCGGCGGCTCCTGGGGGGCGACGCTGGCCCTGGCCTACGGGCAGCACCGGCCCGAGGCGGTCTCGGCCTTTGTGCTGCGCGGGGTCTTCCTTGGCCGCCAGTCGGAACTCGACTGGTTCTATGGCGGCGGCGCGGGGCGGTTCTGGCCGGAGCTCTGGGCGCGCTTCCAGGGGGCCATTCCCCTTGCCGAACAGGACGATCTCATCGCCGCCTACCACCGCCGCCTGTTCAGCGGCGATGCCTCGGTCGAGACGCGCTACGCGATGCCCTGGCTTGCCTGGGAAAACGCGCTGGCGGGCCTCGACACCGGCGCGCCCTCGCACGCGCCCCCGGCCTATGCGCGCACCTTCGCACGGCTGGAAAACCATTATTTCGTCAACGCCTGCTTCCTCGACGACAACCAGCTTCTGCGCGACCGCCACCGGATCGAGCACCTGCCCGCCGTGATCGTCCAAGGCCGCTACGACATGGTCTGCCCGCCGATCGGCGCATGGGAACTCGCGCAAGGCTGGGCAAAGGCCGAGCTGCGGATGATCCCCGCATCGGGCCATGCCCTGACCGAGCCGCGAATCGCCGCCGAACTCGTCCGCGTCCTGCAGACGATGGCCGGGATCGACTGACGCAAACGTCCCTCCTCGGGCCGGATTGAAATATCCCGGGGTCCGGGGCAGAGTCCCGGTCCGGCCGAGAAGTTCACGCCCCTTTGGGTTTTTGCCGGTCCTTGTGCTTCGCCAGCGACCCGGTCTGGCGCTTGTTCGACTTGTCCTTGTAGGGGTTCTTCGTCCCTTGGTCGCGGAAGGTCAGCCGGATCGGCGTTCCGGGCAGGTCGAAGTCCTGCCGCAGCCCGTTGACCAGATACCGGCGATAGCTTTCCGGGATCTCGTCGGTATGCGTCGCCATGACGACAAAGCCCGGCGGCCGAGTCTTCACCTGCGTCATGTAGCGCAGCCGGATGCGGCGGCCGCCCGGCGCGGGCGGCGGATGCGCCTCGGTCATGGCGGTCAACCACTGGTTCAGCCGCGCCGTGCCGATGCGGCGGTTCCAGACTTCATGCGCCTTCAGCACCGCATTGTGCAGCCGGTCCAGCCCCTTGCCCGTCCGGGCCGAAACCGTCACCAGAGGCGCGCCCTTCAACTGCGGCAACAGCCGCTCGAAGGCTTCGCGCAACTCGTTCAGCTTGTGCGACTTATCCTCTTCCAAGTCCCACTTGTTCGCCGCGACCACGACCGCCCGCCCTTCGGTTTCCGCGAAATCGGCGATGCGCAGATCCTGCTGCTCGAAGGGGATGGCCACGTCCAGCAGGACCACCACCACCTCGGCAAAGCGCACGGCCCGCAGCCCGTCGGCCACGGAAAGCTTTTCCACCTTGTCGGTGATCCGCGCCTTCTTCCGCATCCCGGCAGTGTCGAAGATGCGGACCGGGGTGCCCATGAACTGGGACCGCACCGAGATCGAATCGCGGGTGATCCCCGCTTCGGGGCCGGTCAGCAGCCGGTCCTCGCCGATGATCTTGTTGATGAGCGTCGATTTCCCGGCGTTCGGCCGCCCGATCACCGCAATCTGCAAGGGGCGGGTTTCGCTCGGACGCCAATCCTCGGCCCCCTCGCCCGATTCCGCCTGCTCGTCGGTCAGGGTGACGTCGGTTTCGGGCGTGATCGGCGCGGGACGCTCGGATTCGACGATCTCGGACAGCGGCTTCAGGGCGCGATACAGGTCCTCCAGCCCCTCGCCATGCTCGGCCGAGATCCGCAGCGGCTCGCCCAGACCCAGCGACCAACCTTCGGTCGCGCCAGCCTCACCCGCCGCCCCTTCGGCCTTGTTGGCGGCTAGGATGACGTGCTTCGCCCTCCGCCGCAGGATGTCGGCGAAATATTCGTCGGCCGCCGTCACGCCCACGCGCGCGTCCATCACGAACAGGCAGATGTCGGCCTCGTCCACCGCGCGTTCGGTCAGCCGCCGCATCCGGCCCTGCAGCGAATCGTCCTCGACCATCTCCAGCCCGGCCGAATCGATCACGACAAAGCGCAGGTCGCCCAAGCGCGCGTCGCCCTCGCGCAGGTCGCGGGTGACGCCGGGCTGGTCATCGACCAGCGCCAGCCGCTTGCCGACAAGGCGGTTGAACAGGGTGGACTTGCCGACATTGGGCCGCCCGACGATGGCGAGGGTGAAGCTCATCAGCGGAACGCGTGCAGGCGGCCGTCGCGGCCGGAAACATAGATCGTGCCGCCCGAGACGACGGGCGCGGTCGCCGCCCCGCCGGGGATCGGCGCCTGCCCGACCAGCGCGCCCGAGCGGGGGTCGAAGCTGCGCAGCACCCCGTCGGATGAGGCGACGAACAGCCGGCCCCCCGCCAGCACCGGGCCGTAGTGGACATGGATATCGTCCTGCCGCCGCACCCGTTCCGCCCTGTAATAGGGCAGCGGCACCGCGAAGATGCGCCCGCCGGTCGCCGCGTCCAGCCGCACCAGTTGCGCCTGGTCGTTGACCGCGAAGATCGAGCCGCCGGCGACCAGCACCGGGCTGTTCGCCCCGTCCTGTTCGTTCCACAGCGGCAGCCCCGTCGCGCGGTCGAAAGCAGCGATGCGCCCCGAGGACGAGCCCGCCAGCACCACATCGCCCGCGATCACCGGATCGCCCGTCAGGTCGCGGATGAAGGCGATGGCGCGGCCGCGGCGGGTGCCGGCGACCTGCGCGCTCCACCGTTCGACGCCGGTGGCGGTGTCGACGGCCAGCAACTGCCCCGAGGCGAAGGGGAAGACGGCAAGATCGCCATCCACCGCGGGCGCGGACACCCCCGTCACGCCCGACTGCGCGTTGATGCCGGATACGGTCCACAGCACCCTGCCGTCCGAGGCCCGCACTGCCCAGCCGGTCGAATCTCGGCCTGCCACATAGACCACGCCGTTCTGCACCGTGGGCGCGCCGCCGATCGGCGCCTCGACCCGCTGCCGCCAGAGGATGCCGCCCGAGCCTGCGTCCAGCGCCACAAGCTCGCCATAGGCCGTGGTCACGAAGACGCGCCCCCCCTCATAGGCGATGCCGCCGCCGGACACGCTGTCGCCCCGCTCGGTCGCAGGGGTCAGGTCGCGGGTCCAGGCGGTGCCGCCGTTCAGCGCCGTGGCCGCCACCTGCACGCGGCTGTCCAGCGTGAAGACGCGCCCGCCTGCCACAACCGGATCGGCGCCGATGCGGTGACGCCGCCCCGAGGGCTGGCCGATGGGGGCCGACCACAGCGGCTGCAGCCCGGTCCCGGCCAGCACGGAATGCGGGATCAGATGCGCCGGATTCGCCGCCCGGGTGGTCCATTCGACCGAACGCGGCGCGGGCAGGTTCAGCGCTGTCGAACTGACGCCGGCGGGTCCGTCAACCGCGGGGCCTTCGGCCGAGGCGATCTCGCGCGGGTCAAGCCGGACGCCGGGCAGGATCGTGTCGCGCGACTGGCAGGCTGCCAGGGCGGTCAGGGCGGTCAGGGGCAGCAGCAGCGCGTTCAGTCTGGTCATCTCGGGCTCCGGGTGGCGGCGCAGGCGAGGGATGGAGGGTTCAGCCGGCCACCGCCGGCATCACCCCGGCCGGGGGCGTGGAATCGGGGGCGGTCAGGCTGTCCGTTCCCGGTTCGGGATCGACGCCGAGGGTTATCAGATGCTCGGCCAGCCGCTGGTGCATCTGCTGGCTCAGCCCGTCCTTCTGCTGGATCTGGCGGATCAGCGTCACCGCGTCATCCCGGCGCCCCGCGCCCGACAGCGCCACAGCCTTGAGTTCCAGCGCGATCAGTTCGAACGGCGCTCCGGAGGCCGAAAGCCGCGCCAGCACGGCGTCGCGGGTGGCGGGGTCCATCCCCGCCCCCTGCGCGATCACCGACTTCAGCGCGGCCAGGTCCCTGACAACCGCGTCGTCGCCCGCCTTGATCGCCGCCGCGTCGAACCGCTGCGCGGCTTCCGCGACATTTCCGGCCTCGACCAGCGCATTGGCGGCCAGGATGTCGCGCAGCACCGTCTGGCGGACGCTGCCGGCCGGAACCTCGGCCAGCGCCTGCGCACGGGCGGCCGCATCGCCCGAGGCCCCGGCAGCAAGGATGGCGTCGCCGAAGTCCTGCGCCGCCGCCGTATCGCGGGCCCGGGAATATTCGCGCCATGCGGCGCCCGCGACCAGCGCCACGACCAGCAGAAGCGCGATCCAGCCATAGCGGCGCAGCATCAGGAACAGCCGGTCGCGGCGCAGATCCTCGGTCACCTCGTCGATGAAACGGTCGTTCTGGTTCGCCATGCGCGGCCGCTTTCCCTGCCCTTTGTCGTCGATGCTGCCCTTCTACACATGGCCGGGGCGGTTTGCCAACGCTTGCGCGGGATGTCGGCCCCTGTGTCCTGATCGGAACCGCTTCCCCTTGCAAGGCGTTGTCGGGGCAGCGAGACTACACCGTGACGTGTAGCACAAACCCCTGAAAGGACTGCAAACATGGCTTTCACCCTGCCTGATCTGCCTTATTCCCACGACGCGCTGGCCAGCGGCGGGATGTCCAAGGAGACGCTGGAATATCACCATGACAAGCACCACAAGGCTTATGTCGACAAGCTGAACGAGCTGATCGCGGGAACCGAGTGGGAAAACGCCTCGCTCGAAGAAATCGTCAAGGGCAACTACAAGGAAGGCGCGGTCGCCCAGAACGGCATCTTCAACAACGCCAGCCAGCACTGGAACCACGCCCAGTTCTGGGAGATGATGGGCCCGAACCCCGGCAAGATGCCCGGCAACCTTGAATCCGCGATCACCGAATCTTTCGGCTCGGTCGCCGACTTCAAGAAGAAGTTCGCCTCCGAGGGCGTGGCGCAGTTCGGCTCGGGCTGGGTCTGGCTGGTCCGCAACAGCCAGGGCGGGCTTGAGATCACCAAGACCGAGAACGGCGTCAACCCGCTGTGCAAGGGCCAGACGGCGCTTCTGGGCTGCGACGTGTGGGAGCATTCCTATTACATCGACTTCCGCAACGCCCGCCCCAAGTATCTGGAAAACTTCCTTGAGAATCTCGTGAACTGGGAAAACGTCGCCTCGCGGATGTGAGTGACGCGACATGACGAAGGCCCGCCACAAGTGGCGGGCCTTTTGCTTTCGTCAGAAGCCGGTTGGTTGAACAATTTGAAGTCTCGAAGGCGCGAAGAAGAACCTCAAGCTACGTCCATGGCGGAAGGCCGAGCGACCGGGGGCAACGCCTTCTTGGCATCAAAGCCGATCAGCGAGGGACCGGGTTCGTGCCGGCCACGGGCTTTCGGGTGGCCGGCGGTATCCGCAGCTTGCAAGCGGATGTCATCCGGTCAGAAGGCGCTTTCTGACGCTCTGCCGTCCTCGCTTGCTGACGCCCCTTGCAGGGTTGCCTCAGCGTGGGTCCAGTTGCGTTCCCGGAGCCGCCGCGCCTTCCAGCACCTGCCTCAGGTAGTCGGTAATCGCGCGGAAGGCGACGATGCGCCATCCATCCCCCTGCCGCCACAAGGCGCAGGCCACCTGAGCGGCGCGGGTGCGGCGGACGGCGTCTTCGGGCAGCGTCCCGAAATCAACGGGGCAGAGCTTGGCCAGCACCTGCTCGGGCGCCTGCCCCGCCAGGTCGAAGACGCAGCGCATGTCGCTGACATCCTGCACCAGCGCATGCTCGGTCGAAAGCGCGTCGGCCAGGGCGGAAAGCGCCTCGGGCATCCCTGCATGGGGCAGGATCAGCAGCAGTTCATCCGGCGACATCCAGCCGAGCCAGCGGCTGCCAGCGGTGGTGAAGCGCAGCTTGTCGGGAATCGCCAAGCCCGCCGCCGCAGCGATGGAATCGGCCGCGCGGTCCAGGTCGGCGCGGATCAGGATCATGCCGAGGCCGTGGACCTGGGTGATGGCTGCCAAGGCGTCAGACATTCGCGGCGGCCCCTTCCTTGTCATGGAACACCGGATCGACGATGCGGGCACGGAACGTATCCTTCTGCACCGGGAACTCCAGCACCTCTCCCATCCGCTCGGGGCCGTGCCGCACCAGTCCCATGGCGATCGGCGCCTTCAGCGTCGGCGACCAGTAGGTCGAGGTCACGCGGCCCTGCGTGTTCCGCTGTCCGTTGGCATTCACCCCTTCGGCCACGGCCAGCGCCCCGTCCGGCAGCACCCGTCCATCGAGGCTCTCCAGCCCCACCAGCCGCCAGCGGTCGGGGTCCGCCATGAAGCGGCGTTCCTGCGCGCGCTTGCCGATATAGTCGGGCTTTTTCGTCGAGATGGCCCAATTCATTCCCAGATCCTGCGGGATCACTGTGCCGTCAGTCTCGTCCCCGATCATGATGAAGCCCTTTTCGGCGCGCATCACATGCATCGCCTCGGTGCCATAGGGGGTGATGCCGAACTCGGCCCCGGCCTCGTGCAGCTTTTCCCATATCTCAAGCCCGCGGTTGGCGGGCACGGCGATCTCGAAGGACAGCTCGCCCGAGAAGCTGATGCGGTAGATGCGGGCGGGGACGCCCGCCAGATGGCCTTCCGCGAAACTCATGAAGGGCAGCGCCTCGGCGGACAGGTCCATGCCGCCCAGCTTTTCCAGCACCATGCGCGCTTTCGGACCGGCAACGGCGACCTGGGCGAATTGCTCGGTGATGTTGGCGGTGTAGACCTTCCAGTCCCACCACTCGCATTGCAGCCAGTCCTCCATATACCCGTGGATGCGGTCGGCGCCCCCTGTGGTGGTGTGGCAGAGCCATGTGTCCTCGGAGAGCCTGACCGCCACGCCGTCATCGACAAGGAAGCCGTTTTCCGAACACATCAATCCGTAGCGGCACTTGCCGACCGGAAGGCTGGACATCATCCCGGTATAGATCATGTCGAGGAAGCGGCCCGCATCCGGTCCTTTCACAAGGATTTTTCCCAGCGTCGAGGCATCGAGCGTCCCCACCCCGGCCCGAACGGCCAAGATTTCGCGGTTCACGGCATCCCGGTGGCCTTCGCCCGTGCGGGGATAGCAGTAGGCTCGGCGCCACAGGCCGACAGGCTCCCAATGGGCGCCATGGAATTCGTGCCAGTCATGGATTGGGGTACGGCGCAGGGGCTGGAAGACCTCACCCCTTGCCTCGCCCGCGATGGTGCCCAGAGTCAGGGGCGTGTAGGGCGGGCGGAAGGTCGTCGTGCCAGTCGCGGCGATAGGTTGATCCAGAGTCGAGGACAAGATAGCAAGTCCGTTGATGTTGCTGATCTTTCCCTGATCCGTCGCCATGCCGAGCGTGGTATAGCGTTTTGCGTGTTCCACACTGGCATAGCCTTCCAGCGCGGCAAGCTGGACGTCGGAAACCTTGACGTCGTTCTGATAGTCCAGCCACATCTTGAAGCGCGCCTTGGGTGTGGCGTTCTCGGGCATGACCCAGACCGGCAAGATCGGCGCCTCGGGTCCGGCATCGCTCAGCCCGGCCACCCTCAGATCGCCCGCGGCCGCACCCGCCGACAGCACGTTCGGCTGTCCGTTCGCGCCAACTGGCGGGCGGTCGGGGTCGGGGGCGAACAGCGCCTGATCCTCATGCCACTGCAGTTTGCCGCCGCAATGGCTCCACAGGTGGACGACCGGGGACCAGCCGCCCGACATGGCGATCACGTCGCAGGCGATGGTTTCCAGCGGCTCGCCCGCGCCCTGATGCGCGCAAAGCGTCAGGCCCTCGACACCGTGCTTGCCCTGCACCGCAGCGATGCCCTTTCCTTCCGCGATCCGCACCCCGCGGTCGCGCAGAAGGCGGGGCAGCGGCCCGTCGACGGCAGGCCGGGCGTCGATCACGACGGGCACCTCAAGCCCCGCATCCAACGCCGCTAGCGCCGTGCGGTAGGCGTCGTCGTTGTTCGTCACCACGGCGATGCGGCGGCCGGGCGCCACGCCGTAATCCGCGATGTAGTCGCGCACGGCCGAGGCCAGCATCACGCCCGGCACATCGTTGCCCGCAAAGGCCAGCGGCCGTTCCAGCGCCCCGGCCGCGTTGACGACCCGCCCGGCCCGGATGCGCCACAGGCGCTGGCGCGGGATGTTCGCGTGGGGTTCGTGGTCGGCCAGATGCTCTCGTGCGAGCAGGTAGCCGTGATCGTAAAGCCCCGTCGCCATGGTGTTGCGGCGCAGGGTGACATTGGGCAGGGCGCGCAGTTCCGCCAGCAGGGCCTCGATGAGATCCGTGCCGTCGGGATGATCGACCGGGCTGCGGCCGCCCCAATGGGGCTGCTGTTCCAGCAGGATCACGCGACCGCCCGTCCGCGCAGCCTCGCGGGCCGCCGCAAGCCCGGCAATTCCGCCGCCCACCACGACGACCTCGGCAAAGGCATAGGCCTGCTCATAGTGGTCGGCGTCGGGCAGCTTCGGCGCGCGGCCAAGGCCCGCGGCGCGGCGGATCACCGGCTCGAACACCCGCTTCCAGGCGGCGCGGGGATGGATAAAGGTCTTGTAATAGAAGCCCGCCGGAAAATACCGCCACAGCCTGTCGTTGATGACCCCCCAGTCTCGGTTCAGGCTGCCCCAGGCGTTCTGGCTGACCGCGACCATGCCATCGACAAGCGGCGTGGTGGTGGCGCGCTGGTTCGGTTCGAACCTCGCGCCCTCGCCCAGGCCCAAAAGGGCATTTGGCTCCTCGACGCCCGAGGCCACGGGGCCGCGCGGGCGGTGATACTTGAAGCTGCGCCCCATCAGAAGCTGGCCATTCGCCAGCAGCGCCGAGGCGAGCGTGTCCCCGGCAAACCCGTCCATGCCGCGGCCGTCGAAGCGGAACCGGCGCGGCTGGGCGCGGTCGATCAGGCGGCCGCCCTGGGACAGGCGGAAGGGCGCGGTGCGTCTGGTCATGCGATGGTGTCCCGCGTGGGCGTTGGGTTCGGGGCGGGATCGCGCTCGACCCCCGGCGCGCTGTCATCCTCCAGCGGCTCGGGCGGTGGCTGCCAGCCGGGTCGGGCCGCGCGGATCCTGGCTATCAGGGGATCGGGCGGGCCGTCGCATTGCGGCGGGTAGGTGCCGAAGACCTGCAGGGTCGCGGTGTCGCGGGCGGCAAGGAACCACTTGCCGCAGCCGTAGACATGGCGCCAGCGTTCGAAATGCACGCCCCTGGGGTTGCGGCGCCCGAACAGGTAGGTTTCGAAATCCGCGTCCGACGAGCCGGGACCGAAGCGTTTCAGATGCGCCTCGCCGCCCGGCGCAAGCTCGGTTTCCTCGGCGGCTACGCCGCAGAAGGGGCAGGTCAGGGTCAGCATGGAACGCAGGTCCTTCCAGTCGGGACAGTGCAACGCGAAAGGCCCCGCGCGCGGGACGCGCGGGGCATGCTGCGGAACGCGACCGGGTCAGCCGCGGGTCGTGTCGGTGCCGGTGCCGGGCGCCACGTCGGGGTTGGGCGGGGCCTCGCCGGGCGCGCCGGGCTGAGGCGCATCGCCGGTTTCCCCGGCAGGCTCGCCGGCGGTGCCCTGCGCCGCGGGGCTGTCGGGCAGGGGCGTGGGTTCCGGGACCGGGGCGGCCATGAAGAACAGGACCGCGACCAGGATGACCGCAGCCGCAGCCAGAACCAGCAGCCAAGGGTTGACGCCGGTTGACGAGCGGGAATTTCCGGGAGGTGCCATGATCGAACCTTTGCACAGATTTCACTTGTCGCGGGGGCGACAGGCCGGAAAGGACCCGGCTGCCGCGCAGAAACGATGCGCGGCGCGGCCTGGGCGGGCCGCGCATCGGACTCAGTCTCTGCCGCCGGGCATCCCGGCGGAAGGTGGCGCGCCCGCATCCGCCATGGCCTCGACCAGCGCCCTGTCGTCCGGGGTGCCGGAACCGGGCAGTTCGGCGATGCTGACGTCGGCGATGCCGCTTGGGGGCGCGCCCGCCCCGAAGTCGAGAAACCATGCCAGCGCCACCGCGGCGGCCGCGACAAGGGCCGCGATGATCCACAGGTTCCGGTTGGTGGGGTTGAGGGCTGCCATGATCGACTCTCCTTGCCGGTCATCGAACGCCAACGGCCCGCCGCAGGTTTCCCGAGCAAGATCAATGCGCCACCCCGGCGGCCACGCTTTCGTCGATGAAGCGTCCCTCGGCAAAGCGGTTCAGCCCGAAAGCGGCGGCCAGCGGTCCCGGCGCGCCCTTCGCCACCAGTTCCGCCATGGCCCAGCCCGATCCGGGGATCGCCTTGAACCCGCCGGTGCCCCAGCCGCAGTTGACGAAGATGCCCTCGACCGGCGTCGTGGACAGGATGGGAGAGCGGTCGCCGGTCATGTCCACGATGCCCCCCCATTGCCGCAGCATCTTGAGGCGCGACAGCATCGGGAAGGTCTCGATCAGCGCGCGCACGGTTTCCTGGACATGGTGCCAGGACCCGCGCTGGGTGTAGTTGACAAAGCCGTCGGTGCCGCCGCCGATCACCATCTCGCCCTTGTCGGATTGCGACAGGTAGCCGTGGACGGTGTTGGCCATCACGACCACGTCCATGCAGGGCTTGATCGGCTCGCTGACCAGCGCCTGCAGGGCAAGGCTTTCGATGGGCAGGCGGAAGCCCGCCATTTCCGCCAGAACCGAGGAATGGCCCGCCACCACGATCGCCAGCTTGTCGCAGCCGATGGTCCCGCGCGTGGTGGTGACGCCGCGCACCTGCCCGCCGGTGGTGTCGATCCCCGTGACCTCGCAGTTCTGCAGGATGTGCATTCCCATGTTGGAACAGGCCCGCGCATAGCCCCAGGCCACGGCGTCGTGGCGCGCGGTGCCGCCGCGTTCCTGGTAAAGCCCGCCGAGGACCGGATAGCGCGGGCCGTCGATGTTCATGATCGGGACCAGCCGCTTGACCTCGGCCGCGTCGATCCAGCGGGTCGAGACGCCCTGCAGGTGGTTGGCAATGGCCGTGCGCTTGTAGCCGCGCACCTCATGTTCCGTCTGCGCCAGCATGATCAACCCGCGCGGGCTGAACATGACATTGTAGTTCAGGTCCTGGCTGAGCGTTTCATACAGTTGCAGCGACTTGTTGTAGATCGCGGCAGACGGGTCCTGCAGGTAGTTCGAGCGGATGATGGTGGTGTTGCGGCCCGTGTTGCCGCCGCCCAGCCAGCCTTTTTCCAGGATCGCAATGTCGGTGATGCCGAAGTTCTTGCCAAGGTAATAGGCCGTCGCCAGCCCATGCCCGCCCGCGCCCACCACGACGACCTTGTAGCGGTCGCGCGGCTGGGGGCTGCCCCAGGCGCGGCCCCAGTCGCTGTGCAGGCTCATCGCCTGGCGGGCAATGGCAAAGACCGAATAGCGGCCCGAGCGGCGCTCGGGGACGGGGGGGCGGGAAGGGGTCATCGTCATCGCAGCCTGCGTTCTGGGCGGGGCGATGATTGCCCGGCGGCGCTGCCTTCGCAAGTCCCTCGGTGTCGCAGCCGCGGCCTGCGGCGTCCCGGCGCTTTCGCCCGTGCCGGAAAACCCCTATCTGGTCGGGCAAAGCAAAGAGGCGGCGATGTTCTGGATACTGACGGCGGCGATGACAGTCCTGGTGGCGGTGGCGATCCTGCGGCCGTTCATGGGGCGCGCGCAGGCCGTGGCCGAGCCGGCGGCCGCCTATGACCTGGGCGTTTACCGCGACCAGCTGCGCGAGGTGGACCGCGACGTGAAGCGCGGCGTCCTGACCGGGGACGAGGCCGACCGGCTGAAGACCGAGATCGGCCGCAAGATCCTCGACGCCGACCGCGCCATGGCGAAGCCTTCGGCGCCCGCGTCCCGCAGCGCCCGGCCCTGGGTTGCCGCCGTTGCGCTGGCGCTGGTGGTGGCGGGCAGCACCGCGATCTACTGGCGTCTCGGCGAGCCGGCGATGCCGGACCTGCCGCTGGCCGCGCGCATCGCCGCCTCGGACGAGCGGCTGGCCGCCCTGCCCTCTCAGGCCGAGGCCGAGGCGGCTGCGCCCGCGCAGCCCTCCCCGCAGGCCGATCCCGAATACCTGCGGCTGGTCGAACAGTTGCGCGACGCCGTGTCGCGCCGCCCCAACGACCCGCAGGGCCTTGAACTGCTGGCCCAGCACGAGGCCCGCCTAGGCAACATCGCCGCCGCCCGCGACGCGCAGCAGCGGCTGATCGCCATCCGCGGCCCCGCGTCGCAGGCCCCCGACCACGTCCGCCTGGCCGCGCTGATGATCGAGGCGGCGGGGGGCTTCGTCTCGGCCGAGGCGCGCGCCGAGATCGAGGCGGCGCTGCGGATCGATCCCGCCGACGGGCAGGCGCGCTATCTGGCCGGGCTGATGTATGCCCAGAACGACCGCCCGGACCTTGCCTTCGGCCTCTGGCGCGACCTGCTGGAAACCGGCCCGGCGGATGCCCCCTGGGTCGCGCCGATCCGGCAACTGATGCCGGAACTTTCATGGCTCGCGGGCGAGCCGAACTACCAGCCGCCGCCCATGGCCGGATCTGACCTGCCCGGCCCGGATGCCGGGGCTGTGGCCGCCGCCGGCGAGATGAGCCCCGAGGAACAGCAGCAGATGATCACCGGGATGGTCCGCAACCTCGAGGCGCGGCTGATGACCGACAGCGGCCCGCCGGCGGAATGGGCGCGGCTGATCACCTCGCTGGTCCGCATCGGCGAGGAAGCCCGCGCCCGCGAGATCCTGGCCCGCGCCCAGGCCATCTTCGGCGGCACCCCGCAGGCGATGGAGATCATCGACCGCGCGGCGGCGACCGTGGGCCTGGTCCCCGCCCCATGATCTGCGCCGCCATCGAGGATTTCGCAGCAAGCCTTCCCCGCAGCGGTGCCATCGCTGGGCTGGACCTTGGCACCAAGACCATCGGCGTGGCGGTCAGCGACGGGATGCGGCAGGTGGCGACGCCCCTGACGGTGATCCGGCGGCAGAAGTTCACGCTGGACGCGGCAGAACTGCTGCGGATCGTGGATGAGCGCGGCCTTGTCGGCATCGTGCTTGGCCTGCCCCGCAACATGGACGGGACCGAGGGTCCGCGCGCCCAGTCCACCCGCGCCTTCGCCCGCAATCTGGAACGGCTGACGCCTCTGCCGCTGTCCTTCTGGGACGAGCGTCTGTCCACTGTCGCGGCCGAGCGCGCGCTGCTGGAGGCCGACGCCTCGCGCCGCAAGCGGGCCGAGGTCATCGACCAGGTCGCGGCGGGCTATATCCTGCAGGGCGCGCTGGACCGGCTGCGGTATCTGGCATGAGCGTTGAAAGCCCCTGCCGCAAGCTCTGCGCGCTTGACCCCGACACGCGGGTCTGCGCCGCCTGCCTGCGGACCCTGGACGAGATCGCCCGCTGGGGCCGGATGGCCGACGAGGAAAAGCGGGCGGTCCTGCGCCGGATCGCGGCCACCTAGCGGCAAGGACGCCGCTGCAACAGCCTGCCGGTTTCCGCTTGATGTGCCTCCGTTGCCCTGCGGGCCGGACGTTCTGTGCCTCGGCGATGTTGTTGTTCTTCGCCCAGATATCCCGGGTTGAATGGGGATGGGGACCCATTCATGGGCAGCGACCGCCTTTTCGCCACCTTGCGCAAGAGGCCGATCTTTGGCACGGCTCGGCCATGAGCAATCCCGTCACGCACCAAGTCACCGCCGCCTATGACCGCCGCGTTGCGGAAGGCGCCATCGGGGACGACGCAGCCCAGCGCATGGTGCTGCCCGCGCTGGACCGGCTGGTGGCGGCGCTGGGCCGGCCGCATCCGGCGGGCAAGCCCGGCGGCCTGCTTGGCCGCATCTTCGGGGCGAAGGCCAATCCGCCGCCGCCGGGGCCGGAACTCAAGGGCATCTACATGTGGGGCGGCGTCGGGCGCGGCAAGTCGATGCTGATGGACCTGGTGATGGATGTGGCCCCCCTTGCCGAGAAGCGCCGCGTCCATTTCCACGAGTTCATGCAGGAGGTGCAGGCCGGGCTGAACGAGGCCCGCGCCCGGGGCGAGCAGGACGTCGTCCGCCCGGTGGCCGAGGGCATCGCCGCCCGCACGCGGCTGTTCTGCTTTGACGAGATGCAGGTCACCGACATCGCCGACGCGATGATCGTGGGACGGCTGTTCCAGGTGCTGTTCGATCGCGGGGTGACGGTGGTCACGACCTCGAACCGGGTGCCCGAGGATCTCTACAAGGACGGGCTGAACCGGCAGTTGTTCCTGCCCTTCATCGCGCTGGTCCGGGAACGGATGCATGTCCTGCATCTGGAATCGTCGCGCGATCACCGGCAGGGGCGCGTGGCCTCGGGGCAGGTCTGGTTCACCCCGGCCGACGCCGCCGCGCACGAGGCGCTGGACGAGTTATGGGTCGAACTGACGAATGACGCCCGGCCTTCGCCGCGCGAACTGCCGGTGAATGGCCGCAGCCTGACGATCCCCGCCGCATCCGGCAGCGTGGCCCGCACGGGCTTCGAGGATCTGTGCGGGAATCCCCTCGGCCCGGCGGATTACCTGTCCATCGCCGGGGCGTTCGACGCGCTGCTGATCGACGGCATCCCCACGCTCGGGTCCGCGAACCACGACCGCGCCAAGCGCTTCGTCACGCTGGTGGATGCGCTTTACGAAGCGAAGGTGCGGCTTTACGCCAGCGCCGCCGCCGAGCCCGAGGCGCTTTACCCCGAGGGCCGCGGCGCCTTCGAGTTCGAGCGGACGGCGAGCCGGTTGCGCGAGATGCAGGGAGCGGGCTGGGGAAGCGCTCCGGCTTCGTGAAGTCCGGGGCCGCCTGCCGGAGATGCGGCCGTGGCGCTGCCTCCGTGAGCGTGGCATGGGTATTTGGGCCAGAAAGAAGCCTGCTGGCCGGTCCCGGATGGGAAAGCGGCGTGGGTGTGAAATGACCGCAGTGGTTCAGCCGTTCTCGCGCAGCACGCGGCCTGCGAGGTAAAGCGAGCCGCAGATCAGAATGCGCGCGCCCGGATGCTGGCGGACGATCCCCGCGACGGCTGCGGACACGTCGGGCGCGGTGGCGGCGGGAATGCCCACGCTTTCCGCCATGTCGGCGGTTGTCCGGGCGGGCAGCGTCGCGGGTTCGCCTTCGATCGACACCGCCGTGAGGCTTTCAACCTGCGGCGCGAGCGGGCGCATGTAGCCGGCCACGTCCTTGGTGTTCAGCATCCCGCAGACCAGATGCGTGGGCTTGCGCGGCATCGCGGCCAAGGTCGCCGCTAGCGCCTCGCCGCCTGCCGGGTTGTGGCCGCCGTCAAGCCAAAGCTCGCAGGACCCTGCCGCCCGGACCAGCGGCCCGCGCGTCAGCCGCTGCATCCGGGCGGGCCATTCGACCTGTTCCATCGCCGCCACGGCCTCGGCCTGTCCGAAACCCAATTCGCGCAGGGCGGCGATGGCGGCGCCCGCGTTCCCGATCTGGTGCGGACCGGGCAAAGCAGGCAGCGGCACATCCGCAAGCCCGCGTTCATCCTGATAGACCAGCGCATCCGCTTCGCGCGCAACGGTCCAGTGCTGGCCCGCGACCGAAAGCGGGCAGCCAAGGCGGGCGGCCGCAGCCTCGATCACCGCAAGCGCCTCGTCGGGCTGGCGGGCCACGATGCAGGGGACGCGGCGCTTGAGGATGCCCGCCTTCTCGCCCGCGATCTGCGTCAGCGTCTCGCCCAGATATTGCGTGTGATCGACGCTGATGGGGGTGATGACGGTCAGGAGCGGCGCCTTGACCACGTTGGTGGCGTCCAGACGCCCGCCAAGACCCACTTCCAGCAGGGTGTAATCCGCAGGCACCCGCGAGAAGGCTAGGAAGGCCGCCGCCGTCGTCACCTCGAAGAAGGTGATGGGACGGCCCGCGTTCACCCGCTCGACCTCGGCCAGCGTGTCGGCCAGCATCTTGTCGCCGATGAGTTCCCCCGACAGCCGGATGCGCTCGTTGAAGAAGGCGAGGTGCGGCGAGGTATAGGCGTGGACCCCCAACCCCGCCGCTTCCAGTCCCGCGCGGATGAAGGCCTGGGTCGAGCCCTTGCCGTTCGTCCCTGCGACATGGATCACCGGCGGGATGCGGTCCTGCGGGTCGCCGAGGTCCGACAGCAGTTGCCGTATCCGGTCCAGCGACAGGTCGATGACCTTTGGATGCAGCGCCGTCAGCCGCTGCAGGATGGCGTCGGTCGCGGCGCTCATGCCTCAGTCCCGCGCGGCGGCCGGTTCGGGCGCGGCGATCACCTCGGCCGGTTCGGGTTCCGGCGGGGTATCGGGCAGCGCCGAGGGCAGGACGCCCGGCGGCGGCAGGTCGGCCACCACGGGCGCGGATTGCCTGGTCAGCATCCGCAGGACCGAGATCAGCTCCTCGCGCAGCTTCTTGCGATGGGTCACCCGGTCCAGCATCCCGTGTTCCAGCAGGTATTCGGCGCGCTGGAAGCCCTCGGGCAGCTTTTCGCGGATGGTCTGCTCGATCACGCGGGGACCGGCGAAGCAGATCAGGGCGTTGGGTTCCGCGATCTGGATGTCGCCCAGCATGGCGTAGCTGGCGGTCACGCCGCCCGTGGTCGGATGGGTCAGCACGACGATATAGGGAAGCCCCGCTTCCTTCAGCATCTGCACGGCGACGGTGGTGCGGGGCATCTGCATCAGGGACAGGATGCCTTCCTGCATCCGCGCCCCCCCCGAGGCGGAGAACAGCACCAGGGGCCGCTTCATCTCGACCGCCCGCTTGGCCGCGGCGATGATGGCATTGCCGACATACATCCCCATCGAGCCTGCCATGAAGTCGAAGTTCTGCGCCGCGGCGACGATGGGCGTGCGGCCCATCTCGCCCTCGGCCACCAGCATGGCGTCCTTTTCGTCCGATGCCCTTTGCGCGGCCTTCAGCCGTTCGGGGTATTTCTTCTGGTCCTTGAAGCCCAGCGGGTCCACCACCGGCTCGGGCACCTTCACCTCGGAAAAGACGCCGCCGTCGAACAGCGCGGTGAAGCGGGCGCGCGGGCTGATGGGCAGGTGATGGTCGCAGTTGGTGCAGACATTCAGGTTGTCGGCCAGTTCGCGGTGGAACAGCATGGTCCCGCATTCCGGGCATTTGGTCCACAGGTTCTCGGGCACCTCCCGCCGCGAGAACAGCGAGTTGATGCGCGGGCGGACGTAGTTGGTGATCCAGTTCATGGCGGTCCCCTGCGAAATCCGGGCGTCGCGCCGGAATAGGCCGGGGCGGGCGCTATTGCAATCGCGCGCGGGCTCGGCATGGTGCCGGACCATGTGGGCCGACCTGGCGATCATCCTTCATGCCGTGGCGGCGCTAGCCGTCTCGGCAAGGGTGCTGATGCGCCCGCGGCTTGAACCTCCAGTCAGGCTGGCGTGGCTGCTGGTGATCGTCGTGCTGCCGCTGGCGGGCATTCTCGGCTACCTTCTGTTCGGAGAGATCCGGCTGCGGCGCGGCTATCTGCAGACGCGGCGGCATGTGCGCGACCGGCTCGGCGGGCGCTGGCGGCGGGGCGGGCACGACCTGCTCGACCCCCTGCCCGACCATGCCGAGCCGGTGATCCGCTGCGGCCGCGCTGTGGGCGGCTTTCCGGCCGTCGCCGGAAACGAACTGCATCTTCTGCCCGAGGACGACAGCGCGCTGGACGCCATCGCCGCCGAGATAGACGCGGCCCGCGACCATGTGCATCTGCTGTTCTACATCTGGCTGCCCGACCGGTCCGGCACACGTATCGCCGATGCCGCGATCCGCGCGGCCGAACGCGGCGTGACGGTGCGGGTGATCGTCGATGCGGTGGGCTCGCGGCTGCTGGTCCGCTCGGCCCAGTGGGGGCGGATGCGGGCGGCGGGGGTCGCCTGCCATGCGGCCTACCCCGTGGTCTATCCGTTGCTGCAAGTGCTGTTCCAGCGCCTCGACCTGCGCAACCACCGCAAGATCGTGGTGGTGGACAACGCCGTGGCCTTTACCGGCAGCCGCAACTGCGCCGACATGGCATTCGCCATCAAGCCGCGCTTCGCCCCCTGGATCGACATCCTCGTGCGGATCGAGGGGCCGGTCGTGCGCCAGATGCAGACGGCCTTCCTGGCCGACTGGATGAGCTATACCGGGCAGGATCTTGGTCACATGATGGACGGCACGCCCTCATCCGTCGAAGGCAGCGCCATCGCGCAGGTCATCGCCACCGGGCCGGACCACCGGCAGGCGTCGATGTCGGACACGATCACCACCCTGATCCACAGCGCACGCCACCATCTGACGATCACCACCCCCTATTACGTCCCCCAGGCCCCACTGGATTCCGCCATCCGCACCGTGGCGCGGCGCGGCGTCCGGGTCACGCTGATCCTGCCCGAGCGGAACGATTCACTGTTCGTGAAAGCCACCAGCGAGGGGCTGTGGCACGGGCTTCTGTTGGCGGGGGTCGAGATGCGGCTGTTTCAGCCGGGGCTGATCCATTCCAAGATCATCACCGTGGACGGGCGGATGGCGATGCTGGGCAGCGCCAACCTCGACCGCCGCAGCTTCGAGCTGAACTACGAACTGAACCTGGTGGTGGTGGACGATGCGCTGACCGCAGAACTGGACGAACGCCAGCGCAGCTACGTTGCCCGCTCGCGCCCCCTGACGCTGGCCGAGGTGCGGCGCTGGCCCTGGTGGCGGCGGCTTCGCAACAACATCCTGGCGCTGGCCGCGCCGCTGCTGTGAAAGGACTAGGCATGACCGACGCATCCGATCTGGCCACGCGCCATTGCGTGCCCTGCGACGGCGGGACGCCCCCCATGACCCGCGCCGAGGCCGAGGCGGCGCTTGCCGTGCTGGAGGGCTGGACCCTGTCGCCCGACGCAACCGCCATCGCGCGGCGATGGCAGTTCAAGGGCTTCGCCCGCGCCGCGCAGATGGCCAATCTGGCGGCCTGGCTGGCCGAGCAGCAGGGGCACCATCCCGACATCTGCTTCGGCTGGGGCTATTGCGAGGTGAGCTTCACCACCCACGCGGCGGGCGGGCTGACCGAAAACGACCTGATCTGCGCGGCCAGGCTGAACGCGATCCTCGCGCTATAGCCGCCGCCCATGAGCCAGCTTCCCGACAGCTTCTGCGCCGGCCTGCGCGCGGCCATGCCCATCTCCATCGGCTACCTGCCGGCGGCCTTCGCCTTCGGCGCGGCGGCAACCGGCATCGGGCTTGGCGTGGCCGAGGTCGGCGCCATATCGGCCATCGTCTTTTCCGGCGCGAACCAGGCCTTCCTGCTGGCCGCGATCCCGGCCGGGATGCCGGTCGTCGTGATGATCCTGCTGACTGGCGCTGCAAGCCTGCGGCACCTGCTTTACGGCCTTGTCCTGCGCCCCCGCATCCAAGCGGGCCGGGGCGAACGCGCGGTCTTCGCCTTCGGCCTGACCGACGAGGTCTTCGCCACCGCGCTGGCCGCGACCGGCAATGGCTGGCGGCCCGGCGGGCGCTGGCTGATCGCGCTGGCCCTGACCGCCTGGGCCGCCTGGGCGGGCGGCAGCCTGATCGGCGCGGCCGCGGGCGACGCCCTGCGGCGGATGAGCGAATCGGCCGCCGCCGCGATGGGCTTTGCCCTGCCCGCGCTGTTCATCGGGCTGATGCTGGGGTCCATCCGGCGAGAGGTCGCGGTGCCGGTGGCGCTGGCCGCCGCCATCGCCGCGCTGGCGGTCCTGACCGGGCATGACAGGCTGGCGATCCCCGGCGGCGCGCTGGCCTGCCTATCTGCGCGGTGGTTCCGGTGACTGCCGCGCTCTGGGTGGCCTTTGTCGCGATCGGGGCCGTGACCTATCTGACCCGCGCCCTGCCCCTGCTGCGCGACCACCCCGGCAAGGGTGCCAGGCCGCCCCCCGCATGGATGGAGGCGCTGGGCCCCTGCATCCTTGCCGCCATCGCCGTTGCCGTGCTGCTGCCCGAAGCGCGGGGGGCGCTGGCGCAGGGCAGCCTGCGCCCCTTCCTGCTGGGCGCGGCGGCGGCGGGCGCGGCCATGCGGTGGCGCCGCGATGCCGGGCTTGCAACACTCGCCGGGGTTGCGGCTTACTGGCTGGCTCTGTGAGCGCCCTTGCCCTTGCCCGCCCTGCCGCACGCGACTATCCCATCCCCAAGCCAGAGGGGACCAGCCAGATGCACAACACGCGCTTCGACAAGTCGAAACTGCCCAGCCGTCACGTGACCGAAGGGCCGGCGCGCGCCGCGCATCGCAGCTATCTTTACGCCATGGGCCTGTCCGAGGAGGAAATCCACCAGCCCCTCGTGGGCGTCGCCACCTGCTGGAACGAAGCCGCGCCCTGCAACATCGCCCTGAACCGGCAGGCGCAGGTCGTGAAGATGGGCGTCAAGAAGGGCGGCGGCACCCCGCGCGAGTTCACCACCATCACCGTCACCGACGGCATCGCCATGGGGCACGAGGGGATGCGGTCCTCGCTGGCCTCCCGCGACGCCATCGCGGACACGGTGGAACTGACCATGCGCGGGCATTGCTATGACGCGATCGTGGGGCTTGCGGGCTGCGACAAGAGCTTGCCGGGGATGATGATGGCGATGGTGCGGCTGAACGTGCCCTCAGTCTTCATCTATGGCGGCTCGATCCTGCCCGGCCGCTATCAGGGCCGCGACATCACCGTGCAGGACATGTTCGAGGCGGCGGGCAAGCACGCGGCGGGCCTGATCTCGGACGCGGAACTGGACATCATGGAGCGGGTCGCCTGCCCGTCCTCGGGCGCCTGTGGGGCGCAATACACGGCCAACACCATGGCCTGCGTGTCCGAGGCGATCGGGCTGGCGCTGCTCAACTCCTCAGGCGCGCCTGCCCCCTACGAGTCCCGCGACCAGTTCTGCGACGCCTCGGGCGTGGCGGTGATGAACCTGATCGAAAAGAACATCCGCGCCCGCGACATCGTCACCCGCAAGTCGCTGGAAAACGCGGCCCGCGTCGTCGCCTGCACCGGCGGGTCCACCAACGGGGGTCTGCACCTGCCCGCCATCGCGCATGAGGCGGGGATCGACTTCGACCTGTTCGACGTCTGCGACATCTTCCACGACACGCCCTATTTCGTGAACCTGCGGCCGGGCGGGGAATATGTGGCCAAGGACCTGTATGAAGTCGGCGGCATCCCGGTGGTGATGAAGGAACTGGCCCGCGCGGGCCTGCTGCATCTCGACTGCATCACCGCTTCGGGGCGCAGCTTGGGCGAGGAACTGGACGAGATCCGGGGCGAGCCGGACGGCAAGGTCATCCACCCCGTCGCCACGCCCCTGACCCCAACCGGCGGCGTCGTCGGCCTGCGCGGCAACCTCGCCCCCGACGGCGCCATCGTGAAGGTCGCGGGGATGAGCGAGGCGGATCAGGTCTTCACCGGCCCGGCCCTTGTCTTCGAATGCGAGGAGGACGCCTTCGAGGCCGTCCAGTCGCGCACCTACACCGAAGGCTGCGTCTTCGTGATCCGCAACGAAGGCCCGGCGGGCGGGCCGGGGATGCGCGAGATGCTGGCGACCACTGCGGCGCTGTCGGGCCAGGGCATGGGCAAGAAGGTCGCGCTGATCACCGACGGGCGCTTTTCCGGCGCCACGCGCGGCTTCTGCGTGGGCCATGTCGGTCCCGAGGCCGCCCATGGCGGACCGATCGCGCTGGTCAAGAAAGGCGACATCATCACGCTGAACGCTATCGAGGGCACGATCTCGGTGGACCTCTCGGATGACGAACTGGAACGCCGCAGGGCCGAATGGCAAGGCCCGCGCAAGACCGACTATGCCTCGGGCGCGCTGTGGAAATACGCGAAGCTGGTGGGCTCGGCCCGCTATGGCGCGGTCACGCATCCGGGGGCGCAGGCGGAAACCCATATCTACATGGACCAGTAAGGGGGCGCATCGTGGCATTCCGTCCGCGCAGGTGGCTGGCAGACGCCGTGCGGGGCCGGGCGGCCACGCATTGGGCGGCGATCGCCGCCAGCACCGACAGGATGTCGAACGGCCGGTTGCGCGCGATCCAGGCCGATGCGCTGGGCCTGCGGGCCAGCCTCGACCGCTTCCTGTCCCGCGCCCAGTTCCGGCTTGAGGGTCTGGGCCGGGCCATGGACGTGCTGAACCTGCCGCCCGGCACCGACTGGCGCTGGCGGCCGTCCTTCTTGTCCGACCGGATCACGCCCGCGGGTATCGCCGCGCCCGGAAACGGCCAGCATTTGGGCGACGAGGCCGCCGTCTGGCACGATTGCCCGTCGCAGGCGCTGATCCTGCGCCAGATGCCCAACCGCAACGCCGCCGACCTTGCGCCCCATGGCCTGCAACTGGAAACGCTGGGTTTCGGCGGCAGCTACCTTTCGGTGGCGATCAACCTGCCGCCGGACAGTCTCGACAACCTCACCCGGTCGCACATCATCCGCCTTGATGCCACCCTCAGCGTCGAGCGGCCGATGAGCATCTATGCGCGGCTGAACATCGGCCATGGTCCGAACACGGACGAACTGCTGCGCCACCTGGGCGACCTCGTGCCCGGCGATGTGCTGACGCGCGCCATCGAATTCGACCTGCATTACCTTGAAATCAATGAAAAACGGCTGGAACGCATGTGGCTCGACCTGATTTTCGAGACGCCTCAGATGAACTCGGTCCGCATCCGGGACCTGTTCTTCTCGCGCCACCTGCGCGCCGACATGTAGAGGTTCAGATGATCGGGAAATTCGCTTCGCTGGGATTGACGGGCGGTATCTGGGAAGGCGCCCTGCGGCTTGACGAGGCGCCTGCCCGCGTCGCCCTGACCCTGAACGGCCGCACCGTCGGGCTGGCCGAGGTCGAGCCCGAGGGCGAGGGGCTGTGGCGCATCCGCGCAAGACTTCCGGCCGAGACGCTGGCGGGCGGCGTCCAGACCTACATGCTGATCGCCGACGACGGCGAGGGGGTCGAGGGGCCGCGCCCCGGCGCCCTGCGGCTGGGGCACCTGCCGCTGCTGGCGGGCGAGGGGCTGGAGGGCGACCTGCGGGCCGAGATCGACCTGCTGCGGGCCGAGCTTGACCTGCTCAAGCGCGAATTCCGGCGCTTTGCCGCAGGCTGAGGCTCAGCCGCGCCGCCAGTAGCTGTAGCCGCCGGTCTCGGTGAAGCCCAGCCGGTCGTAAAGCCTCAGCGCCGGCGCGTTCGCCCGCGTCACCGCAATCGCCAGCTCTCGCGCGCCCTGCCCTTGGGCAAAGCGCGCCGCGCGGCGGACCATCCAGGCGCCCAGTTCCCTGCCCTGCCATTCCGGCAGCACCGCCATGGCGTGCAGCATGGCGAACGGCCCATGCACCGCGACAAAGGCGATCCCCGCCGCGCGGTCCTGCGTCCGCCCGAGGATCGCGGCCTTCGGCCCCTGCGCACGGTCGATGATCGCCTGCCGTTCGGGGCCGATGCCGGTCTGCATCCACAGGTCGCGCTGGATGGCCAGTGGCGGCCAGCATTCCATTGCCGTGACGGGCGGGATCGGCGGCTCGGCCAAGGGGGCGACCGGGGCCGACAGGATCGCCGTCGGATCGGATTCGCGGTATCCGCGCCCGGCCAGCGCCTCTGCCAGCGTCCCGTCATCCACTGCAAACAGCGGCGGCTGGCCCCAGGCGTGATGCCGGGCCTCGGCGGCCTCGATGTCGTCGGCCGTCCAAGCTCCCACGGCTCGCGCCGCGCTGACGCGGCCGCCGCCGCCTTCGCCGCGTGCGACCAGGAACCCGCCCTCGCGCGCATATTCGGCGGCGGGCCAGGTGGCGGTCCATGCGTCCTCGAACCCGGGCGGGATCACAGCCCCAGCCGCCGGATCAGGGCACCCCTCGCCTGCGCGACCTCTTGCGCGTCGAGGCCGCGGATCACGAGATTGGTGCCGAAGCGGTCCTCTTCGCGAAAGGGATAGCTGCCCAGCGACAGCCGGGGATGGGCGGCGGCGATTTCGCGCAAGCCGTCGGCGACCTCGGATTCAGGCCGCTCGACGCGGATCGAATCCGAGACCACCGGCCGCCCGCGGGTCAGCCGGGGCAGCAGCGCATCGACCATGCTGCGGAAGACCGAAGGAACGCCCGCCATGACATGCAGCCCTCCGATGGAAAAGCCGGGGGCGGCGGATTCGGCGTTCTCGATCAGGGTCGCGCCGACGGGGATGCGGGCCATCCGCAACCGGCTTTCGGTGATCTCGGTCCCGAGCCGCGCCCAGCGTTCCTCCATCATCCGCCGCGCCTCGGCGTTGATTTCCAAGGACGCGCCATAGGCGTCGGCCACGGCATCGGCAGTGATGTCGTCATGCGTCGGCCCGATCCCGCCCGAGCTGAACACCATGTCCCAGGCGCCGCCCAGATGCCGGTCCAGCGCCCGAAGCGCCGCCACGATCACCTGATGATCGTCGGCCACCACCCGGATTTCCCGCAGGTCGATCCCGACCGAGGTCAGCACTCCGGCAAGGTGATGGGCGTTCAGGTCGCGGGTGCGGCCGGACAGGATCTCGTCCCCGATCAGCAGGATCGCGGCGGTGGGATTTTCCGATTGCATCGTCATGCCTCGCTGTTCGGGCGTCATAATGCCCGTGCGCGGGACTGGAACAAGTGGAACCCGAGGGCTATCTGCGTGAGGGAAGTGAAAGGACCGCTCGATGAACGATGCCCGCGTGACCCCCGAAGGAATCCGCATCCATGCCCGCGAGGATTTCGCCGGGATGCATGCGGCCGGACGGCTGACCGCGCAGATCCTCGACGAGGTGGGCGACCTGGTGGTGCCCGGCGCCACCACGGGCGAGATCGACGCCTTCATCGAGCGCCGGGTCGGGGAACTGGGCGCCACCAGCGCCACCATCGGCTATCGCGGCTACCAGCACGCAAGCTGCATCAGCGTGAACCATGTCGTCTGCCACGGCATTCCCGGCGAAAAGCGGCTGGCCGACGGCGACATCCTGAACATCGACGTGACAGTGATCCTGGACGGCTGGTTCGGCGATTCCAGCCGGATGTATGTCGCGGGGACGCCCTCTGTTAAGGCGAAGCGGCTGATCCAGGTGACGCATGACGCGCTGATGAAGGGGATCGAGGCCGTGCGCCCCGGCAACACCTTCGGTGACATCGGCCATGCCATCCAGACCCATGCCGAGGGCCAGCGGATGTCGGTGGTGCGCGATTTCTGCGGCCATGGCGTGGGCCGCACCTTCCACGCGCCGCCGAACGTCCTGCACTTCGGCCGCCCCGGCAAGGGGCCGATGCTGGAGGAAGGGATGTTCTTCACCATCGAGCCGATGATCAACCTCGGCCGCGCCGAGACCAAGGTGCTGGCCGACGACTGGACCGCCGTGACCCGCGACAAGTCGCTGTCGGCGCAGTTCGAGCACGCGGTGGGCGTGACGGCGGACGGCTGCGAGATCTTCACCCTCTCGCCCGCGGGCAGGTTCTTCCCGGCGATCTAGCCCGCGGCGACCCGCGGCACCGACGCGACCGGCGTCGCCGCAGGCCCGTCGGTGAACTGCAGCCGCGCCAGCCGCGCGTAAAGCCCGCCCTGCGCCACCAGTTCCTCATGCGTGCCCTGCTGCACGATGCGGCCCCCGTCCATCACCACGATGCGGTCGGCCTTCTTCACGGTCGCGAGGCGATGGGCCACGATGATCGTCGTGCGCCCCCGCGCGAGTGCGTCGATGGCGTCCTGCACCAGCCGCTCGGACTGGGCGTCCAAGGCGCTGGTCGCCTCGTCCAGCAGCAGGATCGGGGCGTCGCGCAGGATCGCGCGGGCAATGGCGATGCGCTGCTTCTGGCCGCCCGACAGCATGACGCCGCGCTCGCCCACCTGGGTGTCGTAGCCTTCCGGCAGCGACATCAGGAAGTCATGGGCGTTGGCGGCGCGGGCGGCGGCCTCGATCTGCGCGTCACTGGCGCCGGACTGGCCGAAGCGGATGTTTTCCCGCGCGCTGGTCGCGAAGATCACCGGGTCCTGCGGGACCAGCGCGATGGCCTGCCGGAAATCGGCGCGAGCCATGTCGCGCAGGTCGATGCCGTCGATGCAGACCCGGCCCCGGTCGGGGTCCCAGAAGCGCTGGATAAGCTGCACCACCGTCGTCTTGCCGGCGCCCGAGGGGCCGACCAGCGCCACCGTCTCGCCCGGACGGATCGCCAGCGTGATGTCATCCAGCGCCGATATGTCGGGGCGGGTCGGATAGCGGAAGCTGACACTGTTGAAGTCGATGCGGCCCTTGACCGGGCGCGGCAGAGGCACCGGGTTCGCGGGATCGCGCAGCGTGTCCTCGGTCGCCAGCAGGTCGCCCAGCCGCTCGGTCGCGCCGGCGGCACGCTGCAGTTCGCCCCAGATCTCGGACAGGGCGCCCAGGGAACCGGCGACAAGAACGGCGTAGATGACGAACTGCACCAGTTCGCCCACGGTCATGGCGCCCGCGTTCACGTCGCGTGCGCCCACCCACAGGACGCCGACGACGCCCGCGAAGATCAGGAAGATCACCACCGCCGTCATCAGCGCCCGGATGCGGATGCGCCGCGCGGCCGAGGCAAAGGCGCTTTCGGTGACGCCCGCGAAGGCGGCGCGCGCGGGTTCCTCGGCGGTGAAGGCCTGGACGGTCTGCGCGGCCAGCAGCGTCTCGGAGGCGGTGCCCGAGGAACTGGCGATCCAGTCCTGGTTCTCGCGCGACAAGGCCCGCAGGCGGCGGCCCAGCAGGATGATGGGCAGGATCACCACCGGCACCATCAGGAACAGAAGGCCGGTCAGCTTGGGCGAGGTGACGAGCAGCATGACCAGCCCGCCGATCACCACCACCGTCTGCCGCAGCGCCAGCGAGACGGAGCTTGAGATCACCGAGAGGATCAGCGTGGTGTCGGTGGTGATGCGGCTGATGATCTCGCCGGTCATCACCCGTTCGTAGAAGGCCGGGGAAAGCCCGATCACCCGGTCGAAGACGGCGCGGCGGATGTCGGCCACGACCCGCTCGCCCAGCCGCGTCACCAGCGCGTAGCGCAGCGCCGTGCCGAGGGCCAGCGCCGCCGCAATGATCAGGGCCGCGACGAAATATTCGTCAAGCAGTTGCGAGTTCTCGGCGAATCCGTCCACGACGCGGCGCACGGCGACCGGCAGGATCAGGCTGACCGCCGCCGTGGCCAGCAGCGCGACGGCAGCCGCGGCCATCATCGCGCGGTAAGGGCGCAGGAAGGGCCACAGCGCCCTCAGCACCCCGATGCGGCGGGTGGTCGGGCGGTCGATGGCGGCTTTCGGGGCTCGGGCCAAGGCTTTCTCCGGCGCTGGGTCCGGGATGGTGTAGGCATTCGGCCGCGCTGGGGCAACCCGCAGGGCTGCGGCATCCTGCCCGGTGCCGCGGCAGGGTGCGTGGTTCTCAGGCACAGCCCCTTGCCGCACCCTGCTCCCGCAGGGTGCGTGCCCTTGCACGCAACGTTGCCCTCAGACCCCGCCCATGACCGCGCCGACCACGGCGCAGGCGATCACCGCATAGCCCATGTCGATCAGCGTCATCACCATCGGCCGGGGCGAATAGGTGTTGGTGATGAAGAACCACGGCGCCACGATGCCCGCCCCGATCCCCGCGCCCCAGCCGAGGCCCGCCACGATCCCATCGATCCCGGCGCGCACGAACAGGATGCGGATCATCGCCGCAATGGCGACCAAGGCCACCCCCGCCAGCAGGTAGGGCGTGACGGACCGCGACAAAGGATGCCCGATGTTCTGCACCTGCAGCCCCGAGGCATTGCTGTAGATCCGGTCGTTCATCCGGTACCAGATCGCCCCGATCACCCAAGCGAGGATGGCTGCGGCAATGACGATCATCAGTTCCATCGGCTCACCCCCTTGCGCCCGCAAGCGCCAGCACCGCGTCCCATTCGGCATCCGTCACCGGCTGCACCGACAGGCGCGAGTTCTTGACCAGCACCATGTCGGCAAAGCGCGGCTCGGCCTTGATCTCGGCCAGCGTCACGGAACGCGGCAGCGGCTCGACCGCGCGGATATCCACGCATTCCCATCTGGGATCATCCGAGGTGGAATCGGGATGCGCCTCGGCGATCACCTCGACGATGCCGACCACGGCCTTGCCTTCGTTCGAATGGTAGAAGAAGCCCCGGTCGCCCAGCTTCATCTGCCGCATGAGGTTGCGGGCCTGATGGCTGCGGACGCCGTCCCATTCCTCGCCCGCCTCACCCTTTGCGGCAAGGTCGTCCCATGAAAACACCTCCGGCTCGGACTTGAAGAGCCAGCGGTTCATCCGATGACCTTGCGCCACTCGCTGACCTCGACGGATTCAAAGACATCCGCCGCCGCATAGGGGTCCTCGGCGACCCAGGCCCTTGCCGCGTCGAGATCATCCGCCTCGATCACCAGCAATGATCCGCAGGGCTGGCCGTCCTGAAGGAACGGTCCCGCCAACTGCACCCTGCCCGAGCCGTTCAGCCATGCCAGATGCGCCTCGCGCGTGGTCATGCGGCTGTCCAGGCGACCGGGCTTGTCCCGGCAGATCACGGTGAAAAGCGGCATCATTCCTCCTTGAGCGGGCGTGCGAGCAGAAGCTCCACCGCCTGTTTAACGCCCACGCGGCCCCCGGCAAGCCCGGCGATCAGGGTCGAGATCGGCATCTCGATACCGTCGCGGGCGGCAATGGCGGCGACGGCGCGGGCGGTCGCGGCGCCTTCCACGGTAACATGGGGGTCGAAGGGCTCGGCCCGGCCCAACGACAGGCCATAGCGGAAGTTGCGCGACTGCTCGGATGTGGCGGTCAGGATCAGGTCGCCCAGCCCCGACAGGCCGGTCAGGGTCTCGGGGTCGGCGCCGTTTGCCGCGGCGAAGCGGGTCATCTCGGCAAAGCCCCGGCTGACAATGGCGGCGCGGGCGGAATCGCCAAGCCCCGCGCCGATCGCGACCCCCGCCGCGATGGCGATGACGTTCTTCAGCGCGCCGCCCAGTTCCGCCCCGCTCACGTCGGTCGTGCGGTAAAGCCGCAGGACGGGGGTGGAAAGCGCATGCTGCAGCCCGTGGCCCGCCCTCGCGTCGGCGCAGGCGAGCGTCAGGGCGGTCGGCAGCCCCCGCGCGATGTCGGCGGCGAAGCTGGGACCGGTCAGGACGGCTACCGTCGCCGCGGGGCACGCCTCGGCCAGCATCCGCGCGGGCGAGCGCCCGGTGGCGAGGTCGATCCCCTTGGCGCAACTGACCAGCGCCCGCCCGTCCAGCCGGGCCGCGTGGTCGGATAGGAAGGCGCCCGTGGCCTGCGCGGGGATGGCGACCAGCAGGATGTCGGCGTCGGGCAAGCTCTCGGTCGCCGTGATGCCGCCGGGCAGGATGACGCCGGGCAGCAGCGGGTTTTCCCCGCGCCAGCCGATCCGGCGACCCCACAGCGCCACCGGCCCGTTCGCCGAAAGCGCCACCGCCAGCGCGGTGCCGAAGGCGCCTGCGCCGAGGACGGCGACGCTCATGCCTTGGCCCCGCGCTTGCCCGCGCCCAGCATCGGTGCTGCGTTTTGGTCCAGCGGCCAGCGCGGGCGGGCAGCGAGGTCCATGCCGTCGCGGTGGCCCAAGCGGAAGCGCTCGATCCCCGCCCAGGCGATCATCGCGGCGTTATCGGTGCAAAGCGCCAGTGGCGGCGCAAGGAAGCGGACGCCGGCCTCGGCGGCCACCCGTTCCAGCGCCGCCCGGATGGTGCGGTTGGCGGCGACCCCTCCGGCGACGGCGACCACCGGCACGTCGGCTTCAGCCAGAGCGCGGCGGGTCTTTTCGGCCAGCACCTCGGCCACGGCCCGCTGGAACGAGGCGCAGATGTCGGCGCGCAGGCCGTCGCGCAGCCCCCCTTCCGCCGCCACCGCCTGATCGCGGACCCGCAGCACGGCGGTCTTGAGCCCGGAAAAGCTGAGATCGCAGCCGGGTCGGTCCAGCAGCGGGCGCGGCAGCGGGACGGCGGCGGGATCTCCCCTGGCCGCCTCGGCTTCCACGGAAGGTCCGCCCGGCTGGGGCAGGCCCAGAAGCTTCGCCACCTTGTCGAAGGCCTCGCCCGGGGCGTCGTCGACGGTGCCGCCGAGGCGGGTGAACTCCTCGGGACCGGATACCCGCAAGAACTGGCAATGCCCGCCCGAGACCAGCAGCATCAGGTAGGGGAAGCCGATCCCGTCGGTCAGCCGCGGCGTCAGTGCGTGTCCGGCAAGGTGGTTCACGCCGACCAGCGGCAGCCCCGTGCCCGCAGCCAGCCCCTTGGCCAGCATCACCCCGGCCATGACCCCGCCGATCAGCCCCGGCCCTGCCGTCACTGCAATCGCATCCAGATCGCGCAGCCCGACGCCCGCCTGTTCCAGCGCCATTTCGACGCAAAGGTCCAGCCGCTCGGCGTGCGCCCGGGCGGCGATCTCGGGGACCACGCCGCCGAAACCCGCGTGCAGCGCCGTCTGGCCGGACACGACCGAGGACAGCACCTCGCGCGCGCCCGTCACGACGGCGGCGGCGGTGTCGTCGCAACTGCTCTCGATGCCGAGGACGGTAAGGGTCATGGTTGAAATCGCGGGGCTGCTGCGGCTTATCGGGGGTTAGCACCCGTCCCGAGGAAACGCCATGCAAGAGCCTGCCGCACCCGTGGTGCTGATCACCCGCCCCGAAGCCGCCGCCCGCCGCTTTGCCGCGCAGGTCGAGGCATTGGGCCTGCGGCATGTGATCGCGCCCCTGCTGCGGATCGTCGGGGTGCCGCATGACACGGCGGCGGTGCGGGACGCGAATGGGCTGGTCTTCACCTCGGAAAACGGCGTCCGCTTCGCCGGGCCGGGAAGGGGCCGTCCCGCCTGGTGCGTCGGCCCGCGCACGGCGGAACAGGCGCGCAAGGCGGGCTATGACGTGCGCGAAGGTCCGGGCGACGCGGCCCGGCTGATCCCGCTGATCGACGATCTCGGCCCCGGCTGGCTGCACCCCCATGGCGCCCATGTCGCGGCCCGCCTGCCGGCGCCGGGGATGGTGGTCTACGACCAGTTGCCGCTGCCGCCTTCGCCCGAAGCGCTGGCGCTGCTGCAAGGCACGGCGCCGGTGATTCTGCCGCTGTTTTCGCCCCGCAGCGCCCGACTTGCGGCCGAGGCGGCGCGGGGGTCGCCGGGCGCCCCCCTGCGGATCGTGCCGATCAGCGCGGCGGCCGAGGCCGCATGGCGCGTAGCATGGCCTGAAGGCGCGGTCCGGTCCGTCGTCGCGGACCAGCCCGATGCCCAAGGCATTCTGCGGGCCATCCGGGCGGTGACGGATACGGAACGCGAGCCCTTCAGCGCGGGTTGAGCGCGCTGACGCCGCCGTCTAGGGTTGGCGCCATCGTGCCCGCCGTGGCGCGTCCTCTACCTGGGTTTTCGACCGAACCGGCGGGCGCCTGTCCCCCGGAACTGCAAGGGATCGCCGCCACATGACCGACCGCCCCGACGACGCCACACCGACCGGCCGCCGCGCGCCCGCCGTCCCCGGCTCGGCCGTGCCCTCGCGCGAGGCGCCGGCGCCATCGGCCGACGCGGCCGAACGCCCCGCCGCGCCGCCGATCGATTCGGCGCTGGTCGGCAAAGGCGGCGACCGCCCCGCGATGGCGCGGCGGAAGGCTGCAGTACGTCCGGTTTCTGGCGGAACCGACAGGATCGTGGCGGGAAACAGGGTCGAGGGTTCGTCAGGCGACCCCACGTCGGCTGCATTGGCGCGGCCGGACGTGGTGGCGGCCGGCATGTCCGAACCCGTGACCGGCGACGCCGCGAATCCCCCCTTTTCGACCGGCGCCGGGGCGACGGCCGGCGACGGCGCCGGCCCGGCCCCGAAAAGCGGGACGGCGGCGGGATCGCCGGAAACATCCTCTGGCATCCCGGCGGTGGCGCGCGGTGACAAGGTGCGCGGGCCGAACGCCCCTGCCCCGGCAGCCCGCCCCGCCGAGCCACCGGCGCCCGTGCAGCGGCGGGGCGGCTTCGCGCCCCTGTTCCTTGGCGGCGTGGTCGCGGCGGCCCTGGGCGCGGGCGCGGCCTACTGGGCGGTGCCGCGGCTGCCCCCCGCCTGGCAGCCCTCGGCCCCCGCGCCGGCCACCGATACCGCCGCGCTGTCCGAGGCCGCAGCCGAGGCTGCCCGCGCCGAGATCGAGCGGCAGGCGGGCGTTGTCGAATCGCGCGCCATCGAGGCGGCAAGGCAGGCGGCGGCCGATGCCGCCACGCAGGCGGCGGGCGCCAGCCTGTCGGCGCAGGGCGAGACGCTGATCGATCAGGCCCGGCAGGCGGGGGCGGATGCCGCCGCCCAGCTTCTGGCCGAAGCGCCGGCGGGTCCCGGCCCCGACCCCTCGCTGCAGACGACGCTGGCCGCGCAGGCGCGCCAGCTTGCCGCGTTGGATCAGGCGCTGACGGAACTGCGCGAGGCGCCCGGCCAGACGATCGACCTTTCCCCCGTGCAGCAGGGGATCGAGACGCAGGCCGCCCGCATCGACGCGCTGGAACAGGCGCTGTCGGCGCAGCCGGCCGGCGATCCGAGCGCGCTTGATTCGGCGCTGCAGGCGCAGGCGGGCCGGATCGAGGCGCTGGAACAGGCGGTCGCCGGGCTGCGGGACGCTCCACCCGTCGATCTTGGCCCCATCCAGGCACGGCTTGACGAACTGGCGCAGCGCCCGGTCGTGGACACCGAGGCCGTCGAGCGGCTGAACACGCTTGCGGCGGATGTGGTGGCCGCGACCCAGCGCATCGGCATGGTTGCCGAACAGGCCGAGGCGCGTCTGGCCGAGGTGGAATCCCGCGCCGCCACGCTGGCGGACACGGCCGACGAGGCCGCGCGCCGCGCGCAGGCCGCCGCCGCCGCCGCCGCCATCGGCGAGGCGCTGCAGACCGGCGCCCCGCGCGACGCCGCGCTGAGCCAGCTTGCGGAAGCGGGTGTCACCCCGCCCCCCGCCCTGATGGTCGAGGTGCCGACGCTGGACGAACTCGTGGCGGGCTTCCCGCCTGCGGCGCGGGCCGCGCTGCGCGACGCGCTGCAGGCCGAAACCGTGCAGGGACAGGGCAGCTTCCTCGGGAACTTCCTGCGCGCCCAGACGGGTGCCCGTTCCGTCGCGCCGCGCGAAGGGGACGACGCCGACGCCGTGCTGTCCCGCGCCGGGGCCGCGGTTGAACGCGGCGAGATCCGGGCGGCGCTGGCCGAGCTTGCCGCCCTGCCCGAGCCTGCGCGCCCTGCCATGGCGGAATGGACCGCGCAGGCACAGGCCTATGCCGACGCGCATTCCGCCGTCGAGGCGCTGGTCGCACCCGAGCCTGCCGCACCCGCCGCAGGCCAGGAGGAGGCATCCGCGCAGCCTGAACCCGCCGAAGACGAACCCGCAGCCGAGCCCGCCGGCGCAGACGCGCCCGCGCAGGCCGAAGACGCGCCGGACCTGCGGCCGACGCCGCCGGTCATCACCACAACCGTTCCCCTGGGCCAGCCCGCCCCGCCGCCGGCTGACGCCGGTGCCGCAGCCCCGTCCAACTGAGGTTCCTGCCGATGCTTCTCACGCTTCTGAAGGTCACGTTCTTCTTCGCCGTCGTGCTGGCGGCGGCGCTGGGGGCGATGTACCTGGCCGAACACGGCGCGCCCTTGCTGATCCAGTTCAACGGGGTCGAATACACGCTGGGACCCGTGCAGGCGGCGATCGCGGCGGTGCTGCTGCTGTTCTTCGCCTGGCTGGTCGTCCAGATCCTGCGGCTGGTCTGGGCCTTCCTGCACTTCCTGATGGGCGACCGCACCGCCATCGACCGCTATTTCGACCGCGCGCGCGAGCGCAAGGGCTACAAGGCGCTGGCCGAGGGGATGCTGGCCGTGGCCTCAGGCGAGGGCCGTGCCGCACAGGATCATGCGGTCCGCGCCGCGAAATACCTCGACCAGCCGCATCTGACGAACCTGCTGGCCGCGCAGGCGGCCGAAACCGCCGGCGACGCCGCGCAGGCCGAATCTGTCTATCGCACCATGCTTGCCGACAACCGCACCCGCTTTGTCGGCGTCCGCGGGCTGATGCAGCAGCGGCTGGCCATGGGCGACACGGCGACCGCGCTGCGGCTTGCGGAAAAGGCTTATGCGATCAAGCCCGGCCATGCGGATGTGCAGGACACCCTGCTGGGCCTGCAGACGCGCGAGCATGACTGGAAGGGCGCGCGGGCCACGCTGAAGGACAAACGGCGTCAGGGCGCGCTGCCCAAGGACGTGGCGCTCCGCCGCGACGCGGTGCTGGCGCTGCAGGAAGCCTCCGAGGTGCTGGCGCATGGCAATTCCATCAGCGCCCGCGAGGCCGCAATCAGCGCCAACCGCGCCTCGCCCGACCTGGTGCCGGCCGCCGTGCTGGCCGCGCGCAGCTACCTGGCGCAGAAGGACACCCGCAACGCCAGCCGCCTGCTGCAGAAGGCCTGGGGCGCGCAGCCGCATCCCTCGCTGGCCGCGGCCTATGCCGAGATCGTCCCTGACGAGACGCCCGCCCAGCGGATGCGGCGGTTCGAGGACCTGATCCGCCAGAACCCCGACCACCAGGAATCGCGCCTTCTGCAAGCGGAACTGGCACTGGCAGCCGAGGACTTCCCTGCTGCCCGCCGGGCCTTGGGCGATCTGGCGGAAACCCATCCGACCGTCCGTTCCATCGCCATCATGGCGGCAGTGGAACGCGGCTCGGGCGCGGATGACAGCGTGGTGCGCGGCTGGCTTGCGCGTGCGATGAACGCCAGCCGCGGGCCGCAGTGGGTCTGCGACAACTGCCACAACATCATGGCCGAATGGTCGCCGGTCTGCGACAGTTGCCACGGCTTCGACACCCTGACCTGGCGCGAGTCGCCGGTCGCGGCGCAGATGGTCACGGCCGGCAACGGCGTCGAGATGCTGCCGCTGATCGTCGGCCGCCCCCGCCACGCGCCCGAGCCGGGTGAGGCCGCCGAGGTCACGTCACTGCCGGCACCCCGCCCGGCCCCGCCCCGCCCGGCCCCGCGCCCCGTGGCCCCCGGCATGGTGGAACGGGATTCTGACTACGCCCCCTCGGTCACCGTGACGCATCGCCAGGCGCCGCCGATCCCTGACCCGGCCCCCGTGACGCCCCAGCCCCCTGCCGCAGCCCCGGCCATGCCCCAGCCCCCGGTTGCCGAACCAGCCTCGCAGCCCGAGCCGGAACCGCCCACGACGGTCACGGTCGAGGTGATCGACGCCCCTTCGGGCGAGCCGCCCGTGCGCCCGGACGTCGAGCCGCTGGCAGAGGGCAAGCGGGAATCGCGCTGAACCCCCTTTTCCTGCCCGAGGATAGGTGGTAGTCCGCGCCCCACGCCGCAGTAGCTCAGCTGGTAGAGCACGTCATTCGTAATGATGGGGTCGGGGGTTCGAGTCCCTTCTGCGGCACCAGCTTCAGACTGAAAAGCGCCGGTTCGTCCAGATGGATGAACCGGCGCTTTCGCATCTCCGCGCAGCCGGGATGCGGCGTCTTGGCCGCGGGAACTCTCAGGCGGCCGGAAGCCAGCGGGGCCGCCCGCAGGCGGGCATCCTTACCCGGCCGGGATGAACGGGAAACAGCTCGCCATGCGCTGTTCCGACAGGGCCTTCTTTCCGCGGAAAACAGCGCGTCCGGGGTGTCCGGGCAGTTCTCGCCACAGGAATCCTCATGCTTGTCCGTAGGGGCGCAAGCTGTTCAGCCCGCCGAACCCTGTGCGAACCCGTTGACGGTCCCGAGCAGACATCCCTAAGCTTCGGACAAATCACCTTTCAGGCGGATTCTCGGCGGGCAAGGACTGCCCGATGGGAATCCTCGCAGATTACCGGAGAATAAATATGTCCATGGCCCAGCGCATCGCGGATCTCGGTCCCTGGTTTCAGACGCTGGATTTCGGAAACGGCATCCTTTCGCCGGGACGATGGAATCCCCGGCAGCAGGCCGCAGAGATCGCCGGGTGGATACCCGGCGGCATCGCAGGCAAGTCGCTGCTGGAGGTGGGGTCGAATGCCGGTGGAATCGGCATCGGACTGGCCGAGCTTGGCGCATCCGGCGTCACCCTGCTGGAGAAAGGCGAACGCTACCACCGGCAGGCCGAGCTGTATCTGGAATCCCGCAGCCTCCTGCCGGTTCAGGCGGTCAACGGCAGCGCCTTTGACGTGCACAGGATGGACCGCAGGGATGTGACCCTGTGGCTGGGGCTGGTTTATCACTTCCGGCATCCGCAACTGTTCCTTGATTATGCTGCGGGGTGCGGGGGCGCGCTTCATGTCGTCTCGACCCAGGCCACAGACCTTCCGGACCTCACCATGACCAACCGGAAGCGGAAATACGCGGACAACCCCAGCCCCCTTCTGGGATGGGAACCGACGCGGGAGCTTTTCCTGAAGATGCTGGCGCTGGCGGGGTATGACATCATCTCGTGCCATCAGCGTTCGGGCATCGAGTGGACCAACAACCTTTATGTCGTCTGCAAACCGCCAGCCCGGCCGGTCTGTGATCTGGAAGCCGCGTCGCGCATCCTGGGCGGACCGGGCATCTGGTCGTGATCGCCTTTGCCGGTATGAAGCGCCTTCCCGAACTGCTTGCCCCGTGATCTTCCCGGAAGCGGCGCGGCTTGCCGGATTTCAGCCCGGCGCGGCATAGACGGCGGTCCAGAACACCGTCCGTCCGTCCGAACCGACCGCGCGGCCGATGCCGAAATCACGCACCTGCGGCAGCATGACGTTGCCCAGATGACCCGACGAGGCGTTCCAACTGGCAAGAACCGTTGCAAGGTCGAAGGGACCGGCGGCGATGTTCTCGGCCGTGATCCTTGGACGGTAGCCCGCGCCCTTCACCCGCTGGGACGGACCCGAGGAGCGGCTGCCCCCATGCGCCATCACCCCGCGCCGGGCCATGTCGCAGGCGTGCTGCGCGGCGGCGCGGGCGAGCTTGTCGTTCGGGCGCAGCGCCGGAAGCCGGCCCGCGGCGCGTTGCCGGCTGGTGGCCTCGGCCGCCGCGGCATTCTCGCCGGGGCTGGTGGGGGCGCATTGCGCTTGGCCGGGGGCTGAGGCTCGGATCTGGACGGGATCGGCCCATGCAACTACAGGAAGCAGAGCAACAGCCAGCGTCACGATTTTTTTCTTCATGGTTAACCTCCGGTTAACTAGAATTCATGCTCTTGGATTCCGCAGCCACAAAGACATGCTTGCATAGACTGTGCAACTTCAGATTGCGCAGCATCTGAACAAAGGCCCGATGACGCGGCGTTCCCGCGCCTTCCCGCCGCTGAAAACTTGCCGCCTCGGCAGGTTTCGGCCCATGTTCGGTGTGCGAAACTGCGGAAGAGGGAGAGCCGATGGCGCGCTTTGTCAGCATTGCCGACCGGGACCGGATCGAGGCCGAGATGCCCTATGCGGACCGGCCGCTGCCGAAGACGATCTACGGCTTCCTGTCAGGGACGCGCGAACGCCACCCGTTGCGCCCGGCGCTGGCCTTCCAGCTTTTCTCGGACCCGCGCAGCCGGGCCTGCACCCTGAACTGGACCGAGTTCCACGACCGGGTGACCGAGGCGGCGAACCTGTTCCGCAGCCTCGGCGTGGGTCCCACCGATACCGTCGCCTACCTGCTGCCGAACTGCCTGGAAACGCCGGTGGTGCTGGTGGCGGGCGCGACGGCGGGGATCGTCAGCCCGATCAATCCGCTGCTGGAACCGGCGCAGATCGCCAGCATCCTGCGCGAAACGAACGCCAGGGTGCTGGTCACGCTGAAGTCGATGCCCCGGTCGGACGTCGCCCAGAAGGCGGCGGCGGCGCTGGAACTGGCGCCGAATGTGGAAACCGTGCTGCAGGTCGATCTGGCCGACTACCTTTCCGGCCTCAAGCGGTTCCTCGTCCGCTTCCTGCGTCCGCGCGTGGTCGTCAGGCACAAGGCGCGGGTGCTGGATTTCGAGGCCTGCGCCTCGGCCCAGCCGCACGACCGGCTGATGTTCGAGGATGTGCAGGCCGACCGCATCGCCGCCTATTTCCACACCGGCGGCACCACCGGGATGCCCAAGATCGCCCAGCACAAGTATTCGGGGATGATCTACAACGGTTTTCTCGGCGGCTCGTTGCTGTTTGACGAAAAAGACGTGCTGATGTGCCCGCTGCCGCTGTTCCATGTCTTCGCGGCCTATCCGATCCTGATGTCCTGCATCCATTCGGGCGCGTCCATGGTGATGCCGACGCCTGCCGGCTATCGCGGCGACGGTGTGATGGACAATTTCTGGAAGCTGGTCGAACGCTGGCAGGCGACATTCCTCATCACCGTGCCGACCGCCATCGCCGCGCTGATGCAGCGGCCCGTGAACGCCGACGTCTCCAGCCTGCGGACGGCGATTTCCGGCTCGGCGGCGCTGCCGGTCGAACTTTACAACCGCTTCAAGCAGGCCACGGGGGTCGAGATCGCGGAAGGTTACGGGCTGACCGAGGCCACCTGCCTTGTCAGTTGCAACCCCGTGGACGGGCTGAAGAAGGTGGGGTCCGTGGGCCTTCCCCTGCCCTACACCCATGTCCGCATCCTGCGCCGCACGTCCGCAGGCTTCGAGGATTGCGGCGCCGACGAGGTGGGCGAGATCTGCGTGGCCAATCCCGGCGTCATCGAGGGCTCGACCTATACCGAGACGGACAAGAACCGCGACCTTTTTGCGGAAGGCCGCTTCCTGCGGACGGGCGACCTCGGGCGGATCGACGCGGACGGCTACCTGTGGATCACGGGCCGGGCCAAGGACCTGATCATCCGGGGTGGCCACAACATCGACCCGGCGGTGATCGAGGAAGGGATGCTGTCGCATCCCGACGTGGTCGGCGCCGCCGCCATCGGCCAGCCCGACGGCTTCGCGGGCGAACTGCCCTGCGTCTATGTCCAGCTTCGCGACGGCGCAACTGTCGGGGTCGATGCCCTGAGCGGGCATGCCAAGACGCATATCCACGAACGCGCGGCGATCCCCAAGCATGTCGAGATCCTGCCCGAGCTTCCGACCACGGCGGTGGGCAAGGTCTTCAAGCCCGCGCTGCGCAAGCTTGCCATCACCCGCGTGCTGTCGGCGGCGCTGGAAGGGACGGGCGCCTCGGTCGCCGAGGTGGTCGAGGACCGCAGGAACGGCCTGACCGCCCGCATCGCGAAGGGTCCGAAGACCGACGAGGCCGCCGTGAAAAGCAAGCTGGGAGAGTTCACCGTGCCGTGGGACTGGGCATGAGCGCCTGAGCGGTGCGGGCAGCGTCCTCGGCCACGATCTCGGCCAGCACCGACAGCGCCAGCACCTTGGGATCGCGGGCCGAGCGGATGACGCCGATGGGTCCGCGCAGGCGGGCCATGGTAACCTCGGGAACGCCAAGTTCCGCCAGCGCGGCGCGACGGGCGTTGTGCGCCCGCAGGCTGCCCTGGGCGCCGATGTAGAAGGCCGGGCCGGACAGTGCCTCGGCGATGATGGGCGGCTCGATCTCGTGGTCGTGAAAGAACAGGACCACGGCTGTCCATTGGTCGGTGGTCAGTGGCGAAAGCGGCCGGGCCTCGACGCCGCGGGCCTGTGCGGAGGCGCGGGTGGATTCGTCGGGCGAGAGCAGCCGCACCGGGTAGCCTGCGGCATGGGCGAGGGCGGCGAAACTCGCGGCCTCGACGCCGGTGCCGGCGACCTCGATCCGCAGGGGTGGGCGCAGTGGCAGGGCGATGCCAGGGGCCGCGTCGGCATCCGTCAGCGTGACCGTGGCGCGATCCGGCTCGATCAGCAGCCGCGAGGGTTGCCGCGCGGCGCGCAGGGCAAGCGCCTGCCGCACCGCCGAGACATCTGCCAGCGGCACCAGCGCGATGTCGATGCCGCCGCCGCAGGGCAGGCGCAGATCGACGAAGGGCGACCCTTCTCCATAGCGCAACCGGCGCGAGCGGCCGTCGGCGGCGGCCCTTTCGGCGTGGATGGCAAGATCGCCCTCGATGCAGCCCGAGGTGATCTGGCCGACACGGGTCCCGTCCGGCAGGAAGGCCATGACGGTGCCGGGGCGGCGGTAATGCGGCCCCTCGACGCCGGTCAGGATGGCCAGCACCGCGCCGGGAACCAGCGCCTGAAGCGGATCGGCAAGCAGAAGGTCGGGCAGGTCGAACATATTGAACCGGGGCAGCGCAGACGACAGTCAGACCACGCCCCGCGCCGGAAGGCCAGCACCTTCAGGCCACCAGAAGCGCGCCGCCGATTGCGCCCGCAACGACCACGACCCAGGGCGGCGCCTTCCATGCCACCAGCGCGACGCAGCAGGCGAGCGCCAGCGCGAAATCGGCCCGGTTGCCGACGGCGCCGGTGAAGACCGGATCATAAAGGGCCGCGCCGAGGATGCCGACCACGGCGGCATTCGCCCCCTGCATCGCCGATTGCGCCCATGACCGCCGCCGCAGCCGGTCCCAGAAGGGCAGCGCCGCGATCAGCAGCAGGAACCCTGGCAGGAACAGCGCCAGCAGCGCAATGACGGCGCCGGGAATGCCGTTCGGCCGGGGTTCCATCACCGCGCCCAGCCATGCGGCAAAGGTGAACAGCGGCCCCGGCACCGCCTGCGCGGCACCGTAGCCCGCAAGGAAGGCATCCTCGCTGACCCAGCCGGCCGCGACCGTTTCCGCCTGAAGCAGCGGCAGCACCACATGGCCGCCGCCGAAAACCAGCGATCCGGCGCGATAGAAGCTGTCGATCAGCGCGAAGCCCTGCCCCATGCCGGCAAGCAGCGGCAGCCCTACCAGAAGCAGGACAAAGGCCGAGGCCGCCGCCACTCCGGCCCGGCGCGACACCGGAACGGTCGGCATCACGCCCTCGGCCGCGCGTCCGCGGCCGAGGGCAAGCCCGGCCAGCGCCCCCAGAAGGATCGCCGCGACCATCCCGACCGACCCCGGCGCGACGGCCAGCAGCACAACCGCCGCCACGGCGATGGCGGCGCGTTCCCGGTCCGGGCAAAGGCTGCGCGCCATCCCCCAGACCGCCTGGGCCACCACTGCCACGGCCACGATCTTCAGACCGTGCAGCAGGCCCGCCATCAGCGGCCCCTCGATCCGCCCGGCGGTCAGCGCCAGCGTCACCAGCAGGACCGCCGAGGGCAGCGTGAAGGCCAGAAAAGCGGCGATGGCCCCGCCCCAGCCGGCGCGCATCAGGCCCAGCGTGAAGCCCACCTGACTGGACGCGGGGCCGGGCAGGAACTGGCAGAGCGCCACGACATCGGCATAGGCTGCTTCGGTCAGCCATCTGCGGCGGACCACCAGCTCGTCGCGGAAATAGCCCAGATGCGCGATCGGGCCGCCGAACGAGGTCAGCCCGAGCTTGAGAAAGGCCAGAAAGACCTCGGCCACGCTGCCCTGCACCCGTGTTGGCGCGTCCTGCGAAAGCATTGCGGCTCCTTCCCTTGCGGATCGGGTCGCGGCCGGCTTCGCACATGCTATCCTTTGGGGCAACGCGGAGGGCATGTCGATGACGGCACCAGAGGTTGCGGGCATCCTGCTGGCGGCCGGCCACGGCCGCCGCTTTGGCGCGGGCAACAAGCTGCTGGCCGACTGGCATGGCGCCCCCGTGGTGGTTCATGCAGCCGATGCGCTGCGACGGATCGGCGCGGCGCAGTTGATCGCCGTCCTGCGCGACCGGCGGGTGGCGGCGCTGCTGCCGGGGTTCCGCATCGTCATGGCCGACAGTGCCGAAAGCATGTCCGACAGCCTGCGGCTCGGCCTCGCCGCCGCGTGCGCCGACAAGGCGCTGGTCGTCCTGGGCGACATGCCCGCGGTGCCATCTGCCCATCTCGCCGCGCTGATCCGTGCCTGCACCCCGGACCTTGCGGCGGCCAGCGCCTATGTCGCGCCCGACGGGCCTCGTGCCGGAGTTCCCGCCTGCCTGCCCCGCGCCATGTTCGCAGCCGCAGCGGAAATTCAGGGCGACCGGGGCGCACGCCACCTGCTGACGGGCGCGAGGCTGATCCCCCTGCCGCCCGGCGCCGCCCATGACATCGACCGCCCAGAGGATCTGGCTCGGCCGCACGGCCATTGACGCCCGCCCGCCCGCGGGCGTAAGTGCCGCTCGTCCGAGTTCCGGCCCCGCCGGATTCAAAGGGAACACGGGACGGCCTTCGGGCCGAGGCCGTGGCTGCCCCCGCAACTGTGCGCGGAGAGCGGCGCCGAACTGCCACTGGGGACATCCCCCGGGAAGGCCGGCGTCTGCTGTGACCCGCAAGCCAGGAGACCTGCTCGGCGACACCCTTTCGATGGTGCGGGGTGCGCCAGCGAAGCGGCTTGTCCCGCAGCGGTGATTGCCACTGTCCGCGGGGTCGATCCGTCCCCCGGACCCACGCCAATCCTGCGGGCCCATGCGCCCGCGACCACGGGGACCGACCATGTCCGACACCATCCGCACCCTTCGCCTGACCGCCGCGCCGCTTGCGTTGGTCCTTGCCCTTCCGGCCTTTGCGCAGGACTCGCTGACGCTCGACCCGGTAATCCTGTCCGGCGGCTTCTCGCCCGTCGAGGCCGCCGCCTATGGCCGCGCCGCCACCGTGCTTGACGCCGAGGACCTGCGCCGGCGCGGCGTCTCGACCGTGCAGGACGCCCTGCGCGGCTTGCCGGGCGTGTCGGTCAACAGCACCGGCGCCGCGCTGACCTCGGTCCGCATCCGGGGCGGCGAGGGGCGGCACACGCTGATCCTGATCGACGGCGTCAGCGCGGCCGCGGGCGACCAGCCCTATTACCTCAGCGGCCTCGACATCGGGGATGTCGAGCGCATCGAGGTCCTTCGCGGCCCGCAGTCGGTCTATTACGGCTCCTCCGCCGCCTCGGGCGTCATCAACATCATCACCCGCAAGGCCAGCGAAACCGGCGGCCATGCGCGGGTCGAGCTTGGCAACGGCGCGGCGGCGGGCTTGGGGCAAAGCATCGTCACCGACCGCTGGCGGCTGCAGGGCGACTGGTCCTGGCGCGACGACCGGGGCCATGACGTTTCGGGCGGCGATGGCGATCGCGATGGCCTTCGCCGGGGCACGCTGAGCCTTTCGGGCGAGTGGCAGGCGACCGGAACGCTGAGCCTCGGCTTTTCCGCGCGCCGCGCTGATGAACGTTACGACTACGACGACACCGACTTTCTGGCCTCCCGCGTGGAAGATTACGTGGTGGACAGCGACGCCGATGCGGAGCGCGACGAGCGCCTCGGCACCGTCTGGGGCAGCCTCGATACGCTGGACGGCCGCCTGAACCATCGCCTGTCATGGGAGGACACGCGCCTCCGGCTTGACCAGAGCGACGGGACCGAGACGCGGGCACGCCGGCGGGCGCTGAAATACCGTGCGACACTGGGGCTGGACGGCGCGGTGGACACGGCGGAGCAGACGCTGGCCTTCGCGCTGGACCGGATCAGCGACAACGCCTCGGGCGTGGCCGAGAACCGGCGCGACACGACCTCGGGGGCATTGGAATATCGGGGCGCCTTTGCCAACGGTGTCGATGTGCAGCTTGGCTTGCGGCATGACGACAGTTCGGATTTCGAATCCAAGACGACCTGGAACGCAGGCCTGTCCTGGCGGATCGAGGGCACGCCCTGGCGGCTGCATGCCTCGGCCGGGACGGGGCTGCTGCATCCGCAATATTACCAGATCCTCGGCGGCTTCGGCAGCATCGGCAACCCGAACCTCAAGCCCGAGGAGAACCGCAGCATCGATCTCGGCGTGGAATACAGCCTGCCGGACGGGCGCGGCGTGATCGACGTGACCTGGTTCCGCGAGAAGCTGCAGGACGAGATCACCTACAGCTTCCTGCCGCTGCCCGACGGCACCAACTATTACAACGAAACGGGCGAAAGTCGGCGCGAGGGGATCGAAGTGGCAATCCGCCAGGACGTGACCGACGCGCTGACGCTGGGCGCGGCCTATACCTACCTCGACGCGGAAAGCCCGAACAGCGCAATAGAGACCCGGCGGCCCCGGCATGAGCTTGCGCTGAACGCAAGCCTGCAGACATTCGGCGGGCGCGGCTGGGTGGCGGCCGACCTGCGCCATGTCCGCGACATGGCCGACACCCTGCCCTTCGGCAGCTTCGAGACGCGCGAACTGCCCGATTTCACCACGGTCAACCTTGCCGCCAGCTACGACATGACCGAAACCGCGCGGCTGTCGGCCCGCATCACCAACCTGTTCGACAAGGATTACCAGGAATCCTGGGGCTATGCCGCGCCCGGCCGCGCCGGATGGCTGGGGATCGAGACGCGATGGTGAGGCGCCCGGCCCTTGCGGCGGCGCTGGCCGTGCTGCTGGCGCTGCCCGCAGGGGCCGAGCTGCCCGCCCGCGTCGTCTCGATGAACCTCTGCACCGATCAGTTGTCGATGGCGCTGGCCGCGCCGGGGCAGGTGATCTCGGTGTCCCACGTCGCCCGCGACCCGCGCGCCTCGGCGATGGCCGACGAGGCGATGCACTATCCCGTGAACCGGGGCCGGGCCGAAGAGATCTACCTGCTCAAGCCCGATCTGGTGCTGGCGGGAAACTTCGGCGGACCGGCGGTGGCCATGCTGCACCGGCTGGGCGTGCCGGTGGTCGAGGTCGCGCCGCCGACCTCTCTGGTCGAGGCGCGGGATGCGATTGCCCAGGTCGGGGCCGCGCTGGGCCGCGACAAGGCGGCAGCGGCGATGATCGCGGATTTCGACCGGGACGTGGCCGAGCTTTCCCGCGAGGCCGGACCCGACGCGCCCACGGCGGCGACCTGGGGCGCGAACGGCTATTCCGTCGGCGGCGACACGCTGGCCGGTGACATCATGCGCAAGGCGGGCTTTGCGCTGGTGGCGGACGGGCTGGGCATGGAAAGTTCCGGCTTCATCACGCTTGAGCAACTGGTCATGGCCGACCCCGACCTGATCGTGACCGGCACCCCCTATCCCGCCGCCTCGCGGGCGGAAGAGGTGCTGGACCATCCCGCGCTGGACAATCTGAGCGGCCATGTCCTGCGGGTTCCCGACGCGCTGTGGACCTGCGCCCTGCCCCGCTCGCTGGAAGCCTTGGCGATGCTGTCGGCCGAAGTCGAGGCGCTGCGGTGAGCCGCGACGTGCGGCTTCTCGGCGGCCTTGCCGCGCTGGTCGCGGGGCTGGCGCTTCTGTCGCTGCTGACCGGCCCGGCAGGCGCCGGCCCCCGCGCAAGTCTTTCCGCGCTGTGGACCGGAGAGGGACCCTTGGGCATCGTCCTGCGGGAAATCCGCGCGCCCCGCACCCTGCTGGGCATCATGGTCGGCGTCAGCCTCGGCCTGTCGGGCGCGGCGCTGCAGGGCTATCTGCGGAACCCGCTGGCCGAGCCGGGGCTGATCGGCATTTCCACCTCGGCCGCGCTGGGGGCGGTGATCGCCATTCAGGCAGGTGTCTCGGTGCTGGGCCTTGGCGTCCCCCTCGCAGCGCTGGCCGGCGCGCTGGGGGGCGTGGCGCTGATCCTCGGCCTTGCGGGCCGCAGCGGAGGGATCGCGGGCGGGGGCCTCGGACTGATCCTCGGCGGCATCGCCGTTTCGGCGCTGGCGGGGGCGCTGACGGCGCTGGTGCTGAACCTCTCGGCCAATCCCTTCGCCGCCTATGACATCATGTTCTGGACGATGGGCTCGCTGGCCGACCGAAGTTGGGGGCATGTGCTGACAGCGGCGCCGCTGATGGTGCTGGGCTGGGCCGCGCTGATCCGCACCGGGCGCGATCTGGATGCGCTGTCGCTGGGCCAGGAAGCCGCAGCCTCGATGGGCGTCGACCTGTCGCGGCTGCGGCTGACAGTGGTGCTGGGCGCGGCGGCTGCGGTGGGGGCCGCGACGGCGGTGGCGGGCGCCATCGGCTTCGTCGGGCTGGTGGTGCCGCATCTGCTGCGCGGCGCGGTGGGCGCGATGCCGTCGCGCCTGCTGCCCGCATCCGCGCTGGGGGGCGCGGCGCTGGTGCTGGCGGCGGATGTGGCGGTGCGGCTGATCCTGCCCGAACGCGACCTCAAGCTGGGGGTGATGATGGCGCTGGTGGGTGCCCCGGTCTTCCTGCACCTCATCTGGCGCACGCAGGCCGGCCGATGAGCCTGACCCTGCACAACCTGACCGTTGCGCCCGAGGGCCGGGCGCTTCTGGAGCGCGTCAGCCTGACCGTGCCGGCGGGCAGCTTCGTCGGTCTGATCGGCCCCAACGGCGCCGGCAAGACAACGCTCATGCGGGCGGCGCTGGGGCTGATCTCCGCCGAGGGTCAATCCGACCTCGCCGCCCTGCCACCCGCCCGCCGCGCCCGCCGCGCCGCCTGGCTGCCGCAGGTACGCGAGATCGCGTGGCCCATCCCCGTCGAGGCGCTGGTGCGCCTCGGCCGCCGCGCCGATCCCGACCGCCGTGCGGACGGACCCGCCGTGGCCGAGGCGATGGCCGCATTGGACGTCACCCACCTGGCGCAGCGCCGCGCGACCGAGCTTTCGGGGGGGGAACTTGCCCGCGCCCTGATCGCCCGCCTGCTCGCGCAGCGCACGCCGCTGATTCTCGCGGATGAGCCGGTCGCGGGCCTCGACCCCGCGCACCAGTTCGCCGTAATGGAATTGTTCGCCAGCCTCGCCCGGCAGGGCCGCACCGTGATCGCCTCGATCCACGACCTGGCACTGGCTGCGCGCTATTGCCAGCGGCTGGTGCTGATGGACGCAGGCCGCATCGTCGCCGATGGCACGCCCACCGAGGTCCTGTCGCCTGCGCGGTTGACCGCCGCCTTCGGCGTCTCGGGCGCCTTCGTGCCGACGCCTTCGGGGCCGGTCTTCGTCACCCTGCCGCCACCCCCAGGGTCCGCCGCGCCCGCGCCACCAGAGCCGTGAGATCCTGAAAGCTCTGGTCCCCGAACAGCGCCTCGTCGCCCGCGATCAAGGTGGGCGTGCCCAGCAGGCTCATGTGCTCGGCCAGCATGAAGGAGCGGGCGATGTGATCCTCGACCCGATCGGAATACATATCCTCGCGCAGCTTCGCCTCGTCCAGCCCCAGACGGCGGACAACCCGCATCACCGACGGCTCGGCCGCGCGGTCGCGCATTCCCATCAGGCTGGTGTGAAGCTGCCAGTATTTCCCCTGATCCAGCGAAGCCAACGAGGCGCGCGCCGCGAAATCCGAGCCCTCGCCGAAGATCGGCCATTCGCGGAACACAACCCGCAACTGCGGATCGGAACCGATAAGCCGCTGCATCCCGGGGACGATCTTCTTGCAGAAGGGACAGTTGTAATCGAAGAACTCGGTCAGCGTGATGTTGCCCTGCGGGTTGCCCAGCACGATGCCGTTGCGGTCGCGCTCCAGCGCCTCGCGCAGCTCCTCGGGCATCGGGTTCGGCCGGTCGCCCTGACCCAAGGCGGGCGAAGCCACTGCTGCGGCAAGAAGGGCGAGCGTTGCGCGGCGACTGGGCATGGGCGTCCTTTCCGTGGTCCGTCGCCACGGTAGGAACGTTGGGTGACACAGGGAAATCACGAAGCCTCCAGTCCCGGGGGGCTGCCCCGGAGGACAGATGCCGCGCAGATCCGCCCCGTCGATCCGAGAACCCGAGGCGGTGCCCGCCTGCCCCCTCTGCCTGCGCCCGATCCCGCCCGGCGTGCCACAGAGCCGCCATCACCTGATCCCGAAGCTGCGCGGCGGCAAGGGCGGCGAGACGGTGCTGCTGCACCAGGTCTGCCATTCCACGACCCATCGCACCCTGAGCGAGACGGAACTGGCCCGCAACTACGCGACGGTGGAGGCCCTGCGCGCCCATACGGAACTGCGGCGGTTCTTCGACTGGGTGGCGAAGCGCCCGCCGGGGTGGAAGGGGAAGGTGCGGTGAACGTTTGGAGATCGAGTGATTCGGGTGCATGATCGACCCTCTCTCCTGCCGGAAAGGAACCGCCATGCCCCGCCTGACGATCTTCAGCCTCGCCTCGGCCTGCGTCCTCGCCGCCTCGCCGGTCCTGGCCCAATCCGCCGCAACCACGACGCCCACGCCCCAGCCGGTGGTCACGACCCCGGATCAGGGGGCGACTCCTGCCAGGCCATCCGGGCGGACCGGGTGCGGGTCGAAGGCACGGCAGGTCATGTCGTGATGTGAGCGCCACGCCGGTGATCCGACGAAGCGTTTGCATCTAAGATCGCGCGTGCAAAGCGCGCACCTTATGCTTGTTAGATGCAACCAACGCGAATCTGCGCGCCAGCTAAGGCGTCGCGGGGCTAGTAGGGGTTGCGGCGGCTTTTCGACTGATTAGAGAAGTGGCCGGTGTAAGGAGCAGAAGGAGCAGAAGGAGCAGTAAAAAGTAGTGCGCCTAAATCTATGCACTCGGCATTGCGGCAGCGGCAGCACGTAACTCTTAGCTTGCCTCTAACCAAAAAAATGTACAAGACTTCTAGGAAGCTAGAAGCCTTCGATTTCTAATGGCTTGCAAACGGCGTTCAAGCTTCTCTTGCAAGTCAACTCCTGTAGTCCATCGTATTGCATGCAAATCCTGCACATCAAAGTGAGGTCAGGTGCCCTCACGGCAAGTAAGGATTATCTGCCTATTAAGGCCCAACGCATACCCCGTCTCAAAGTAAACATTCGGTCGATCATTTGTTATATCGCATAGAATTATTGATGAATTTCTTATCAGACGGAATATTTCCTGTGAGATGGATTCGCTATCTTCTTTCTCATCTACTCGCTTGACAGCAAAGTCGAACTTGGCGCCTGTCGGGACTATTACTGTCTTGAATATGGAGTTCAACTCCGGATCACCAAGAGCCATAACCACGAATATCTGATCTTCTAACGGGATTCGGCGTACGACTTCATTGATCCCATCGACAATCTCGTCTTCGATTATGACTTCCGCTTTCCCTGTAAGGAGCGCGTGGAGCGGATGCTTGTCTACGCAGACAGGAATCACAAATGAACGACGGCGTTCTCGCTCGATTGCGAGGATGGAAAAAAGCTCTCTTTGCAGCCAAGGGTCTTCGGCGTACTCCTTCGACCAAACGACAATGACCATCTCGAATTTTTGAAGTTCATTTTCTATGAACCCATCTAGGTCAGGACGTCCATGACTCATGATCCTGAGATCATACGCATTGGCATCAATATTACTGCCATTGCATTGCGCCACAATGCGCCGGCCGACTTCCTTGCCATCTCCCGCATAGCTTACGAAAATCTTCATTTTCGAACCCCGCTATTTATCTGAGTACCAGGAATACTCCTGCGCGGCTACCGCGTAAACTTCTTGTACTTCACCCGCTTCGGCTCGATTGAATCCGGCCCCAGCCGCCGCACCTTGTCCTCTTCATAAGCCTCGAAGTTCCCCTCGAACCACTCGACATGCGCGTCGCCTTCAAACGCAAGGATATGCGTGCAGAGGCGGTCGAGGAAGAAGCGGTCGTGCGAGATGATGACGGCGCAGCCGGCGAAATCCTCGAGCGCCGCTTCCAGCGCCTGCAGGGTTTCCACGTCAAGATCGTTCGTCGGCTCGTCCAGCAGCAGGACGTTGCCGCCGGATTTCAGCAGCTTCGCCATGTGGACGCGGTTGCGTTCGCCGCCCGAAAGCAGGCCCACCTTCTTCTGTTGGTCGCCGCCCTTGAAGTTGAACGCGCTGGCATAGGCGCGCGAGTTCATCTGCGCGTCGCCCAGGTCGATCTGCTCGGCGCCGCCCGAGATCTCCTCCCACACAGTCTTGTTGGGGTCCAGCGCGTCGCGCGATTGGTCCACATAGGACAGCGCAACGGTGTCGCCGAAGATGATCTCGCCCCCATCGGGCTTTTCCTGACCGGTCAGCATCCGGAACAGGGTGGATTTCCCCGCGCCGTTGGGGCCAATCACGCCGACGATCCCCCCGGGTGGCAAGCTGAAATCCAGACCCTCGATCAGCAGCTTGTCACCGAAGGCCTTGGTCAGCCCGGCGACCTCGATCACCTTGCTGCCTAGGCGGGGGCCGTTCGGGACGATGATCTGGGCATTGCCCACCTTCTCGCGCTCGGATTTGGACGCCATTTCGTTATAGGCGTTGATCCGCGCCTTCTGCTTGGCCTGCCGGGCCTTGGCGCCTGCGCGAATCCATTCCAGCTCGCGTTCCAGCGATTTCTGCTTGGCCTTGTCCTCGCGGGCTTCCTGCGCCAGCCGCTTGGCTTTCTGTTCCAGCCAGGCAGAATAATTGCCCTCGTAGGGAATCCCCCGGCCGCGGTCCAGTTCCAGAATCCAACTGGTGATATCGTCCAGGAAATAGCGGTCGTGCGTCACGATCAGGATCGTGCCGGGATATTCGATCAGGTGCTTCTGCAGCCAGGCAATGGTTTCGGCGTCCAGATGGTTGGTCGGTTCATCCAGCAGCAGCATGTCGGGCGCTTCAAGCAGCAGCTTGCACAGCGCCACGCGGCGGCGTTCGCCGCCTGACAGCGTGTCCACGTCGGCGTCGTCGGGCGGGCAGCGCAGGGCCTCCATCGCGACATCCACCTGAGAATCCAGATCCCACAGGTTCTCGGCGTCGATCTCGTCCTGCAGCTTCGCCATCTCCTCGGCGGTTTCGTCCGAGTAGTTCATCGCAAGCTCGTTATAGCGGTCGAGCTTGGCCTGCTTGGCCTTGACGCCCTCCATCACGTTCCCGCGCACGTTCAGGGCGGGATCAAGCTGCGGCTCTTGCGGCAGGTAGCCCACGGTCGCGCCCTTGGCGGCCCAGGCCTCGCCGGAGAAGTCCTTGTCGATGCCGGCCATGATCCGCAGCAGGGTCGATTTCCCCGCGCCGTTGACGCCGACGACGCCGATCTTGACGCCGGGTAGGAAGTTCAGGCGGATGTTTTCAAAGGTCTTCTTTCCGCCGGGATAGGTCTTGGACAGGCCGTCCATGTGATAAACATACTGATACGAGGCCATGAGCCGCTCCTGTTCGCTTGTTGCGGGCTATCTAGGCCACCGGCGGGGCGAATGTAAGCGGCGCCACGCGGGCGCCGCCTTGGGATCACTGGGTCAGGTCGCGGTCGAGGAAGGCGCGGATCTGCTCGCCCGCCTGGGCGATGTTCACCACGCCGTCCAGGTGGCCGCGGGTGCCTTCCAGTTCGACCACCTCGACGGGGGTGCCGTCGGACTTGATGATCGCGGCGGTCTCGCGCACCGCATTGCCGGGGAAGACGAGATCCTCGTCGGTGTGGATCAGCATCACCGGCACGTCGATGGCCTTGAGGCCGTCATAGACGCTTTCGCCCTCTGCCCCGCCGGCGACGAAAAGCTGGTTCGCACGGATCAGATAAAGCAGGTGGTTCGCGTCAGACGTCGCCGCCCGTGCCGCGCCGCCGTCGTTCAGCGTCTTGACCACGGCGAACTCGTTTTCCATCGCGGCGGCGGGATCGGCCCCTTCCTCGGCCCAGTCGCGGCCGAAGGTGCCGTTGGTCCATTCGGCCGAGTTCGCGTGCAGCGTCACGATCTTCAGCGCCTGCGCCAGCCCCGCGTCGGGCGGCGTGCCCTCGTAATAGTCGCCGCCGTGCCAGTTGGGATCCAACCGCACCGGCGCACCCCAGATGTCCAGCCATGCGATCAGGTCCGCATCGGCCCAGCCCGAGGCGATCACGGGGATCACCCGCGTCAGCTTGTCGGGATGCCGCGCCGCCCAGTCATAGGCCTGCAACCCGCCCATGGATGGACCCATGACGGCATGCCACCGCTCGATCCCCAACTGCTGCATCAGCCCGTGCTGGGTTTCCACGAAATCGCCGATGGTCAGGATCGGGAAGTCCATGCCCCATGGCTCGCCCGTGGCCGGGTTCACGGTCGCGGGGCCGGTGGTGATGACGGTGGGGCTTTTCGCGGCTAGGTTCACCGGCGTATCGGCAGAGACGACGAAATACCTGTCCGTGTCGATGGGCTTTCCGGGCCCGATGATCGCGTCCCAATAGCCGGGCGCCGCGTCATCTTCCGCGTATTTCCCGGCGGCGTGAGAGTTGCCGGAAAAGAAATGCGTGATCAGGATCGCGTTGTCCTTCGCTTCGTTCAGCGTGCCATAGGTTTCATAGCCCAGCGTCATCTCGGGGATCGTCTCGCCGCCGAGCGTCCGAAAATCCGTCAGCGTGAAGCTTTTCTTCTCTACGATCTCGTCCAGCGCGAAAGCGGGCGCGGCCAGCAGCAGCCCGCCCATCAGGGCGGCCAGGCAGTGTCGTGTCATGGGGTCTCCTCTCCCTCGTCCTTGCGGCGAGTAGAGCCGAAGCCCGAAAACCTGTCCACCGCTTCAGCGGATCAGGGCCGAGAACTCCTTGCCGAAGGTTTTCTCGATAAAGGCGAACTGCGGCTCAAGCCGTTCGCGGATCTTCGCGCGGGCCTCGGCCGGGAACGAAAGCTCGCCGTTGGCGGCGAAGACCTTGGCCCCGAGATCGCGATAGCCGAAGGGGTCAAGGCCGCAGAAGCCCTCGATCCGCCGCATGAAGCCCTCGGGGTCCCTGGCGATCTGGCCGAAGGGCAGGATCAGCAGCCGGTCCTGCGGCAGCCGCGAGGTCCAGCGCGGCACATAGGTCGCGTAATCGCCGCGGTCATACAGCACCGGGTCGTCGATCTCGGCCAGCCATGCCTCGACGCCCTTGGGGTGCTTCTTCTTGCGCGTGAGGTTCATCTTCAACTGGCTGATCGCGCGATCGACCGGGTGGCGGATGATGTAGATGAAGCGGCCCTTCGGCAGGAAATCGGCGACGAAATCGACCCCCTCCTCGGGCAGCGTCGAATATTCGGGGGTGATGTCGCAGGGGATCGTGCCCTCGGGCGCGGGGGCGAAGACCTGCTTGTACCAGCGGTTGGTGAACATCTCGCCCGTGGTGATCCGCTTGAGCCAGGCGTCGAGTTCGGGCGGCATCTCCTGCCCCTTGCCGGCATAGCGCTTTTCCTGGTTCTGGCGGGCGCGCCTGAAATGCCAGGGCAGCCATTGCCGGTGTTCCGGCACGAAGCGGTGGTTGAAGAACTGCGCTTCCTTGAAGGGCGGCAGCCAGACCTGCGGATGCTGGGCGATCATCTGCCCCAGCCAGGTGGTGCCGGCCTTCTGCGCCCCGATACCGACGATCTGCGGCTTTTTCGGGGCGCCCTCGGGGTCCCATTTCGGCAGAACAGTCACGGCGCAGCTTCACCACGTTCAGGGTCCGCCCGGCCCCGGCCTTCGGCGCGGTCGCGCCCGATCCGGCCACCGCGACAAAACCCCCGGCGCAGACGGTTTCACCCGTCTTTCGCCCATATCCCGCAGCCGGTCAAACCGATAGCCCGAGGGTCCGTCCCTATGGCCGGCCCCAGAGGTCGTAATCCGAGGCCTCGTCCACCGTGACCGTCAGGGTGTCGCCGGGTGAAAGCGCCTCGAAGCCCTCGTCGATGAACAGGTTGCCGTCGATTTCCGGCGCGTCGGCCATGGTGCGGCAGGTGGCTCCGCCCTCGTCCACGCTGTCCACGATGACCTGCTGGCGCGTGCCGACCCTGGCGGCCAGCTTCGCTGCGGAAATCGCCTGCGCCTTCTGCATGAAGCGGTCCCAGCGGTCCTGCTTGACCTCGGGGGCCACATGGTCGGGCAGGTCGTTGGCCCGCGCGCCACGCACGTTCTCATACTGGAAGCAGCCGACGCGATCCAGTTGCGCCTCGTCCAGCCAGTCGAGCAGATGCTGGAACTCGGCCTCGGTCTCTCCCGGATAGCCGACGATGAAGGTGGACCGCAGCGTGATCCCCGGAGCGGCGGCGCGCCAGGCAGCGATCTCGTCCAGCGTCTTGGCGGACGCGGCAGGCCGGGCCATGCGGCGCAGCACGTCCGGGTGTGCGTGCTGGAAGGGGATGTCCAGATAGGGCAGCACCCCCGCGCCCCTGGCCGCCGTCTCGGCCATCAGCGGGATCAGGTTGCGGACATGGGGATAGGGATAAACGTAATGCAGCCGCACCCATGCGCCCAGAGAACCCAGATCACGGGCAAGGTCGGTGATATGGGCGCGGTGGCCTCGCTCCTCGGCGTGACGCAGGTCCACACCGTAAGCCGAGGTGTCCTGCGAGATCACCAGCAGCTCGCGCACGCCGCTGGCGACCAGCTTTTCCGCCTCGCGCATCACGGCATGGGCCGGGCGGCTGACCAGTTTACCGCGCATGTCGGGAATGATGCAGAACTTGCAGGCGTGATTGCAGCCCTCGGAAATCTTCAGATAGGCATAGTGGCGGGGCGTCAGCCGCACCTCGGACGCCGGCAGCAGGTCGATGAACGGGTCCGGCGCGGGCGCCACGGCCAGATGGACTGCGTCCAGCACCTGCTCGTATTGATGCGGTCCCGTCACCGCCAGCACGCGGGGGTGGACGCCGGTGATGTATTCCGGTTCCGCCCCGAGGCAGCCGGTCACGATAACCCGGCCGTTTTCCGACAGCGCCTCGCCAATGGCCTCAAGGCTTTCCGCCTTGGCGCTGTCCAGAAAGCCGCAGGTGTTCACGATCACGGCATCCGCGCCCTGATAGGCGGGGCTGATCGCATAACCCTCGGCCCGCAGCCGGGTCAGGATGCGTTCGCTGTCCACCAGCGCCTTGGGGCAGCCGAGGCTGACCATGCCGATGGTGGGCTGCCCCGCGCGCCCCGCAGCCGCGCGGGCGGGCGCATCGTCGAGGCGAAGGGCGGGGGCGAGGTCTGGGCGAAGGCTGGGAGGGTTCAGGCTCATGCGCCGCCATATAGCGACGGACAGGCCGAACGCAAAGCGCCACGACGCGGCGTTGTCGCGGATGGTGCCTGCGGGGCGCGCAGCCTGCGGGGCGTCTATGTGCGAGGCACAAGGTCGCGGCAGCGCCGGACGGCGGGCAGGATGCGGGGCTACGCGGCCCGCCCGCCGCTGGCGCGGTCGTGATCCACGAGCCTGGCCCCAGCAACATCCCGTGGATTTTCATTTCCGCCGCCGCTGGGCATGATGCTGCCATGCAGATCATCCCTCGCCATTTCCGCCGTGCCGCTGTCCTCGCGCTGTTCGCCCTGCCTGCCTGCGCCGCGCAACCGCCCGCCGCCACCGTCGCCACCGTCGCGACCGCGTCCCAGCCGCTGCAGGTCGCCGCCACGACGGAACCCGTCGTCATCCACAACAACCGGGGCGGCAATGTCCTGCAGATGATCGCCCGGCGAAACGAGCTGGAGGCCTCGGGCCGCCCGGTCCGCATCACCGGCCTCTGCAACTCGGCCTGCACGATGCTGATCACGCTGCCGAATGCCTGCCTTGCGCCGGATGCCTCGGTCGGCTTCCACGCGCCGCGCCTGCCGGGGACGCAGATCATCCCGCCCATCGTGGACCAGTTGATGGCGATGCACTACCGCAATGGCATCCTTGAACGCTGGGACAGCGAATGGCGCCATTCGCTGAAGATCCAGAGCATCAGCGCCCGCGAATATGTCCGGCTCGACCCCCAGACCCGGCTTTGCCGGTAAGGCTCAGGCCGGCGCCGAGACCAGCGGCTTGAAGTTGCGGACCTGCCGCTCGATCAGCCTTGCCACGGGCTTGCCGCGCATCACCGGCCTTGCCATGGGCGGCGGATCGTCGTGGCGCGGGGCGACCAGGTCGGGGAACAGCGCCCGCAGTTCCCGCAGCGCGGCATCGGTCATAGAGGCCACGGCCATCGGCCCCAGGTAAAGCGATTCGGCCTCGGCCCCTTCGGCAAAGACGATCTCGTGGCGGTCGAACATCAGGTGCCAGTAGCCGATGCCGTCCTGCGCCGGAACGCAGTCGATCCCCGGATGGCCGACAAGGTGGACAGCGGCGATCAGCACCTCGGTCGAGCCGGTCATGCGTTCCGCGATGGTCGAGCGGACCAAGATCCGGTGCTGCGGGGAAACGATGAGGTCGCGCAGCGGCATCCCCGGCCCCAAGGCACCGGCGGCGATGCGGATCGGGTTCAACCCGGGGTTTGCCACGAGGCTTGCTGCCGAAAGCCGCCTGCCGCCCAGCCAGCGCAGGGGCTGCAGGCCATGGTCGCGGGTGCGGATCAGGTCGCCCACCCGCAGCCGGTGGACCGGGCGCGGCCCCTCGGCCGTCTCGATCAGCGTGCCGGTGGCGAAGCAGGTGACGTCAACGCTGAAATCGTCGTCGCCGTCGATCTCACCCCAGGGAACCTGCCGGACGGCCTCGGTCGATCCGATGTAAACGAACTGGATGGCCTTGCCCGGCACTCCGTTCCAATCGACGGCGGCACCGTCAATGGGCAGCCAGAGCTGGGCCTTCGGTGCATCTGAAGTCCCCGTCAGAGACAGGATCAGCGCGTCAACATTGCCGCCGGTGACACCCTCCGGCCCGCTGAAGTCGGTGTACATCAAGCCTCGGCGGATAAGAGAGATGCTGTAGCGGACATCATTCAGGATGATGATGTCATCCACCGAAAGGAAACCCGGCGCCGCCTGAACCACCTCCAGCGGATCAAGGCTGGCCGAGATGTGGTGCGTCGGCTTGTAGGCATAGCCCTCGCCCGTCCGCCCTTCCGGGAAGATGGCGGCCGCGTCCAGCGTTTCCGGCCCCGTAAGGATGCTCGCGTCATAAAGCTTCGCCATGGCTGCCCCCTTGTTTTCACAAAGGATTAATGGCCAAGGGTTAAGGCTTGGTTAAGCGCGGCGGAAAGATCACTCGCGCAGGCGCCAGCCGGTCAGGAAGATCCAGCGGATCGCGGCCAGCAGCACGACGATCATCAGCGCGACCGCCACCAGCGAGACCCCCACCGGCACGTCGGCCAGGTCGAAGAACGACCAGCGGAAGCCCGAGACGAGGTAAAGGACCGGGTTCAGCTTGGCCACCTGTTCCCAGAAGGGCGGCAGCATGGATGCCGAGTAGAAGGCGCCGCCAAGGAAGACCAGCGGCGTGATGATCATCATCGGCACGATCTGCAACTGCTCGAAGTTCCTGGCCCAGAGGCCGAGGATGAAGCCCAGCAGCGCGAAGGCCGTCGAGGTCAGGACAAGGAAGGCGACCATCCAGAAGGGATGGACGATATGGACGCCGACGAACCAGAAGCTGGTCAACAGGATCACCAGCGCGATCAGGATCGCCTTGGAGGCGGCGGCGCCGACGAAGCCCAGCGTGACCTCGACCCAGCCCGTTGGCGCGACGAGGTATTCATAGACCGTTCCCGAGAACTTGGGGAAGAAGATGCCGAAGCTGGCGTTCGACACCGACTGCTGCAGAACCGTCAGCATCATCAGCCCCGGCACGATGAAGGCGCCGTAGGGCACGCCCTCGACCGACTGGATGCGCCCGCCGATGGCCGCACCGAAGACCACGAAATACAGCACCGTGGACAGCACCGGCGAGGCCAGCGACTGCCAGATGGTGCGGAAGAAGCGCGACATCTCGTGGCGGTAGATCGCGCGGACGGACCCCCAGTTCATCGCCGCTCTCCTGCGCTGGATTCCAGAAGCGACATGAACACCTCCTCCAGCGAGGATTGCTTAGTGGCGACGTCGCGGATGCCGATGCCGCGCGCGTTCAGGTCGGCCAGCAGGCGGCCGATGCCGGTGCGCTCGGCCCGCGCGTCATAGGCGTAGCCAAGGCTGCGGCCGTCGTCCGACAGGGTGATATCGTCCTCGGCCCAGCCCTCGGGCAGCGCGGACAACGGGGGGTCCAGCTCCACCGTCAAGTGCTTGCGCCCGAACTCTCCCATCAATTCGGCCTTGGGGCGGACCAGAAGCAGGCGGCCCTTGTCGATGACGCCGATGCGGTCGGCCATCTCCTCGGCTTCCTCGAGGTAATGGGTGGTCAGGATGATCGTCACGCCCGAGGCCCGCAACTCGCTGACGACGGCCCACATCTCGCGGCGCAGATGCACGTCCACGCCGGCGGTCGGTTCGTCGAGGAACAGCACCTTGGGCCGGTGCGACAGCGCCTTGGCGATCAGCACCCGCCGCTTCATGCCGCCAGACAGCGCCCGCGTGGGCGCGTCGCGCTTGTCCCACAGGGCGAGGCTGCGCAGCACCTGCTCGATATAACCCTCGTCCGGCGCCTCGCCGTAGAGGCCGCGGGTGAAGCGGACCGCGTTGGCGACGGTCTCGAAGGGTTCCAGCGCGATTTCCTGCGGGACAAGGCCGATCAGCCGCCGCGCCGCGCGCCAGTCCGTGCGGATATCATGGCCATCCACGCGGACGGTGCCGCCGGTCGGGACCACCAGCCCGCAGATGATCGAGATGAGCGTGGTCTTCCCGGCCCCGTTCGGCCCCAGCAGCGCGAGGATCTCGCCCTGCTCGATGGTCAGGCTGACGTCGTCCAGCGCCTTCGTCCCGCCCGCATATTGCTTTGACAGGTGGTCGATCTCGATGATCGGGGGCATGGGCGTTCCTTCCAGCGGCTGGATCGAGAGCTATGCAGCCCCGCCCTGCTTGTCCAGCGCAAGCCCGGCATCCGCCATCAGCCGATCCGAGGCGGCCTCGACCTTTTCCTCCACCCGGGCCACCAGTTCTGCGGCGGGCAGGGTGACGGTCACGGGATCGAGGAACTCGATCACCGCACGTCCGGGCCTGATCCGCAGCCCGTCCCTAGGCCAGAACATACCGCAGTTGACAGCCACCGGGTGGACCGGCAGCCCGGTCGCCTGGTGGATAGTGCCGACGCCGTGCTTGTAGCTGCGCCGCTCGCCCGGCCGTGTGCGGGTGCCCTCGGGGTAGATGATGAGCTGGCCCAACCCGTCCGCCGAGGCGCGTGAGGCCTGAATCCCGGCGATGATCTGGCGCATCGCCTCGGAGCCGCGGGTGCGGTCGATGGGGATGCAGCCTGCCAGCCGCGCGTAATGGCCCATGATCGGCACCCGCAGCACCTCGCGCTTCATGATGAAGGCGCATTGCGGGACCGCATGGGCGATGGCGAGGATGTCGAGGAAGCTCTGGTGCTTGGCCGCGATGATGCAGTCATGCACGGGGGGGGTGCCCCGCAGTTCGACCGAGACGCCGAGGATCGCGCGGGCCGCGGCCAGCAGGCGCCCGGTCCAGGCGATGGGCAGGACATGAGCGTTCTGCGGGTTGCGCCGGATCTTCGGCCACCACCACAGGCCCATGAAGATGGTGACAAGGGCGATCCAGACGTAGAACACGACCATTCTGAGCGGCCAGAGGAGCGGCAGGGGGCGGGGTTCGTAGCGCGGATCGGCGCCGGGCCGGCGCTCTGCCCTGTTCGCCACTTCCGGGGCCTCGCTCGCCAAGAACGGTCCACCGGACCGTTCTCCCGGCGCTCGGGAGTCCCGGATATTTTCAACCGAACGACTTTCGCCGAAAGTGCTGCCGGCAGGCGCGGGCAGCAGCGCCCAGCCGGGTTGCTCGATACGGCGCGGCGGCATCAGCGGACCTCGCGCAGCATCCGCAGCGCGGCGGCGCGGGTCGCGACGAAGCCCACCAGCGCACCCACCGGCGGGATCAGCAGCGGCCAGAGCCAGCCCCAGCCGGAAAAGCCGAGGCCAGTCAGGAAGCCCCCCGCCGCCTGCATGTCGGGCAGCGCGAAGATGGCGAGCATCCCCAGCGCTGTCCCCCCCGCCGCCCCCAGCGCGGCGCGGCGGGTCAGGCGGCGGACGAAGGCCTGGGCGATGGTCAGGTCGCGGGCGCCGATCAGCCGCATGACCCGGATCACCTGCCCGTTCGCGGCCAGCGTCGCCTGCGCCGCCAACGTGACGATGGCCGCACCCGCCGCCCCGATCAGGACCAGCGACAGCCAGCCAAGCACCCGCAGCCGCGAGGCCGCCGAGACCAGCGGCTGGCGCCAGCGGGTGTGGTCGTCCAGCACCGCGCCCGGCGCCTCGGCCTCAAGCCGCAGCCGCAGCCCCTCGGCGTCAAAGCCGCGTGCGGTCGTGACCTGCACCAGCCGGGGCACCGGCAGCGCATCGACGGGGACATCTGGACCGAACCAGGGTTCCAGCAGCGCCTCGACCTCGGCGGCGTCCAGCAGGTGGCTTTCGGCGATGCCGGGCGTCGTTTCCAGCACCTGCCGGACCGTGGCCGTCTGCGCCTCGATCTCGTCCGTCGGGGCCGAGACGCGGATCGTCACCGTCTGCGCCAGCCCCTCGGCCCAGCGGTCGGCCAGCCGCCCCGTAGCCAGCGACAGCGCCAGCGCGAATACCGCAAGGAAAGCCATCACCCCCGCGCCGAAGGCCGTCAGCTTCGCGGTCACGCCCGAAGGCGGCACGATCCGGTCCCCCAGCCCCGCCTCGCGCCCGGCCAGCGACCGCCAGAGCGTGCCGAAATCCAGCGCCTGCAGGTCGGCGCGAACCGGGCGCGCGCGGCGGAACCTTGCCCGCCAGTCGGAACGGTTCGGCCCGCTCACAGCTCGGCCCCCGCCGCCTGGATGCGGCAGCCGCCGATCCGCAGCACGCGGGCCGACACCTGCTGCCTGGCGGCGCGCACGAGGTTCAGATCATGGGTGGCAATCAGCACGGTCTTGCCCGACTTGTTCAACTCGATCAGCAATTGCAGCAGCCTCAGCGACATGTCCCAGTCGAGGTTGCCCGTTGGCTCGTCCGCAAGGATCACGTCCGGCGAGAGGATCACCGCGCGGGCCAGCGCCGCGCGCTGCCGCTCGCCCCCCGACAGCGATGGCGGCAGGGCGCGGGCGGCCTGCGTCATCTGCACCCAGGCCAAGAGGTCACGGATCGCCGCCATGTCCACCGGCTCGCCCGCGATGGTCATCGGCAAGGCGATATTTTCCGCCACCGGCAGATGGTCGAGGAACTGCGTATCCTGGTGGACCAACCCGATCCGGCGGCGCAGGCTGGCAATGGCGTCGCGGCCCAGCGCCGCCGCATCCTCGCCGAACAGCGACAGCGTCCCCGAGGTCGGCAGCAGGTCGGCGATGCAGAGCCGCAGGAAGGTGGTCTTGCCGGAACCGGAGGGGCCGATCAGGAAATGGAACGAGCCGCGCGGCAGGCTGAGCGTGATGCCCTGAAACAGCGCCTCTCCCCGAGGGTAGGCGAAGCCAACATCCCGCATCTCGATCACGTCCGCCCTCCTTGGCCCGCGGCGCGCTTGGCGGCCGAACGCGGCGTTGATAGAACGTCCGCGCGCCGATGAAAACCAGCGGCGCAGGCGAAACGGGGGCCAAGCGATGCGGCTGATCTGCCCGCGCTGCAACGCGCAATATGAAATCGACGCGGGCGCGGTCCCCCTGGCCGGGCGCGACGTGGAATGTTCCGCCTGCGATCACGTCTGGCGGGCGATGCCCGATGCCGAGGATTTCGACGCCGGGGCGCGGCCGCAACTCAGCCGCCGCCTGAGCGAATCGGTGATCGGCATCCTGCGCGAGGAAGCCGCGCGCGAGCTTGAGGTCCGCGCCTCCGAGCGCCGGACCCAGCGCGCGGCCGAACGCGCCGCGGCGATCGCGGCAGAACTTGGCGGGCCGGGGCCGGACCCTGCGCCGTCTTCCCTGGACGGCAGCACCGATGCGCAGGGGACGGGCCGGCAGGAACCGCGCGGCACCGTCATTGCCGCGTCCGTGGGCGTTATGCCGGAAGAAAAGCCCCATCCGGCGGGCGATGTGCCCGACGCCCATGCGCAGGAGGTTGAGCCTGGCGCCGACGCGGGCAAGGGGACGACTGCCGTTCATCCGGTTTCCGACCTCGGGGCGTCTTCCGCAAGCGCGCCCCTTGCCAGCCGCGGCCGGTCGGAAGGCGCACCGGAAGGCGCTGCCGCCGATTACAGCGGGGTCGGACCGGGCAAGGGTCCCGATGCGGAAGACCTGCGCGCGCCCCGAGGCGAGGCGCCACGTCGGCTTCGCCCGGATAGCACGGTCGAAAGCCTGCGCGAAGGTCGGGACCGGGTCGCCCCTTCCTCCGGCGCGGCACAGCCGGTCCCAGCGGCGCGGAAAGGGGGCGTTCCGCGCCGTCGGGGTTATGCGGCAGGCTTCAGCACCGCCGCGATCATCGCGCTGCTGGTGCTGGCACTCTACGCGCTTGCGCCGCGGATGGCGGATCAGGGGGCACCCGGAGCGGCCCTTGATGGCTGGCGGAGCGAGGTCGATCGTGGCCGCGACTGGCTGGCCGAGCAAGGCGGAGCCGCCACAGGCAGCCTGCGGGATCTTCTGCGGGGCGAATAGAACTTCTGCAAACAGGGACTTCAGGATACATCCAAGCGGAGAAAGACGGGACGGCTGGACCGGACTTCAACGCAGGGCGTCCGGCCTGGCGGGAGAGGCGGCCTGACGGCACGGGAAGACCTCGACCCCTGCGTTGTCGCACCAACGGCCGATGCGCCAGCAGCCTTCCGGCTGGCCACCAATCCCTCGCCCCCACCCCTCGCTGCGCCGGGCGTTCGGTCAGAACATGAGCCACTCATGTGCTCCGGACCCGGACGCCTGGTGACATCATTCCGGCGACGGCAGGTGCTGGAGCAATCTTCCGGCTGCGGCCCAAGGGTCGCCCTGATACTCCTGTGGCACCCGGTCACAGCACGATCCAGACTTGTGTTCGGACCCGGACACCTGTGGCCTCGTCCCGTTATGGCGGATGCCGGGGGCCGCCTTGCGACCAGTGGCTCAAGTATCGCTCCGCCCCCTCGATCGTCCGGTCAGAACCTGTCCAGCAGCCGCCCCAGATAGTCACGCTCCACCCGCGGCCGGTCGGCGTCGCCGCTGCGGCGGCGGATCTCGTCCTGCAGTTCCCGGGCGCGGTTGGCCTGCCGCTCGCCCTCGGCCAGAGGCTCGCCGGTGGTCACGTTGCTGCCTTGGCCGCGGGTCTGGCGGCCCAGCGGGTCAAGTGTCGCACGGTCGCTGAAGCCCTCGCCGCCATCCGCCCGCGACTGGCCCTGCTGGCCGGGCTGGTTGCCTTCGCCGTCCTGCGCCTGCCCCTGCTCGCCCTGTTGCGAACGGGCAAGATCGCTCAGCGCCCGCATGCCTTCGCGCATTGCCTCGATGGCATCGGCCTGCCCTTCCATCGCGCCGGCCGGGTCGCCCCCGCGCAGGGCGCGCTCGGCGTTTTCCATGGCCCGGCCCGCTTCGTCCAGCCGCTGGCGGGCGGCATCGCCCTCGGGCGTGCCCTGGCCGGGCAGAAGCCCCTGCTGGCGCCCGAGCTCCTCGCGCAGCCCGCGCTGGCGGTCGGCAAGCGAGCCCTGCCCGTCCTGGCCTTCGCCGCCCTGGCCGGCGCCCTGCTGGCCTTGTTGGCCTTGGCCCTGCTGCTCGCCTTCGCCCGGCTGCTGGCCGAAGGGGTTCTGGCCGAAGGGATCGCGCTGCGCCTCGCGCATGGCCTCGTCGGCCAGCCGTTGCTGTTCGCGCAGCGTGTCGCCCAACTGCTCCATCGAGCGGCCGCCGGGGCTGCCCTCTCCGCCCCCCTGGCCTTCACGGACCTGCATGTTCTCCATCATGCGGTTGAACTGCTCCAGCAACTCCTGCGCCTCGGCCATGCGGCCCTCGTTCATCAGGCGCTGGATCTCGTCCATCATCTGCTGGATCTGGTCGCCTGTGACCGCCTGCCCCTGTTGTTCCGAGCGGTCGAAGCGCGCGGCCGGGTCCTCGCCCCGCTCGGCCAGCATCCGGGTGTAGTCATCGGTCGCGGCCTTCAGCTCGTCCATCAGCTTCTGGATCTCGTCGGGGCTGGCGCCGTTGCGGATCGCCTCGGACAGCCGTTCCTGCGCTTGCCGCATCCGGTCCAGCGCATCGCCAAGGCCGCCGTCCTCGATCTGCATCGCCGCGTCCCACAGCGCATCGGCGAGCTTGTCGCGGGCTTCGGGGGACAGCGGGCCTGCCTCCAGCGTCTGCACGGCGGCAACGATGGCGGCTGCGGCTTCCGGGGGGATGTTGCGGCCGGGCCGCCAGACCATCGCCCGCAGCAGCCGGGCGGACCGGGCGGCGTTCTCGCGCGACCACAGCAGGTCGCGGCGCATTTCCACCAGCCCGGCGGCGAGCGGATCGAAGAAGCGCCGCCCCGGCAGGATCATCGCGGTGGGGGCGGTCTCGGCGGACTGGCCGATGCCGTCCTGAACCTGCAGCCGGACCAGCACCGGCAGGTTCGCCCAGGGGTGGCGGGCGAGGTCGGCGGTGATCGTGCCCTCGACCTGCCGGCGCTGGCCTGCAGCGGGCAGCGGCAAATCCAGCACCAGCGCCTCGCGCGGCTCGGGGTCGGGAACCAAGCCGAAGCGGCGGTCCACGGCGGGCAGGTCCAGGTCCATCGTCGCCAGCCCCGAGGCGATGCCGTGGTCGTCCCCGGCCGCAAAGCCCTGCGCCATCCGGCCATCGGCCCGCCGTTCCGCCAGCGCCGCAAGCTGGACAGATGGCGCGTCGTCGGGGTCCACGGTGAGCGTGAAACTGCGCCCGGCCACGCTGACGATGCCGTTCTCCTGCGCGGTGAAGCGCGGCGCGTCGGGCGGGCTTTCGACGGCAGCGCCCACGTCCTGCTCGACGCCAAGCCCCTGCCCGTAAAGGCGGAAGCTCAGCACCGTCCCCTCGGGCACCGTCAGCGCGTCGCCCTTGAGCGCGTTGAGGTAGATCGTCGGGCGGCGGGTGTGGCGCGGAGGTTCCGCCCAGCCTTCCCATGCAGGGCCGGTCGCCACCGGCTCGTCAGGCCCGCGGGGGCTGGGCGCCCAGCTTGCCGCCAGCGCGCCGAGGCCCTGCCCGACCGGACCCGCGCCCCCGAACAGCAGCGCCATCGCCAGCGCGGTCAGCCCGACCAGCCGCAGCGCGAAGGGATCGCGCCTTGGCAGCCCCGCGTCGGGCGTGGCACGGCGGGCTTGGGCGGCGGCCTTGCGGGCGGCGTCCAGATGGGCGCGCCACAGCGCCTCGGCCCCCGGCCCGCCCAGCGCCATGCGGTCGCCCAGCACTGACAGCGGCCGCCCCGCGATCCGCATGTCCACCCGCGCCAGCGCCTCGGCCCGCACGGGCCGGCGGAAGCGCATCCACCCGGCCAGCAGCGCGGCAAGGAAGGCCAGCGCCCACAGGACCGATACCCAGCCCAGCGCGGCAGGCGGCAGCGCCGCCACCAGCCCCAGCGCCAGCGCGGCCACGGCCAGCATCGCCAGCGTCACCGGCACCCAGAAAGCGCGGGCCAGCCGTTCCCACCACATCCCCGCCCATGTCAGCGCCACGGCCCGCCGGGCGGCGGGGGGCAGCGCGTCGATATGGAGGGGGCGGCCCTTCACAGCCAGTCCGGGATGCGGTCGCGGGCCAGCATCTCCTCGATCGTGGGACGGGGGCGGATGATGGCGAAGCGGTCGCCCGAGACCAGCACCTCGGGCACCAGCGGCCGCGAATTGTATTCCGAGGCCATCACCGCGCCGTAGGCCCCGGCCGAGCGGAAGGCGACCAGATCCCCTTCGTCCAGCGGCGGCAGTTCCACGCCGCGGGCGAAGGTGTCGCCCGTCTCGCAGACCGGGCCGACCACGTCCACGGGCGCAAGGTCGGTGCCGGGCGCGTATTCCCGCACCGGCACGATGTCGTGATGCGCGTCATACATCGCGGGCCGGATCAGGTCGTTCATGGCGGCGTCCACGATCAGGAAGTCCCGCCCCTCGCCCCGCTTCAGCCAGATCACCGAGGAGAGCAGCACCCCCGCGTTGCCGGCGATGTTGCGGCCCGGCTCGATCTCGATCTCGCAGCCAAGGTCGCCCACGGTTTCCCGCACCACCTGCCCGTATTCCAGCGGCAAGGGCGGCGCGGCATTGTCGCGGCGATAGGGGATGCCCAAGCCCCCGCCGAGGTCCAGCCGCGTGATCTGGTGCCCGTCCGCCCGCAGCGCGTGGCAGAGTTCCGCCATCTTGGCATAGGCCTGCCGGTAGGGGTCGAGGTCGGTCAACTGGCTGCCGATATGCATGTCGATGCCGACGACCTGCAGCCCCGGCAGCGAGGCCGCCAGCGCATAAACCTCGCGCGCCCGCGAAATGGGGATGCCGAACTTGTTTTCCGACTTGCCGGTGGCGATCTTGGCGTGGGTCTTCGCATCCACGTCCGGGTTCACCCGCACCGCGATCGGCACCGTCGCGCCCAGCGATTGCGCGACCTCTGACAGAGCCTCAAGCTCCGGCTCGCTTTCCACGTTGAACTGGCGGATGCCGCCGCGGATGGCCTGCGCCATCTCCTCGCGCGTCTTGCCGACGCCGGAAAAGACGATCCGCTCGCCCGGCACGCCGGCGGCGCGGGCGCGGGCGTATTCACCGCCCGACACGACATCCATCCCGGCCCCGAGGTCGCTCAGCAGCTTCAGCACCGCGATATTCGAGTTCGCCTTGACCGCGAAGCAGACCAGATGCTCGGTCCAGTCCAGCGCCTGCCGGAACAGGTTGAAATGCCGCGTCAGGGTGGCGGTGGAATAGACATAGACCGGGGTGCCGACTGCGCGCGCGATCTCGGCCAGCGACACGTCCTCGGCGTGCAGCGCGCCGTCCTTGGTGTTGAAGTGGTCCATGCCGTTCCATGTCGTGATCCCCGAGGTCACGATATTGCGCCAGCATGGACGCCTTTGCAAAGGCCGCGCGATGGTGCGGGCCGCCGGCCGGTTCAGCCGCACGCAATCGTGCGCGGCCATGGGCTGCGGTCAGGTCGGTTCCAGCCCGATCAGGTCGGCGCCCGACAGCGACACCGGAGCATGGCGCTGGTTCGGGTTGTAGGTGTAGGTGCCCTGCTGGATCATCACCTCGCCGTCGTCCCCGCCGGACCCGCCCGAGCCGGCGCAAGCCGAAAGGGCCGCCATCGCCAGGGCGATCATCGTCAGTCGTGCGATCATGTCTTGCCTCGTCTGCTCGTTGCGCGGGTCTTGCGCCCGCTTGGGGAAAGCCGCGCCGCCGTTCCGGCGTGTCGCGGATGGCAGGCCGGGCAAGGGCGACCCCCTGCCCGGCCGGATGGTCAGGGCGTAAAGATGACGCCCATGGTGGCATCGCCCGAAATGCTCACGCCCGGGGCGGGACCGGCGCGCGGCGCCTCGGGCGGGCCGTCCACGCCGCAGCCCGACAGGACCAGCGCGGCGGCGAATGCGAGTCCTTTCACCATTCCTCCATCACCTTGCGCCAGCGCGCAACCTGGGCGCGCACCTGATCGGGCGCGGTTCCCCCGTAGGATTGCCGCGAGGCAACCGAGTTGTGAACGCCCAAAACACCGAACACGGCAGATGTGATCGCCGGGTTGACGGACTGCATCTCCTCCAGCGTCAGTTCGGGCAGATCGACGCCCCGCGCCTCGGCCGTCGCGACCAGAGCGCCGGTCGCGTGGTGGGCGTCGCGGAAGGGCAAGCCGGCTTCCCGCACCAGCCAGTCGGCAAGGTCAGTCGCGGTGGAAAATCCGCTTGAGGCCGCCGTCTCCAGCCGGTCCCGGTTCACGGTCAGGTCGGACATCATCCCGGTCATCGCGGCCAGCGCCAGCATCAGCGTGTCGGCGGCGTCGAAGACCTGCTCCTTGTCCTCCTGCATGTCCTTGGAATAGGCGAGCGGCAGGCCCTTCATCACCGTGAACAGCGCCACTGCCGCCCCCAGGATGCGGCCGATCTTGGCGCGGATCAGTTCGGCGGCATCGGGGTTGCGCTTCTGCGGCATGATGCTGGAGCCGGTGGACCAGCGGTCGGACATGGAAACGAAGCGGAACTGCGCGCTGGACCAGATCACCAGTTCTTCCGACAGTCGTGACAGGTGGGTGGCGCAGATCGCGGCGGCGCTCAGGAACTCCAGCGCGAAGTCGCGGTCGCTGACGGCGTCGAGGCTGTTCGCCGTGGGCCGGTCGAAGCCCAGCGCCTCGGCCGTCGCGTGCCGGTCGATGGGGAACCCCGTGCCCGCCAGCGCGGCGGACCCCAGCGGCGATTCGTTCATCCGGGCGCGGGCGTCGGCAAAGCGCCCGATGTCGCGGCCCAGCATTTCCACATAGGCCATCATGTGATGCCCCCATGTCACCGGCTGCGCCACCTGCAGATGGGTGAAGCCCGGCATCACCCAATCCGCCCCGGCCTCCGCCTGGTCCACCAGCACCCGGATGAGCGCCCGCAGGCCCTCCACCGCCGCGTCGCATTGGTCGCGCACCCACAGGCGGAAGTCCGTCGCCACCTGGTCGTTGCGCGACCGCGCCGTGTGCAGGCGACCCGCGGGTTCGCCGATCAGTTCCTTCAGCCGGGCCTCGACGTTCATGTGGATGTCTTCCAGTGCCGTCTGGAACCGGAACTGCCCGCCCTCGATCTCTGACAAGACGGTGAGCAGCCCTTCCCGGATGGCGTCGGCATCGCTAGGGCTGATGATGCCTTGTGCGGCAAGCATCGCCGCATGGGCCCGGCTGCCCCGGATATCCTGGGCGTAGAGCCGCCGGTCGAAACCGATCGAGGCGTTGATCGCCTCCATGATCGCGTCGGGACCTGCGGCAAAGCGCCCGCCCCACATGGTGTTGGCCGTGGGTGTCTCGGGCGTGTCGGTCATGGTCGGTCCTGGAGGTGATATGCTGCGTGTCCTCGCCCTTTATACGTCCCTTGCCCTTGCTGCAAACGCAGGGGTGGCGGGGCCGGTGGACTGGCAGGCCGCGCGCGACGCGGGCCTTCCCAAGCTGGTCGAATCCGAGGTCGCGCCCGTGCCGGATGTCGAGTTCACCGATCTCGACGGCGGCACCCACAGGCTTGCCGACTGGCAGGGCAAGGTCGTGCTGCTGAACTTCTGGGCCACATGGTGCGCGCCCTGCCGCGAGGAGATGCCCTCGCTGGACGCCCTGCAGAAGGCGAAGGGCGGCGAGGATTTCGAGGTTGTCACCGTCGCCTCGGGCCGCAACACGGCTGCCGCGATCCACCGTTTCTTCGAGGAATCGGGCGTGACGGACCTGCCGACGCTGACCGACCCGCAGATGCGGCTCGCCCGCGCCTTCGGGGTGATGGCGATGCCGGTCACGGTGCTGATCGACGCCGAGGGCCGCGAGGTCGCAAGGATGAGCGGGGACGCCGACTGGTCCTCGCCCGCCGCGCTGGCGCTGGTGGACCAGATGCTGGCGGAGTAACCTATTAATCTTCTTGCCAGATCCTGTCTGGCATTTACGATTTGTTTGCTCATCCTTGTCACAGTCGCTTCGAGGACAAGGGGACAGCGATGCGATTCGAGACTGACGACCGGAAGCCCGCAGGCCATGCCTCTCCGCTGGATTTCGCGGTCGATCACCAGTCGCGGCTGACCATGGCGACGGTGCGCCGCGCCGTCGAACGCGGCGATGCGGTGCTGGCCTTCCAGCCCATCGTGCAGGCCAGCCGCACCGACCAGCCCGCCTTCCACGAGGGGCTGATCCGCATCATCGACGAAACCGGCCGGATCGTGCCCCTGCGCGACTTCATGCCGCTGGCGGAACTGGGCGAACTCGGGCGGCAGATAGACTGCCTTTCGTTGGCACTGGGCCTGCGCTCATTGTCCGAGGAACCGGGGCTGCGGCTGTCCATCAACATGTCGGCGCGGTCCATCGGCTACCCCGACTGGCTGCGGGTTCTGCGCCAAGGGATCGCGCAGAATTCAACGGTGGCCGAGCGGCTGATCCTGGAAATCACCGAAAGCTCGGCCATGGGCCTGCCCGATCAGGTCCGCCAGTTCATGCGCGAACTGCAGCAGGCCGGGGTCTGCTTCGCGCTGGACGACTTCGGCGCGGGCTATACTTCGTTCCGCTACCTGCGGGATTTCTCCTTCGACCTCATCAAGATCGACGGCCAGTTCATCCGCGAGATCGCCGAGCATCCCGACAACCAGGTGCTGACCCGCGCACTGATGTCGATCGCCGCGCATTTCGACATGTTCACCGTGGCCGAGCAGGTGGAAACTGCCGATGACGCCGCCTTCCTGATCGGGCTGGGAATCGACTGCCTGCAGGGCTTCTATTTCGGCGCGCCGACGATCTCTCCGCCCTGGCGCGCGCCGAATGCGGCGGCACAGCGCTGAGGCTTCCGGCAAAAGTTCGACCAAGGCCTTGCGTAACATTCTTTCCTCTCATAACCCTTGGACGCAAGAGGATTACTTGCCAAGTGTTGGAGGGGATGATGGCGAAGGTCGCTTTGGTTACAGGGGGTTCGCGCGGGATCGGCGCGGCGATCTCGAAGGCGCTCAAGGAGGCGGGCTACGAGGTTGCGGCCAATTATGCCGGCAACGACGAGGCTGCAAAGGCCTTTACCGACGAAACCGGCATCAGGACGTTCAAGTGGTCGGTCGCCGACTATGACGCCTGCGCCGAGGGCATCCGGCAGGTCGAATCCGAGATCGGCCCGGTGGACGTTCTGGTGAACAATGCCGGCATCACTCGCGACTCGATGTTCCACAAGATGACCCCCCAGCAGTGGAAAGAGGTCATCGACACCAACCTGACCGGCGTGTTCAACATGACCCACGGGGTCTGGAACGGGATGCGCGACCGCAAGTTCGGCCGCATCGTCAACATCAGCTCGGTGAACGGCCAGAAGGGCCAGGCCGGACAGGCGAACTATTCAGCCGCGAAGGCGGGCGACATCGGCTTCACCCGAGCCTTAGCGCAGGAAGGCGCCCGTGCCGGCATCACCGTCAACGTCGTGGCGCCTGGCTATATCGGGACCGAGATGGTGCGGGCCATCGATGAAAAGGTGCTGAACGAGCGCATCATCCCCCAGATCCCCGTCGGCCGCCTGGGCGAGCCCGAGGAAATCGCCCGCTGCGTTGTCTTCCTTGCATCTGACGATGCTGGCTTCATCTCGGGCTCGACGATCAGCGCCAACGGGGCGCAGTTCTTCGCCTGATCCCTGCCCGCAGGAAGAGCAGACAATTCCGCCAGCCGACCAAGCGGCTGGCGGCCTGAATACTGCGACCGGTGCCCCGGCAGGCTGGCATCGCCCGGACCCAGACCGAGCAGCAAGGAGGCCCTCGACTGCCCCCTCGCCCGCAGGAAGGGCAGGCGGTTCCACGGGCCGACCAGATGGTTGCCCAGTCGAATGCTCCGCCCCTGCCACCATGTCCCGCTGGACGGGTGTCGCCCGGACCCTGACTCCGCAGCAGGGCTCCCGCTGCCGCACCAGCCTCTCGCCATGCAGGATGGACTGTCGCCTGTCTGGCGCGGGCAACCCGTAGCGACGATCCTCGTTCCCCATGGTCTGGAATATCTGACCTCCGCAACCGATCCCTTCCCGGCAGTGCCGGGCGGAAACGGCGCGCCTCTTGTCCTGCCCGACCGTAGTGCAAGCAGCTTTGTCATCCTGCAACCGAAACTGTCAGTCGCGCCGGGCGTCCGTTGTCTCCCTGCATCTGCCCCCAAAGGACATCAGCAGGATGCGTCAGTCGTCCATCAAGGCTGCGGCAGGTCCGGGCGGGATGACGCGGCGGCCCTGCCGGGTCTTTCCGGACCTGCCCGGCTTGCTCCTCCGACGGAAATCGTAAACATTGCCGTGTATCGAAACGAAGCGGTCTTCGCGGCCCGCGGTTGCCGGCCGCTGGATCCTGTGGCCACGGCCAGTTGACCGTGCCGTGCATGGCCGCTTTCCGGGCCTGCAACCTCGCAATTGCGCAGGTTTTCAACTATCTGCTGTGGCAGAGCCGAAGTGCCAAACGAAAGAAGGAAGAAGACGAGATGTCCGATGACACCCAGCGCGGCAAGTTTCCCTCGACCATGTCCACAGGCGCGCCCGCCGTCAGCGACCGCCACAGCCTGACGGTCGGCGCGGACGGCCCCCTGGTCCTGCATGACGTGCATTTCCTGGAACAGATGGCGCATTTCAACCGCGAGAAGACCATCGAGCGCCTGCCCCACGCCAAGGGCTCAGGCGCCTTCGGCACCTTCGAGACGACCGAGGACGTATCGAAATACACCAAGGCCGCGCTGTTCCAGAAGGGCGCGCAGACCGAGATGCTGGCCCGTTTTTCCACCGTTGCCGGCGAGCAGGGCAGCCCCGACACCTGGCGCGACGTGCGGGGCTTCAGCCTCAAGTTCTACACCTCCGAGGGGAACTATGACCTCGTGGGCAACAACACGCCCGTCTTCTTCGTCCGCGACCCGATGAAGTTCCCGCATTTCATCCGCAGCCAGCGCCGGCTGGCGGCCAGCGGGCTGCGCGACAACCACATGCAGTGGGACTTCTGGACGCTGAACCCGGAAAGCGCGCATCAGGTGACCTACCTGATGGGTCCTCGGGGCCTGCCGCGCAGCTGGCGCAACATGAACGGCTACGGCTCGCACACCTACATGTGGGTGAACGAGGCAGGCGACCGCTTCTGGGTGAAATACCACTTCCACACCCGCCAGGGGATGAAGTTCTTCACCGACGAGGAAGCCTCGCAGATGTCGGGCCATGACGCCGACTTCCACCGCCGCGACCTGTTCGACGCGATTCAGGACGGCGAGTTCCCGCAGTGGGATCTGTCGGTGCAGATCATGCCCTACGAGGAAGCCAGGACCTACCGCATCAACCCCTTCGACCTGACCAAGGTCTGGCCGCACGGGGATTACCCGCTGGTCCCGGTCGGCGTCATGACGCTGAACCGGAACCCGGAAAACTTCCATGCCCAGATCGAGCAGGCGGCATTTTCGCCGGGCAACACCGTGCCGGGCATCGGGCTTTCGCCCGACAAGATGCTGCAGGGCCGCGCCTTCGCCTATAACGACGCGCAGCGGAACCGGATCGGCGCGAACTTCCACCAGCTTCCGGTGAACCAGCCGAAGGTGCCGGTGAACACCTACCAGTTCGACGGGCCGATGCCCTATCTGCATTCGGGTTCGGCGGCGACCTATGCGCCCAACAGCGAAGGCCGCCCGTGGTCGGACGAGACCGGCGCGGTGGACAACGGCTGGCAGGCCGACGGCGACATGGTCCGCAGCGCCTATACCCTGCGCCCCGACGACGACGACTTTACCCAGCCAGGCATCATGGTGCGCGAGGTCTTCAACGACGCCGAGCGCGAGGCGCTGGTGAACACCGTCGCCGGCAGCTTGGCGGGCGGCGTCCGCGAGCCGGTGCTGAGCCGCGCCTTCGACTACTGGAAATCCGTCGACGCCGAGATCGGCCGCCGGATCGAGGAAAAGGCCCGCTCGGGCGCCGCGCCCCAGCCCGCCGAGGGCATGGGCGAGGCCTGAGCTTCCCGGCACCCGGACAACACAAGGGGCGCGGAGAAGACTCCGCGCCCCTTTCGTCTGCGGCCCGATCGGGCGCTCCTTGCCGTCACTCCCCGCATATCCGGCACCGGCTTGACGGGACCATCTGCGGCATCCGCCAGAATGGGTAGCCGTGCCAGAAGCAATGCCAGGGCGCCGCAAGGATGATCGGCAGCAGCAAGACCGGAACCCGCAACGGACAGGCCGACCGCCGCGAACCCTCCGCTTGTCCTGCGGGCACAGATCCCGCGACAGGTTGCATCGGCTGCCTGGATCCTGCCTGCAGATGCGATGCGCCCCACCCCGCTGCAGGCGCGGACAAAGGCGCGGATCGCGGCCTGACGCGCCCCTGAAAGATGCCAGATGACGCCGGTGCGACATATGTAGCCGCCCGGAAGCAGCCTTTTGCGTATTCGCAGCCCCTCGGGCCAAGGGGGGTGCCCAGTCAGGCACGATGGCAACCCCCGATTCCTTGCCCACCGAAGCGGCGATGGCATCCAGCGCGTCGAGTTCAGGCCATTCCCGAACCGTCAGGTCGGGACCGCGCAGATACCTGTCCACAAGCTGCCCGCCCCACTGGTTGCGGTCGCAGCGGATGAAGCGCGACTGTGCGATCGCCAGATGCGGGTCCTCCCCGGCGGCGTCCTGCGGGGTGATGAAGGCCAGCAGCTCGTTCCGCACCGTCAGCCAGCCGACCGTCTTGGGCAGGGCGAATTGCGGGCGCACGATGATCGCGGCGTCCAGCTCGCCCTCCAGCACGCGATGATAAAGGTCGGCCGAGGAGGCCGGCTGCACGAAATACCCAAGGGCGGGATAGCCCGCGCCGGGGTCCATGAGGATCGAGGGCAGCAATCCCGTCAGCGCAGTCGCGGTCCCCCCAGCCGCAATTGCCCGGTGGGCACGTCCTGCGCGGCAAGCGCGCGCAGGTCGCGCGTCCCTTCCACCAGCACGCGGGCGTGACCCAGGATCGCCAGCCCCTTGGCCGTGGGCTGGATGGTCCGGCCCGAGCGCATGACAAGGGGATGGCCGAGGTCCTGCTCCAACGCCAGCAGGCGCCGGGCTGGGGCGGCGGGGATGCGGTTCAGGCGCGGTGCCGCCTCGGCGATCGAACCGCAGTCGGCAACGGTAATGAAGGTTTCAGGAAACCTTGTGCCCATGAGTTTTCCTGTCACCTGAAGGCAGGAAAGCAAGTTTCCCTTGTCTCTGCCCGGCCGCTATACGTCACCCCGACACAGGCTTCCGGAGACCGCAGATGACCATCCAGGACAAGTTCCTCAGACTCGCGACCGACAACGCCCCCGGCCAGGAGGTGCGCCAGTCCCGCGGGGCGGACTTCCTGCGGGGCGAGCCGCTGGACGGCCCCGTTGTCGATTTCTCGCATGGCGATGTCGATGCCCACGCCCCCACCCCCGGCGCCTTTCAGGCCTTTGCGGCAGGCGTCGAGGAAGGCGGGGCGCAGGCCTATACCGAATATCGCGGCCGGTCGGACATCCGCGAGACGCTGGCCGCCAGGCTGGCGGATTTCACCGGCGCCCCGGTCGATGCGGCGGACGGGCTGATCATCACCCCCGGCACCCAAGGGGCGCTGTTCCTGGCGGTGGCCTCGACCGTGGCGCGGGGCGACAAGGTCGCCATCGTGCAGCCCGACTATTTCGCCAACCGCAAGCTGGTCGAGTTCTTCGAGGGCGAGATGGTGCCCGTCCGGATCGCCTGTTCGGGCGCGGCCGAACACGAGGCCGGGCTGAACCTCGACGAACTGGAAGCGGCCTTCAGGGACGGGGCAAAGCTGTTCCTGTTCTCGAACCCGAACAACCCGGCGGGCGTCGTCTATTCGGCCGAGGAAATCGACTGCATCGCCGCTCTTGCCGCCCGCTACGGCGCGACCGTGATCGTGGACCAGCTTTATTCGCGGCTGCTTTACCAAGGCGCAAGTTATACCCATCTGCGGGCGAACCGGGCGGCGGAAAACGTCGTGACCATCATGGGGCCGTCCAAGACGGAATCGCTCAGCGGCTACCGGCTGGGCGTGGCCTTCGGCCCGGCCGAGATCATCGCGCGGATGGAAAAGCTGCAGGCGATCGTCTCGTTGCGGGCGGCGGGCTACGCCCAGGCCGTGCTGCGGACCTGGTTCAACGAGCCCGAGGGCTGGATGGCCGACCGCATCCGCCGGCATCAGGCGATCCGCGACGACCTGGTGGCGCTGTTCCGGGACATCCCCGGCTGTTCGGTGCGGGTGCCGCAGGCGGGCAGCTACCTGTTCCCCGGCCTGCCCGCGCTGTCCATCCGGCCTGCCGAGTTCGTCAAGGCGCTGCGGCTGCATGGCAATGTGATCGTCACGCCCGGCACCGAGTTCAGCCCCCAAACGCCCGGCTCGGTCCGGCTGAACTTCTCGCAGGACCACGCGGCGGCCGTCTCCGCGGTCAAACGCATCGCCGCGCTCGTGGACCGGTATCGCGCGTGATCGCCGCGCCCGCCCACGGCGCCCCGGTCCCGCAGGGCGACTACGTCCCCGCCCGGCGCAGCGGCAAGCTGATCGTCACCGCGGGGATGACCCCGCGGATCGACGGCAGGCTGGCCCACCAAGGGCCGGTCCGCAGCGACACCACTGTTGAGGACCATCGCGAAGCCGTGGTCCTGGCCTGCAGCAACGCCCTGCGCGCGGCGCGAAGCCTGCTGCAGCCGGGCGAGGAACTGGATGCCATCCTGTCGATGACGGTCTATATCGCCGCGGAACCCGGCTTCACCGCCCATTCCCGGCTGGCCGACGCGGCCTCGGCCTTCCTGCGGCAAGAGCTTGGCGACGCGGGCATCTGCAGCCGCGCGGCGGTGGGCGTCGCCTCGCTGCCAGGCGGCGCCCCGGTCGAGATCCAGTTGATGGCGGCCGTCAGGTAGGCGGCCGGACCGGCTGGCCGTGAATCACGACCACCTGACCAGGAAGCGCATCGTGCGGGTTCTTTCCGGCCAGTCGCCCGCCCTTCCGGGCGTGCGCGGCCTGACCCTCGACAACCGGAAAGCACACTGACACCCAGGCCATGAAATCGCGGACCGCGGCGGTTTCCCTTCGGTGCAGGTTCCGGCTCATCCCGAGGACAAGCGGGGCCGGGACGCCCCCGCCCAGCAGCGCGGCCAGTCGCCCCTCGGCCACCGGCCGTTCCGCATAGCTGGGGCAGATCACCGTCACGCCCGCCCCCGCGGCGGCGAGTTCGACCGCCGACAGCGCGTTGTCCACGCGGATGGGCGGCAGCCGGGGGCGGCGCTCGCGGCGCATGCCCTGACACCACAGGTCCCACAGCGAATGCCGCCCTTGCACCTCGATCTGCGGCAGCTCATCCACGTCCGCCCTGCCCGCCTGCTGCGGCCCGCCGACCGGCACCAGCGAATTCCGCACAGAACCACTGTCCCGGACGGCAGACAGGCCGGGTCCATGATGCCGAAGCTCAGGTCGGCAAGCTCGCTGTTCGGATCGGTCCAGATCGAACTGTTCAACTGCAGGGCAATCCCGCGATGCTGCGCAAGGAAGCCGGGCAGGCGTGGGCCGAGCCACAGGTTCAGGAACGAGATCGGCCCGGAAACCGTCAACGCCTGGTGCAGACTGCGTCCGGTCAGGCCGCGCGTCGCCGCCTCGGCGATGTCCAGCGCCTGCATGATCCCCGGCAGGAACGCCTTTCCGGCGGAACTCAGTTCCAGCCTGCGCACCCGCTGGCTGATGGCGGCCTGAGTGCAGTTCAGCTCGTCCGCGGCGCGGGTGAAGCTGAGATGCCGGGCCGCCGCCGCGAAGGCCTGAAGCTGGACCAGATGGGGCAGTTCGCGTTTGGGCCTCTCTGCTGCAACTGGGCAGCCATAACGGAAACGGGGTCTGCGGGCAGTATCCGTTGCTTGAGACGCGCGTGCCCCCGCCGCCATCGGCCCGCAACGGGAAGGAGCGCCCGATGCCGTTTGCACTGCTCGGATATGGCCTGTCCTCGACGGACAGACCCTTTCGCGCCCTGCCGCCGACGCCGGATCTGAAACCGTCCTATGACGTGGTCATCATCGGCGGCGGCGGGCACAGGCTGGCCGCGGCCTGTTACCTGTCGAACCATCACGGCATCCGGTCGGTCGCGGTGCTGGAAAAGGTTTATCTCGCCGGCGGCAACACGGCACGGAACACCACGACGATCCGGTCGAACCACCTGACGCAGCCCTTGATCCGCTTCTGCAAGGAGGCCCTCGCGCTTCACGAGACCATGTCCTCGGACCTCGGCTTCAACGTCATGTTCTCGCAGCGCGGACAACTGACGCTGGCCCATTCCAAGGCAACGATGCGCAGCTTTCACCTGCCGGCCGAGATGGCCAGGCACGCCGGAATCCGCATCGAGGTCGTCGATCCGCAGACGGTGCGCGAGCTTCATGGTGGAAAGCGCGCTGCTGGGGTCCGGCCGCTGGGTCATGTCGCGGTCCTTCAAGTATCACCGCCCGCACGGCCCCCTGACCATGGCCGGGCAGGACGCCGACACGCTGGTCCAGATCGGGTCCGAGCCGAACGCGCCGGCCGACCGCGACCTGAACAGCGCGCTGGACCGCTTCGGCGGCTTCATGCCGGTGGGCTTCTACTACCGCAGCTTCTTCGGCCCTCGGAAGGCCGACTGGCTGTGCTACTGGGGACCGCTGATCCGCAAGTCGGCGGGCCTGGGCCGCATCGCCACCGCCCTGCCCCCGGCGGATTGCCGCAAGCAGAACCTTCATTGCGACGTCCTCGTGGTGGGCGCCGGTCCGGCCGCCATGGCGGCGGCGCGAACAGCCGCGCAGGCAGGGGTCGAGGTCGTTCTGGTCGATTCCGAGCCGGAAACCGGCGGCGCCCTGACCCAGGGCCGCCATGCGGGCGACCTGCTGCAGCGGCAGCGCGAGGCCCTGCGCGTCCTGCTGGGGGCGACCTGCAACGGCTGGTTCACGGACAACTTCATCCCCGTGCTGCAGGGCGACCTGCTTTCCCGCATCGGCCCGCGCAGGTGGTCATCGCGGCGGGCACGCAGGACCAACCCCTGGTCTTTCGCAACAACGACCTGCCCAACATCGTGATGGCCTCGGCCGTCCAGCGGCTGCTGCGGCATGACGGGGTCCCCCCCGGCAGCCGCGCGGTGATTTTCGCCGGAATACCGCACGGGGCGGCGGCCGCGCTGGATCTGGACGATGCCGGGGTTCCCGTCGCGGTCGTGGTGATCCCGCAAGCGGCCCGGCTGCCCGAGGCAATGGTTTCCGAACTGCGCGCCGAGGGCCTGCGCATCGTGGAGGGCGCGACGATCGCCGTGGCGCAGGGAACCCGCGGCAACCGCCGGGTGAAGTCGCTGCGCGTTGAATCCCCTGCCGGGCCTGAGTTGCTGGACTGCGACTTTGCCTTGATTGGCGCGGACACCACCCCCGGCTACCAGCTTCGGCGGCATGCCGGGGCGAAGCTGGGCTTTGATGAGGAAAGCCAGAGCTTTCCGCTGACGGGCCTTCCGGCGTCGATGCACCTTGCTGGCCGCAGCGTGGCGCAGATCGGGGTCACGACCTCGCGCCTGCCCTTCGGGCCGGAAAAGCTGGGGCTGCTGGCCGGTCCGCGGCAAAGCCATGACCGGCTGACGCCGATGGACGGCTGGCACCGCGCGGCAGGCGCGAAGATGATCCCGGCGGCCCTGTGGTGGCGGCCGCTTTGTTACGGCGACTCTGCCGGGGTGGTCGCCGACGGGGTCCGCCTCGTGCGCGAGGGCGGGGGGATGCTAGACGTCTCGACGCTGGGCAAGCTGGCGGTGCGCGGCCCCGACGCGGGCGCGTTCCTCGATCGCATCTACACCATGGCGCATGAAAACCAGCCGGTCGGGCGGGCCGCCCTGCTGAACGAGGCGTGACGGAGGACGGCGCAGAGGGTGCAGGCGGCCGCCGCCCGGGATAAAGGTGGCAGGTTGCTTCAAAAGCATCCTCGCAGGATCAGGCCCATGACGTCGCTCAAGCGCAACCTTCCGCCCCTGACCAGCATCGTCGCCTTTGAAGCCGCGGCCCGGCTGGGCAGCTTTTCCGAGGCCGCGCGCGAGCTGAACGTCACGCGCGAGGCCGTCAGCCGCCAGATCAGGGCGCTGGAAACCCATCTCGGTCTGTCGCTGTTCCAGCGCTACGCCAATGCGACCACCCTGCGCGACTGGAGCCGCCCGTATTTCGAGGCGGTCTCGGCCAGCCTCGAACGCCTTGCGCGGGCGTCGCAGATGATCGGCGGCACGCAGGAGGAGGGCGCGGGGGATGGGACCGGCGCGCCCGCCCCCGACGACGAGGCGGGGGCGGAACGGGCGCGCATCCTGGTCGTGGACGACATGCCCGCGAACATCCAGCGGCTGCACGACATCCTGCGCGGCCGCTATGACGTGATCGCCCATACCAGCGCCAGCGATGCGCTTGACTGGCTGGCGGCGGGCGGGCGCGCCGATCTGGCGATGCTGGACGTCCACATGCCCGAGATGGCGGGATACGCGCTCTGCCGGCGGATCAAGGCGGACCCCCAGCATTTGCGGATGCCGGTGATCTTCCTGACCAGCCTCGACGCGCCGCAGGACGAGACCGAAGGCTTCGCCGCCGGCGCCTGCGACTACATCGCGCGGGGCACCGCCCCGGCGGTGCTGCTCGTCGAACACCTTCTCGGGGGCGAAGGGGACATGCTCGAACACCATGCGCCCGGCTTACAGCTTGGACAGGTCCAGCACCGTGTCGATGCTGCCCAGCAGTTGCCGGGCGGCGCTGCGCATGTCCGACACATGGCGCTGCACCGCCGAGGGAAGCCGTTCGGCCAGCAGCAGTTCCGACAGGCCGGTGATCGCGTTCAGGGGCGTGCGCAATTCATGGCTCATGTTCGCGAGGAACGCCGATTTCGCGCGGGACGCCGCCAGCGCGTCGTTGCGGGCCAGCACCAGTTCGGCGGTGCGCTGCTCCACCTCTCCGCGCAGGTTGTCGCGGTAACGCTCCATTCTTGTCACGGTCAGGGTGAAGTCGCGGGCGAGGCTGGCGATCTCGTCGTCGCGTCCCTCGGACAGCAGCCCGGCCGCCCTGCCGGTCAGGCGGAAGCCCCCGCCCTCGCGCTGCGTCCGCGCCGCCCGGCTCAACGAATTCAGCGGGCGGATGACGAGGCTGCGGATCAGCACGAACAGGATGCCCGGGATCAGCAGCGCCTGCAGGACCGTGACCGCGACGACGCTGATCGCGCGGCGGCCCAGCTCGTCGTAAAGCCCGGCAAAGGACAGATCGACGTTCAGCCGGGCGATCGGCTCGGGCGAGCGCGGGGCCGAGAGATCGAATTCCAGCCGCCCCGACAGCCAGTCCCGCGGCACCAGCCGGCCCAGCGCCGACCGGGGTTCCGCGGCCAGGTCGGATTGCGCCGCGAGCGGGCCGATGTTGACCGTCCGCAGGTCGTTGGGCGCGAAGACGAGATCCCGCAGGGACAGGGAATGGACCAGCGGCGCCTTGGCCAGCCGGTCCAGCGTCGTCTGCGTGGCCACGAGGTCCAGGTCCCAGCAGGCGCTTTCCGGTTGCGGCAGCGCGGCGCGGAGCAGGCGTTCCGAGTTCTCGATCGCCGAGGCGAAGCTGCGGCGGAAATCGCCATAAGCGCTGATCCCGCCCAGTCCGATGCCTGATGCAACGCTGATGATGCTGGCCAGCGCGATCTTGCGCGCGATGCCGCCGCTGCTGCGCCGGGGCACGCTCATTCCGGCCGATGCCGCTGCAGGATGCGCTCAACACGGCCATCGTCCGTCATCTGCCGCAGGACCGTCCCCAGAAGCGCGGCTTTCCCGGCCCCGGCGGGATCGCGGCGGAAGGCGGCATAGCGCGGCTGTTGCGCAAGCGGGGTCGGCAGGATGCGCACCCGGTCCCGCACCCCCAGCCTGTCCGCCGCATGAACCAGGTTGGCCTCGCCGCCGAGGATCACGCTCGCGCGGCCGAGCAGCAGCTTGCGCAGGCTGGTCTCGTCGTCCATCGAGCCTTCGCGGATGAAGCCGCCCGCCTCGTCGAAGGCGGCGCCATAGGTGAAGCCGTTCACCGTTCCCACGACCTGCCCGGACAGCCCGCCAAGGCCGCCGATGTCCGCCAGCCCCGATCCGGCCGGGACCATGAAGACCAGCCGCGTCATCCGCATCGGCCCCGTCATGTGCCAGTGGCGGATGCGCCGGGGCGTCGGCGTCAACTGGAACAGCCCGTCCGCGGCGCCCGTCTCGAACGAGAGGATCGCGCGCTGCCAAGGCAGCGGCAGCATCCGCATCGTTATGCCCAGTTCGCGGGCCGCCTCGGTCAGGATGTCGATGTCGAGGCCGACCAACTCGCCGCCCTTCAGGTGGTTGTAGGGGGGGAAATGCTCCATCGCGATCATCGACCATTCGCGCGACGATGCCGCCGCGACATGCGGCGCGGCCAGTCCCGCCGCCGCAAGGCCCGCCGAGGCCAGCCCCGCCATGATCCAGCGCCGGGACAGGGCGGGCGGGGACGGTGCCCGACTCCACCCGCGAGGCGGCGGAATTGCTGGGGATGTCCCGGCTGATGACCTGCAACAACGTCGTCTTCCCGCTTGCGCTGCGCATCTCGATGCCGGCGCTGACCGCGAACCTGGTCAACCTCGTGAAAACCACGAACCAGGCCTATGCGATCGCGGTGCCGGAACTGCTTTATCAGTCCGTGTCGATCTGGAACGACTATCCGTTGGCGCAGAACCCGACGATGCTGCTGATGCTGGTCCTCTACCTGGGCCTGGTCGGCATCGTCTCGGCCGGCATGGGCACATGGGAACGCAGGATGAGGATTCCCGGCTATGGCGCGTAAGACCCCCGTTCCGATGGCGCCGGTCAGGGGCGCGCTGCCGGTGCTGCTGCCCTTCAGCCCCCACGGGCCGGCTTGGGACGATTTCTTCATGCTGCGCTGGATCGCCTCGATCCCCGCGGCCTGGCTGCTGGCGCTTGCCGCGCTGTTTCCCTTCGCGGTCATGGCGCAGTCCGGCCGCGACGCCGCCTCGGCCTTCGAGGCGGTGATCCGCTGGGCGCCCTTCCTGTTCACGCAGGGGTTCCTGTTCAACGTGCTGATCTCGGTCCTGGCGATGGCGCTGGGAACCGCGGTGGGGGGGGATGGCCGGACTGGGACTGATCTCGCGCAACCGCCTGCTGCGGAGCGTCGTGCAGGCCTATGTCACCTTCTTCCGCAACGTGCCGTGGCTGGTGCTGCTGTTCATCGTCCTGCTGGGCCTGCCCTTTCAGGTGCAGACGTTCGGCATGACGATCCCCCTGCCCGGCTGGATCAAGGTGGTGATCGGCCTCGCCCTGCCGGTGTCGGCCAACATCGCCGAGGTGGTGCGCGGCGCGGTCCAGTCGGTGCCAACCGCCCAGTGGGAGGGCGCGGAATCGCTGGGCTTCACCCGGCAGCAGACCATCTGGCAGATCATCCTGCCGCAATGCGTCAAGCGGATGCTGCCGCCGTGGATGAACTGGTATGCGACCATGGCCATGTCCACGCCGCTGGCCTCGCTGCTGGGCGTGAACGAGGTCATCAGCCTGACCCGTCAGGCGATGGAGGCCGGGGGCAACTATCCCGAGCTTCCGATGTCTTTCTACGGCTTCGCCCTGCTGCTTTTCCTGGCCTGCTGCTATCCGATCGCACGCCTGACGATGCGGCCGGAGCGGCGGTTCGCCGTCAAGACCTGAGAGGTTCCCGATGACGAACTGGACCAAGAGCCAGCCCATCGTCCGCATCCGCGACGTCCGCAAGTCCTTCGGCCAGGTCGAGGTGCTGCGCGGCATCAGCTTCGACGTGATGAAGGGCGAGGTGGTCTGCATCATCGGCCCCTCGGGGTCGGGCAAGTCCACCCTGATCCGCTGCATCAACGCGCTGAACGACATCCAGGGCGGCTCGATCCAGGTCGAGGGGCAGGAGGTGCATGACCCGAAACTCGACAAGCTGGCGCTGCGGCGCAAGGTCGGGATGGTGTTCCAGCAATACAACCTGTTCCCGCACAAGACCGCCCTGCAGAACGTGATGATGGCGCCGGTCAAGGTGCTGAAGGAGGACAAGGCCGAGGTCGAGGCCCGCGCCCGCGCCCTGCTGAAGAAGGTGCGGCTGGAAGGGAAAGAGGATCACTATCCCGGCGAGCTGTCCGGCGGCCAGCAGCAGCGGGTGGCCATCGCCCGGTCGCTTGCGATGCGGCCCGACGTGATGCTGTTCGACGAGGTGACGGCGGCGCTGGACCCGGAAACGGTCAAGGAGGTGCTGGTCACGATCAAGGACTTGGCCGCCGAGGGCATGACCTGCATCCTCGTCACCCACGAGATGGGCTTTGCCCGCGAGATCGCCGACCACATCTATTTCACCGACCGCGGCGTGATCGTCGAACACGGCCCGCCCGCCGAGTTCTTCACCAGCGCCAAGGACCCGCGGACGCGCGATTTTCTCAACCAGGTGCTCTGACGGGCGGGCGAGAGACCGCTTCCGCCGCCCGCCGCCTGCGGCCCGGGGGCGTGCCGTATCTGTCGGCAAAGCAGCGGGTGAAATGGGCGGCGCTGGAAAACCCGGTCATCACCGCAATCTCAAGCACCGGCAGCGCGGTCTGCTGCAGCAATTCATCCGCCTTGGCCAGCCGCAGATCGCGGTAGAAACCCGTCATCGTCTGCCCGAACCGGGCCGCGAACAGGCGTTGCAACTGCCGGGCGCTGGCGCCGGACAGCGTCGCGAGTTGCTCGGGCGCCAGCGGGTCGGCAAGGTGGCTGGCCATCAGTTCCACCGCCGCCTCAAGCGCCGGGTGGTGCAGGTCAAAACGCTGTCCCGCGCCGGGCTGCTGCGGCTCGTCGGCCGTGCGCAGGCGGGGGTGGATGAACCAATCGCTGACCTCACGGGCGAACGACGCCCCATGCTCGCGGGCGATCAGCGCCCCCATCATGTCCATAGCGCCCACCCCCCCCGCGCAGGTATAGCGGTCGCGGTCGATGACATAGAGGGCGCGTTCGATCAGCAGGTCGGGGCCGTATTCCTGCAGCGCGTCGATATGGGTCCAATGGACGGTGAAGCGCCGCCCCGCCATCAGCCCCGCCTTGGCCAGATGCGCCGAGCCGCCGGAAATCCCGCCCAGCCGCATCCCCTTCTGCGCCAGCCCGCGCAGCCCCCGCATCAGCGCGGGATCGTCGTGCAGCATCGGATTGCCGCCCGAGACGACCATCGCGAGGTCCAGCCCGGCGTCCGCGGCGTCGGCCAGCGGCTGCGTGTCGAAGCCCCCGCCCGAGGACGAGGCAGCAAAGCCACCAGCGACGGAATGGAACTGGAAATGGTAAAGCGACCGGCCCGCCAGGTGGTTGGCCGCCCGCAGCGGCTCGACCGCCGAGGCGACCGACATCAGCCCATGATCGGGCGTCAGGATGAAACCGATCCGCATGGCGCGCCAGTAACACGCGCGTCCGAGGTGGACAAGAATATGTCCGCACTGTGCAAGCCGCGCGCGCCGCGCCGCGCTACGAACCTCGCAGACCCTGCTGACTTAAGGATGATCCGACTTGCGCTATTCGGCTTACCGGGTTGTCAAAGAGGCGCTGAGCGGCCATCGCGGCTGGCGCCCTCTGTGGCGCAACCCCGACCCCCGGCCCGCCTATGACTATGTCGTCGTCGGCGGCGGCGGGCACGGGCTGGCAACCGCCTATTACCTCGCCACCACCTTCAGGCAGGCCCGCATCGCCCTGCTGGAAAAAAGCTGGCTGGGGTCCGGCAACATCGGCCGCAACACGACGATCATCCGTTCCAACTACCTGCTGCCGGGGAACGAGCCGTTCTACGAGTTCTCCATGAAGCTCTGGGAGAACATGGAGCAGCTTCTGAACTTCAACGCGATGGTCAGCCAGCGCGGCATCCTGAACCTGTTCCACAGCGACGGCCAGCGCGACGCTTACCGCAGGCGGGGCAATGCGATGCTGCTGGCTGGGGCGGATGCGGAGCTACTGGACCGCGACCAGGTGCGGCGGATGGCCCCCTTTCTGAATTTCGACAACGCCCGCTTCCCGATCAAGGGCGGCTTGCTGCAGCGCCGCGGCGGCACTGCGCGCCATGACGGCGTCGCCTGGGGCTACGCGCGCGGCGCGGACCTCGCCGGGGTGGACCTGATCCAGAACTGCGAGGTCACGGGCTTTCGCATCGAGGACGGCCGCGTGAAGGGCCTTGAGACCTCGCGCGGCTATATCAGGGCGGGCAAGGTCGGCGTGGCGGTCGCGGGATCGTCCAGCCGGGTCATGTCACAGGCCGGGATGCGGCTGCCGATCGAAAGCCATGTCCTGCAGGCTTTTGTTTCCGAGGGGCTGAAGCCGACCATTCCGGGGGTCATCACCTTCGGCGCCGGGCATTTCTACGTCAGCCAGTCCGACAAGGGCGGGCTGGTCTTCGGCGGCGACATCGACGGCTACAACTCCTACGCCCAGCGCGGCAACCTGCCGGTGATCGAGGACGTGGCCGAATCCGGCATGGCGCTGATGCCGATGATCGGGCGCGCAAGGCTGCTGCGGGTCTGGGGCGGGATCATGGACATGTCGATGGACGGCTCGCCCATCATCGACCGCACCCCGGTCGAGGGCCTCTACCTGAACGCAGGCTGGTGCTATGGCGGCTTCAAGGCGACGCCCGCCAGCGGCTATTGCTTCGCCCATCTGCTGGCGACCGACACACCCCATGACACCGCCAAGGCCTATCGGCTGGACCGCTTCGAGCGCGGCTACCTGATCGACGAAAAAGGCATGGGCGCCTCGCCCAATCTGCATTGAGAGCCTGACATGCTTATCCCCCACCCCCTTCTCGGCCCGCGCGACGCGCAGGAGTTCTTCTGCCTCGGCTCGGCCTCGCTGCTGGACCGCCCCGACGGCATGGCCGAGGGCGCGCAGCCCGCGTTCCACGATTACGTCTATCTGCGCGACAACCCGGCCGGCGTGCATCGCGAATTGTGGTTCCACGAACAGGGCGACCGCTCGTGGCTGGTCGTCACCCGCAACACCCTGACCCATGAGGTTCTGGGCGCCGAGCTTGCCCGTGACGTGGCACTGCGCGCGAAAGGGGGTGCGGCATGACCCGGCTATCCGGCGGGTTGATAGACCGCTCGCGCAGGCTGCGCTTCAGCTTCAACGGGAAGGACTTCACCGGCCATCCGGGCGACACGCTCGCCTCGGCGCTGATGGCGAACGGCGTCGGGCTGGTCGGCCGCAGCTTCAAGTATCACCGCCCGCGCGGCATCTTCACTGCCGGGTCCGAAGAACCGAACGCGCTGGTGGAGATCGGCAGCGGCGCGCGGTCCGAGCCGAACACCCGCGCCACCGTGGTGGAACTGTTCGACGGGCTTCAGGCGCGCAGCCAGAACCATGTCGGCTCGCTGAAACGCGACCTCTTGGCGGTGAACGACTGGTTCTCGCCCTTCTTCGCGGCGGGCTTCTATTACAAGACCTTCATGTGGCCGCAGAAGTTCTGGGAGAAGTTCTACGAACCCGCCATCCGCCGCGCGGCGGGGCTTGGGCGGCTGTCGGGCCAGCCCGACCCCGATGCCTATGACAAGGGCTTCCTGCATTGCGACCTGCTGGTGACCGGCGGCGGCGGGGCGGGGCTGGCCGCCGCGCTGACGGCGGCGCGGGCGGGCGCGCGGGTGATCCTTGCCGACGAGGACTTCCGGCTGGGCGGGCGGCTGCTGGCGGAAGCCCATCCGCTGAACGACGCCCCCGCGACGGACTGGATCGCCGCGGTCGAGGCCGAGCTTTCCAGCCTGCCGAATCTGCGGATCATGCGCCGCACCACGGTCTACGGCGTCTTCGATTCCGGCGTCTATGGCGCGCTCGAACGGGTGTCGGACCACCTTCCCGCGCCCGGCAAGCTGCGCCAGACGCTCTGGCGGATCACCGCCCGCCGCGCCGTTCTGGCCGCCGGCGCGACCGAGCGGCATATCCCCTTTGCCAACAACGACCGCCCCGGCGTGATGCTGGCGGGGGCGCTGCGGGCCTATGCCAACCGCTACGCCGCGGCCCCCGCCGACCGGGTGGCGATCTTCACCAACAACGACGACGGGCACCGGACGGCGCTGGACCTGCTGGGCAAGGGCATCAGCATCGCGGGCGTGATCGACCCGCGTGCCAATGCCACAGCGCAGGGCGACTATCCGCTGTTCGCGGGCGCCATGGTCACGGACAGCAAGGGCCGTCACGGCTTGCGCGCGGTTCAGGTCACGCGGAACGGGCGGGACGAATGGCTGGACTGCGGCGCGCTCGGCGTCTCGGGCGGGTGGAACCCGAACGTGCATCTGGCCTCGCACCACCGGGGCCGCCCGGTCTGGGACGAGGCGGCGCAAGCCTTCCTGCCGCCCCCCGACGGGCCGGAGGGGCTGGTCGCCGCTGGGGCCGCCGCCGGGCATGGCTCGACCGCCGCCGCGCTGCGGTCGGGGGCCGAGGCCGCGCGGGACGCGCTGGCGGATCTCGGCATCGACGCCCCCCTGCCCGGCCTGCCGCGGGCCGAGGATGCGGGCCTGAACCTGCATCCCCTGTGGCATGTCCCCGGCAAGGGCCGCGCCTGGGTGGATTTCCAGAACGACGTGACCGTCAAGGACATCGCGCTGTCGTATCTGGAAAACATGCGCTCGGTCGAGCATCTCAAGCGTTGGACCACGCTGGGCATGGCGACCGACCAGGGCAAGACCGCGAATGTCACCGCACTGGCGGTCATGGCGGAACTGACCGACCAGACCATCCCGCAGACCGGCACCACGGTCTTCCGCCCGCCCTATACGCCTGTCGCCCTGTCGGCGCTTGGCGGTGGCGACAACGGCGGGCATTTCAAGCCGCGTCGCCTGACGCCCACGCATGAATGGGCCGCCGCACAGGGCGCGGTCTTCGTCGAGGTCGGCCAGTGGATGCGGGCGCAATACTTCCCGCAGCCCGGTGAAAGCCACTGGCGCGAGACGGTGGACCGCGAGGTCCTGGCCACCCGCAAGGGCGTCGGCATCTGCGACGTGACGACGCTGGGCAAGGTCGATGTGCAGGGCGCCGATGCGGGCGAGTTCCTGAACCGCCTCTATGCCAATGCCATGGGCAGCCTGAAGGTCGGCATGGTCCGCTATGGGCTGATGCTGCGCGAGGACGGGATCGTCTGGGACGACGGCACCTGCGCCCGGCTGGCGGACAGGCATTACGTCGTCACCACGACCACGGCCAATGCGGGCACGATCTACCGCCACATGGAGTTCTGCCGCCAGTGCCTGTGGCCGGACCTGGACGTGCAACTGATCTCGACCACCGACGCCTGGGCGCAGATCGCTGTCGCCGGGCCGAATGCCCGCCGCCTGCTGGAACGTGTCGTGGACGGGTTCGACCTGTCGAACGCGGCCTTCCCCTTCATGGCCTGCGCCAACCTGACCGTCTGCGGCGGGCTGCGCGCGCGGCTGTTCCGCATCTCGTTCTCGGGCGAACTGGCCTACGAGATCGCGGTGCCCGCCCGCTACGGCAACGCGCTGATGGCGCGGCTGGTGGAAACCGGCGCGGACCTTGGCGCCACCCCCTACGGGACCGAGGCGCTTGGCGTCATGCGGATCGAAAAGGGCCATGCGGCGGGCAACGAGCTGAACGGTCAGACCACCGCGCAGATGCTGGGGCTGGGGCGGATGGTCTCCACGAAGAAGGACTCGATCGGCGCCGTCATGTCGCGCCGCGCGGGACTGGCCGACGATCGCCGCGTGCTGGTCGGGCTGGAAGCCGTCGATCCGGCCGAGCCGGTGGTCGCGGGCGCCCATCTGTTCGCCGAAGGGGCCGAGCAGAACACCGGGACCGATCAGGGCTGGATCACCTCGGGCGCGCACAGCCCGCATCTGGGCCACGCCATCGGCTTGGGCTTTCTTGAAAACGGCGCGGCGCGCATGGGCGAGGTGATCGTTGCGGCCAACCCGCTTCAGAACCAGACTGCGCGGGTCCGCGTCACCAGCCCCCATTTCATCGACCCTGAAGGAGAACGCCTCCGTGCCTGACCTTTCCCCTCTTTGCGCCACCGGCGGGTCCGCGCCGGCCGAGGCGCGCCATGGTGTCCTGAGCATCCGCGAGAACCCGGAACTGGCGCTTGCTTCGGTGGCGCGGCGGCAGGGCGCGCCCGAGCCTTCGCCCTTGGGTCTGAGCCTTCCCGGACCCGGCGGCTGGACCGCGGCCGGGGAAGTCTCGGCCTTCTGGACCGGGCCAGACCAGTGGATGATCGAGGGGCACGGGCTGGCGGACAGCGACTTCGCGGCCCGGGTCGCCGCCGATTGCCCGGATGCGTCCGTGACCGAGCAGACCGACGGCTTTGTCGCCTTCGAGATCCGCTCGTCCGCAGGCGAGCGGCCGATCACCGATCTGCTGGCCAAGCTCGTGAACCTCGATCCGCAGCGGCTTCAGCCCGGTTCCGCCGCCCGCACCGGGCTGGAGCATCTCGGCGTCTTTGTCATCCGCCGCGCCCCGGACCGGCTGGCGGTCATCGGCATGCGCTCGGCTGCCGGGTCGCTGTGGCACGCCCTGGAAACCGCGATCTCGCGGCAGGTCGAGGTGGCGGCATGACGGCGAAGATCATCGACGGCCGCGACTTTGCGCAGGGCATCCGCGAGAAGGTGGCGGCCCATGTCGCCCGGATCAACTCCGACCACGGCCTCACCCCCGGCCTCGCCGTGGTGCTGGTGGGCGAGGACCCCGCCTCGGCGGTCTATGTCAAAAACAAAGGCATCCAGACGCGCGAGGTCGGGATGGGCAGTTTCGAACATCGCCTGCCCGCCGACACCCCCGAGGCCGATCTGATCGCGCTGATCGACCGGCTGAACGCCGATGCGGCGGTTCACGGCATCCTTGTGCAACTGCCCCTGCCCGATCACCTTGATTCGGAAATGATCATCAACCGCCTTGACCCGGCCAAGGACGTCGATGGCTTCCACGTTCTGAACGTCGGCCTGCTGGGCACGGGGCAGAAGTCGATGGTGCCCTGCACGCCTCTGGGTTGCCTGATGATGCTGCGCGATCTGCATGGCAGCCTGTCGGGGCTGAACGCCGTTGTCGTCGGCCGGTCGAACATCGTCGGCAAGCCGATGGCGCAACTGCTGCTTGGCGACAGTTGCACCGTGACCATCGCCCACAGCCGCACCCGCGATCTGCCCGAGGTTTGCCGCCGCGCCGATATCCTGGTCGCCGCCGTGGGCCGCCCCGGAATGATCCGGGGCGACTGGGTCAAGCCGGGGGCAACCGTCATCGACGTCGGCATCAACCGGGTCGAGCGGGACGGAAAGGCCCGCCTTGTCGGCGACGTCGATTTCGACGAAGCGGTGCAGGTCGCCGGTGCGATCACCCCGGTTCCCGGCGGCGTCGGCCCGATGACCATCGCCTGCCTGCTGGCCAACACCCTGACGGCCTGCTGCCGCGCCAACGGGCTTGCCGAACCGCAAGGCCTTACCGCCTGATCCTTCCCCCGAACCCCCCGGAGGCTTGAGAACCCATGTCCCGCTACGCCCTTCGCGTCACCTGCCAGTCCACCCGCGGCATCGTCGCCGCCATCGCGGGCTATCTTGCCGAACAGGGCTGCAACATCACCGACAGCGCCCAGTTCGACGATGCCCATACCGGCCGCTTCTTCATGCGGATCAGCTTCCAGAGCGAGACCGGCAAGCAGCTTGCGGAATTGCACGAGGGCTTCGCGCCCGTGGCGTCCCGGCTGGGGATGGAGGCCGAGTTCTTCGACGAGGCCCGCAAGCGCAAGGTCATCCTGATGGTCTCGCGTTTCGGCCATTGCCTGAACGACCTCTTGTATCGCTGGCGGATCGGGGCGCTGCCGATCGACATCGTCGCGGTGATCTCGAACCACATGGACTATCAGAAGGTCGTCGTGAACCACGACATCCCCTTCCACTGCATCCGGGTCACGCCTGAGAACAAGCCTCAGGCCGAGGCCCGGATCATGGAGGTGGTCGAGGAAACCGGGGCCGAACTGATCGTGCTGGCGCGCTATATGCAGGTCCTGTCCGACGCGATGTGCCGGAAGATGTCGGGCCGGATCATCAACATCCACCACTCCTTCCTGCCCTCGTTCAAGGGTGCCAATCCCTACAAGCAGGCCTATGAGCGGGGGGTGAAGCTGATCGGGGCGACCTCGCATTACGTCACCGCCGATCTCGACGAAGGCCCGATCATCGAGCAGGATACCGTGCGCGTCACCCATGCGCAGTCGCCCGAAGATTACGTGAGCCTCGGCCGCGACGTCGAGGCCGCGGTCCTGTCGCGTGCGGTGCATGCCCATGTGAACGGCCGGGTGTTCCTGAACGGCAACAAGACGGTGGTCTTCCCCCCTTCGCCCGGTTCGCACGCATCGGAACGGATGGGCTGACGCACCGGCCCTGCGTCTCAGGGGTGCGACGTGCCCTCTTGAGACGCATCCGTGGCGCAAGGCCCCGGCGCCCATGTCGGGCTGCGCGCCCGCACGGGCGCCTGTCTCGGCCCGGACACCCAGATCATACTCAAGCAGCGCTGCGCCCCAGCTTCACGCGGGCCGTCGTCCGCCGATGTGTTCCAACCCCAAGGGACGATCGAGGGCGCGGAGGCATGAAACGCATACTCTGCTGTCGGAAACACCGACCCCGGTTGCGCCTTCCGGCAGGCCGGGGTTTTTCCGTTTCCATCGTAGAACTCGCCGAACAGGCTTCCGCGTCCTGCAAGGAATCTGCACGCAGGCTCACGATCCATTCCGGGAAAACAGGCATCTTTTCCAAAGATGCTGCAAGAAGCGGACCAAAGACCCTTGAGAAAGCCGGCATCCGCCGCGATGTCTGGCGACCCCGAGAGGATTCGAACCTCCAACCTGCCCCTTAGGAGGGGGCTGCTCTATCCAGTTGAGCCACGGGGTCTCGCCTGCCTTCTCGCACAAGGCTGCGCGTGAAGGCAAGGTTGCGGAAGGGGGTTGTCATGCGCTAACGGAAGACAGATCGCGCAGGTGACACCTCCATGACCGCATCCCGACCCCGCCGCCGTCCCCTGACGCTTCGTGACGTGTCGCTCGCGTCGGGCGTCAGCGAGATGACCGTCAGCCGGGTGCTGCGCAACCGCGGCGACGTGTCGGCGGCGACGCGGGAAAAGGTGCTGAACGCGGCCCGCGCCTTGGGCTATGTGCCCAACAAGATCGCGGGGGGGCTGGCCAGCCAGCGGGTCAACCTGGTCGCGGTGGTGATCCCCTCGCTGTCGAACCTGGTCTTTCCCGACGTGCTGGGGGGGATCTCGGCGGAACTCGACGACACCGGGCTGCAGCCGGTCGTGGGCGTCACCAACTACGGTCCCGCGCGCGAGGAAGCGGTGCTTTACGACATGATAAGCTGGCGGCCGACGGGGATCATCCTCGCCGGGCTGGAACATTCGCGGGCTTCGCGGGCGATGCTGGAAGGCGCGGGCGTCCCGGTGGTCGAGATCATGGACGTGGACGGCACCCCCGTCGACACCGCCGTGGGCATCAGCCACGACCGCGCCGGGACCGAGATGGCGGGCCATATTCTTGCCGCCGGATACCGCCGCATCGGCTTCATCGGCACCCACATGCCCGAGGATCACCGGGCGCGCAAACGCCTCGCGGGGTTCGAGCGGGCGCTTGAGGCGGCGGGCGTGGCGCTGGTTGCGCGGGAATACTACCAGGGCGGCTCGTCGCTGGCGAAGGGGCGCGAGCTGACGGAACGCATCCTCGCGCGCGAGCCGGACCTGGATTTCCTGTATTACTCCAACGATCTGATCGGCGCGGGCGGGCTGATCTGGGCGCGCGAGCGCGGCATCGACATTCCGGGAAAGCTGGGGCTGGCGGGCTTCAACGGAGTGGACCTGCTGGACGGGCTGCCGATGCGGCTGGCAACAACGGATGCGCGGCGGCTGGATATCGGCCGGCGGGCGGCGCGGATCGTCGCGGGCAAGGACCCTCGCCCCGAGGACGGGATCATCGCCCTGTCCCCGACCTTCCTTCCCGGCGACACCATCCGTTCGGTGCGCTGAGACTCAGGCGGCGGCGTAATGCGCGAAGACCTCGGTCCCGCGGTCGCGGCGGAGCAGGAGGACGTCATAGGCCTCGCGTTCCGATTCCGGTCCCATGCCGGGCGAGCCCCAGGGCATCCCCGGCACCGTCAGCCCGATCGCGTCCGGGCGCGCATCCAGCAGCCGCAGGATGTCGCGGGCGGGCACATGGCCCTCGATCAGGTAGCCCTCGACCTGCGCGGTGTGACACGAGGACAGTTCCGCCGGGATGCCGCCCTCGCGCTTGACGCGGTGCAGTTGCGCGAGGCTGACCACCTCGACCGTGGCCTCAAGCCCCTCGGCCCGCAATGTATCGACCCAGGCGGTGCAGCAGCCGCAATCGGGGTCCTTGAGGACATGAAGCGCGGGCTTCCCCGCCCGCAGCGGAGCCGCAAGGCCCGCAAGCGCCAGCGCCCCGCCAGCCACCAGCAGCTTCCGGCGCGAGATGATGGATTGCGTCATGCCGACCTCATTCCCCTTGGAACAGGGCCAACATGGCGCAGGATGGCGGCAGGCACACTGCGGCCAAGCGGCGCAGCCTCAAAGCTCGACCGTCTCCATCACCTCGGGCGTCAGCACATCGACGCCCGGCAGGGCGCGGCGCATCACCTCAGGGTCCTGCTTCAGCAAGGGAAAGGTGTCGTAGTGGCAGGGGATGACGGTCTTGAAGTCGAAATACCGCTTTGCCGCCCAGGCCGCGCGCTCCATGTCCATGGTGTAATGGCCACCGGCGCAGAGGATGCCGATCTCGGGGCGGTGCAACTCGCCCATCCACTCCATGTCCGCCATGATGTCGGTGTCGCCCGAGACGTAGATCGTCCGCCCCTCGCCCCGGATCATGTAGCCCGACTCGTGCCCCGCATAGACCGGCTTGCCGTCCACCATCAGCGAGGAGGAATGGCTGGCGTTGACCATCGTCACCTTCGCCCCGTTCAGGTCCACCCTGCCGCCCTTGTTGAAATCGATGCCCTCCACCCCCTCGGCTGCGGTCCAGTAACCGATCAGGTCGGCGATACCGACGAGGGGGATGCCCAGTTCCCTGGCCAGCCCCAGCGCGTCGCCGGTATGGTCCCCGTGCCCGTGGGTCAGCAGGATGTGGGTAGCGCCGCGCACCGCCTCGTCGCGCCGGTCCGCGGGGAACACGGGGTTCCCGGTCAGCCACGGATCGATCAGGATCACCGCGCTCTCGATTTCCAGACGGAAGCCGGCGTGGCCCAGCCAGGTCAGTTTCATCCTTGCACCTCCTGCGTTTCGGGCGGCAGGCTAGCGCGGCTTGCAGGGCCGGTCCACCGGCGGTAAACCCGCGCCCAAGCGAAAGGAACCCGCATGTCCATCACCGAAGCCGAGGCCCGGAAGGTCGCGCATCTGGCGCGGATCGCGGTCGCGGATGAGGCGCTGCCCGCGCTCGCCGCCGAGCTGAACGGCATCCTGCATTTCATGGAGCAGTTGAACGAGGTCGATGTCGAGGGCGTCGAGCCGATGACCGGCGTCGAACGGATGCGGCTGAAGCGGCGCGAGGACGTGGTGACGGACGGCAATATGCAGAAAGCGATCCTGAAGAACGCCCCCGACGCCCGCGAGGGGTTCTTTGCCGTGCCGAAGGTGGTGGAATGAGCCTGAACCGACTGACCATCGCGGATGCCCGCGACCGCCTGCGCGCGCGCGAGATCACGGCGGCCGAACTGACCGACGCCTGCCTTTCCGCCGCCGATGGCGCTGGCGCGCTGAACGCCTTTGTCCACCACACGCCCGAGATCGCGCGCCAGCAGGCGGCGGCGGCGGACGAACGGCTCACCTCAGGCGATGCGCCGGCGATGTGCGGGATTCCGGTGGGGATCAAGGATCTGTTCTGCACGAAGGGCGTGCCCTCGCAGGCGGCGTCCCGCATCCTCGAAGGCTTCCGCCCGGAATACGAATCGACCGTCACCCAGAACCTGTTCGATGCGGGCGCGGTGATGCTCGGCAAGCTGAACATGGACGAATTCGCCATGGGCTCGTCGAACGAGACCAGCGTCTATGGCAATGCGGTGAACCCGTGGAAGACGGATGACCGGCAACTGACGCCGGGCGGCTCCTCGGGCGGCTCGGCGGCGGCGGTCGCAGCGGACCTCTGCCTTGCGGCGACGGGCACCGACACCGGCGGCTCGATCCGCCAGCCCGCGGCCTTCACCGGGACGGTGGGGCTGAAGCCGACCTATGGTCGCGTCAGCCGCTGGGGCACAATCGCCTTCGCCTCGTCGCTTGACCAGGCCGGGCCGATGACCAAGACGGTCCGCGACGCCGCGATCATGCTGGGCGCGATGGCCTCGGTCGATCCGAAGGATTCGACCTCGGCCGACCGCCCCGTGCCGGACTACGAAGCTGCCCTGACCGGCGACATCCGCGGGCGTCGCATCGGCATCCCCCGCGAATACCGCATTGACGGGATGCCCGCCGAGATCGAGGCGCTGTGGAAGCAGGGCGCCGAGATGCTGCGCGACGCCGGCGCCGAGATCGTGGACATCAGCCTGCCGCACACGAAATACGCCCTGCCCGCATATTACGTCATCGCCCCCGCCGAGGCATCGTCCAACCTCGCCCGCTATGACGGCGTCCGCTACGGCCGCCGGGCAAAGCTGGGCCAAAGCGACGGCATCACCGAACTGTATGAAAAGACCCGCGCCGAGGGCTTCGGGTATGAGGTCCGGCGCCGCGTCATGATCGGCACCTATGTGCTGTCGGCAGGCTTCTACGACGCCTATTACAACCGCGCCCGCAAGGTCCGCGCCCTGATCCGGCGCGACTTCGACCAAGCCTTCGCAGAGGGCATTGACACAATCCTCACCCCCGCCACCCCATCGGCCGCCTTCGGATTGGGCGAGATGAAGGACGCTGATCCGGTCAGGATGTATCTCAACGACATCTTCACCGTCACGGTGAACCTTGCCGGCCTGCCGGGTCTTGCGGTCCCGGTCGGCCTCGACGCGCAGGGCCTGCCTCTTGGCCTGCAACTGATCGGCCGTCCGTGGGACGAGGGGAACCTGCTCAACCACGGCGCCGTTCTGGAACGCGCGGCCGGATTTGTCGCCAAGCCCCAACGCTGGTGGTAAGCTCGGGCCTGACGCCCCACGAGGAGACCTGAATGCGCGCCCTGATCCTGATCCCTCTCCTCGTCCTTGCCGCCTGTTCGGGCGAGAACCAGGGCTGGAACCCGAACTACAAGGCCTTTGCAACGCCTTACGGCGACTACCTGCGCGCGCGCGAGCTTGCGCTGACCGGCCACCGGGCCGAACCGCCGCGCGTGATCCCCGTCGCGCTGCCCGCCCGCGCCCTGACTGCGGCCGAGATCGCAGGCCCCTCGCCCGTCCAGATCCTTGAACGCGCGGTGACGCCGTCCTCGACCCCGGTGCGTCGCGTGCAGATGCGCGGGGCGCCCGCCATCGATCCGCGCCCGCCCTCGCTGCCCAGCAGCCGCGCGGTGCTGCCCAGCGAGCGGACGGTGCTGCCGCAGCCGGTCGTGACCCCGCCGCCGATGCCGCCTCGTCCGGTGGTCGTCACCACCCCGTCAAGCGCGACCGTGGCGCCGGTGCAGTCGCGCCGACTGTCCACCAATGTCCAGCCGCTTTATCCCCGCACGGCCGACGTGACCGGCGACTGCTCGGCCTATCCGACGCCCGCCGCAGCCCAAAGCGCCTTCCGCAGAGAGGGAGGACCGCAGCGCGATCCCCTTGGCCTCGACCCGGACGGCGACGGCAACGCCTGCAGCTTCCGCCCGGCGACGGTGCCGCTGCCGCGATGATCCATCGCGCTGCGGGCGCGCTGCGCGCATGAGCTTCCCCTCGCCCAACCACGGGGAACGGCGCGGCGCGCAGAGGCCCGACCTGATCGTGATCCACTACACTGGCATGGCCGATTTCGTCTCGGCCCGCGCCCGGCTCTGCGATCCGGCAGCCGAGGTCTCGGCCCACTGGCTGATTGACGCCGACGGCACGACCGAGTCGCTGGTCCCCGAGGACCGCCGGGCTTGGCACGCCGGCGCCGGAAACTGGCAGGACCGCGAGGACGTGAACTCGCACTCCATCGGCATCGAGCTTGCGAACCCCGGCGACCGCCCTTTTCCGCATCCGCAGATGACGGCGCTGGAGGCCCTGCTTGCTGCGATCATGGCCCGCTGGTCCATCCCGCCGCATCGGGTGATCGCCCATTCCGACATGGCGCCGGGCCGCAAGTCCGACCCCGGCCCGCGTTTCGACTGGGGCCGCCTCGGCCGCACCGGCCTTGCCCTTGCACCAGCCGCATCGTCCATGACCGGGCCGCTTTCAGCCATGCTCGACCGCATCGGCTATCCCGCCGTTGACCCGGCGCCCCGCCTGTCCGCCTTCCGCCTGCGCTTCTGCCCGTGGAACGAAGGCCCGGAAAACGACCTTGACCGCCGCATTGCCGCAGGCGTGCTGGCGGCCCTGCCGCTTGAGGAAACATGCTGATCTACAAGGTGTTGCGCGCCGATGAATGGGTCGCTTTGCAGGCCGAAGGCCGCAGCGCGGGCGCGCCGGTGGACGTGGCGGACGGCTACATCCACTTCTCGACGGCCGAGCAGCTTGCCACCACCCTCGCCAAGCATTTCGCGGGCGAGGAAAACCTCGCCCTCCTCGCCTGCAACGCCGAGGCGCTCGCCCCCGACCTGCGGTGGGAACCGTCACGCAGCCGCGCCCTGTTCCCGCATCTTTACCGCGAGTTGCGGCTGTCCGACGTCCGATGGCACCGCCCCGTCCCGCTGGGACCGCAAGGCCACGAGCCGGGGGAACTGGCATGAGGCTGATCGAACGTGCGGGCCTCGCCGCCCTTCACCGTCTGGACCCCGAACGCGCCCATGATCTGTCGCTGAAGGCGCTGGCGACCGGCCTCGTGCCCCTGCCGGGCCAGCCCTTCACCTCGCCGCGCCTTGAGACGCGCGTTGCCGGGCTGAACATGCCCAACCCGGTGGGCCTCGCAGCCGGCTACGACAAGAGCGCCCGCGTCGTCGGCCCCCTGACCCGCGCGGGCTTCGGCTTCGTCGAGGTCGGCGCGGCCACCCCCCGCCCCCAATCAGGCAACCCGAAACCGAGGCTGTTCCGGCTGACCGAGGACCGCGCGATCATCAACCGCTTCGGCTTCAACAACGAGGGCGCGGATGCGATCTGTGCCCGCCTCGCAAACCGTCCCCCTGGTGTCCCCGTCGGCCTCAACATTGGTGCCAACAAGGACAGCGCCGACCGCGCCGCCGACTTCGCCCATGTCGCAAGCCTCGCCGCGCCGGTGGCCGACTTCCTGACAATCAACGTCAGCTCTCCCAACACGGAAAAGCTGCGAGACCTGCAAGGCGCCCGCGCCCTCGCAGCCCTGATTCGGGGCGTCCTCGACGCCCGCGATGCCTCCGGCGCGCAACCGTCCGTCTTCGTCAAGATCGCCCCCGATCTCGATGAACAGGCGCTTGTCGAACTCTCCGCCGTCCTGAAGGGCAGCGGCATCGACGGCGCGATCGCCACCAACACGACGCTGACCCGCGGCGGCCTGACCTCGCGCCACGCAGGCGAAGCCGGAGGCCTCTCGGGCGCCCCCCTGTTCGACCTCTCCACGAAAATGCTCGCCCGCCTCTACCGCCACCTTGGCGGTAGCCTGCCGATCATCGGGGTCGGCGGCATCGGCTCGGTCGAGCAAGCGTGGGCCAAGATTGAGGCCGGCGCCTCAGCCATCCAGCTTTATACCGCCCTGATCTACCAGGGTTTCTCGCTGGCCGATCGCATCGCGCGCGGCCTCGACGCCCGGCTCGCTGCGGAAAACACCACTCTGGCCGACCTCACCGGCAGCGCCGCCCACCGCTGGGCCGCCTAGACAATCCCTTCCAGCCCGAGGATCTGCTCCATCGTGTCCGAGGGCGTGCTGCATCCCGCATCGCCCACGATCCGCGCCGGCACCCCGGCGACGGTCTTGCAGGGCGGCACCTCGGTCAGCACGACCGAGCCCGCGGCAATGCGGCTGTGGTGCCCCACAGAGATATTGCCCAGCACCTTGGCTCCGGCCCCGATCATTACCCCGTCTCCAATCTTGGGGTGGCGGTCGCCGTCCTCTTTCCCGGTCCCCCCCAGCGTCACCGAATGCAGCATGGACACGTCGTTGCCGACCACCGCCGTCTCGCCGATCACGATGGAATGGGCGTGGTCGATCATCACCCCGGTCCCGATCCGGGCAGCCGGGTGGATATCCACGCCGAAGACCTCGGAACAGCGCATCTGCACGAAATAAGCCATGTCGCGGCGACCATGATCCCATAGCCAATGCCCGATCCGGTAAGCCTGCAGCGCCTGGAAGCCCTTGAAGAACAGCATCGGCTGCATCAGCCGGTGGCAGGCAGGGTCGCGTTCGTAAACCGCGCGCAGGTCGGCCTCGGCCGCGACAGCCAGCGCGGGCTCGCGCCGGTGGGCGTCGTCGGCGATCTCGCGCAGGATCTGCTCGCTCATCTCGCCGGACGCGAGCTTCAGCGAGAACCGATAGGCCAGCGCCGCCGGGAAGGTGCGGTGGTGCAGCAGCCCCGCATGAATCAGCGCCCCCAGCAGCGGCTCTGTCGCCGCCGCCTCGGCGGCCTCGCGCTGGATCTGGTGCCAGACCGAGGCGTGTACCACCTCGGGACTGTCGGCATAGGGCTGTCCGTCCATGTCACGGTTCCTTTCGTCGCCCCTATCCATTTAGGGCAGGTTGAGGGCGACGAAAAGCCTCAGACCGGATCGGGCACGCGCAGGGCCAGCCAATGCACCGCCAGCCGGACCCGCCCGCCGGCGAAGTTGCCCCCGGTTGCGGTCAGCCGCAGTTCCTGTGCCGCATAGACGGCGGATGGCGCCGACAGCAGCTCCTGCGACCAGGAATTCAGCGGCAATCCCAACCCCGAGCCATAACGGTTCGTCGCCCCCGCCACCCCGATCATCCAGCTGGTCAACGTGCCCGTAATAGGCTTGATGACCCGCCCAGTGAGGCCCAGAACCAGCACGTTCTCCGGGATGAACAAGCCCGTGCCCAAGCCGGCTCCCGCCGTGATCTCGACCTCGCCCGTGGTGATGCCGGCGTTGAAGCCGCCGCCTGCGGCGCCCAGCGTCAGCGCGCCCGGCAGCCAGGCCGCACCGTCCCACAGCGCGCTCAGCCCCTGGTCCACGACAAAGGCCCGCTGCCCGCGTGAAGGCGGGACAAAGACCCAGCCGCCGTTGGCGCCGATGGCGATGCGCCCCGCCTGCCCCGCCCAGGCGCCCCCAGCGCCAAAGGGCACCGCCCAGCATTGCCCGTCCGTCACCGCGACCGGAGGGCTGGCCACCGAGACGCTCTGCAGCACCAGGTTCACCAACCCGTCCAGCCGCATCAGCCCGTCGTTCACCGTGACATGCTTCTGCGCCTGAGCGGGCTGCAACAGCGGCAGCCCGCAACGCAGCGTTGCCTGTTCAGACATGAATGTTCCTCCTGACAGACGGGCCCGGCCCGTAGATTTCGGAAAGCTGCGCCACCTCGATGGCGAAGCTGCCCCCTTGCGCCGCGTGCGCCCAGACGTTCTCGGGGATCGCCCAGGCAGGCCGCGCGACCTCCTCGCGGTGCAGCAGGGTCGTGCCGCGCACCAGCCGCACGACATAGCGCTCATAGGCCTCGCCCAGCGGCACCTCGGGCGCATCCCAGCCATCGCCCCCGGTCCGGGTGCGCCGGACCCACGTCACTTCGCGGTCCTTCACCGACAGGTGACTGGGCGACAACGGCCGCAAACCAGCGCCCACGACGACAAGCGACCGCTGCCGATAGCTCTCGTCATCCGGCGACTGGCTCGACGGCCCGATCCGCCAGTGGCGCAACTGCCCCCGCGCGTCCGGGTCCAGGTCGACCTGCCTGGGCGAGCCATCCATCAGAACGACCACGCTGCCCGCCGGCCATTCCGCCGGCATCAGCGCATCCGTCCCCGCCTGCCCCCGAAGCCGCCCCGAGATTTCCCACTCGCCCGGCGCCACCAGCTTCGCGTCAGAGAACTGCATCAACTCCCAGTTCCCCGGAGAGCCGTCGCCGATCGCCAGAACGTTGCCCCCTGCCATCAGGGCATTGCGGCCGATGGACCGCAGGTTGCCCCCCTTCACCCGCACCCTCAGCGCAGGCCCTCGGTCCAGAACCCCCGGCCTCGCCGCAGGCAGCGCGCCCAGTGTCACCCCCATGACGGCGCGCGAGGGAAGGATCACGTTCGGCTGCCAGCCGCTGTCCTCCTCGAACGACACCCAGGCCCGCACCGCCCCCGGCCACGGAGTCCCCGTGGCGGCCAACCACGGCGCATGAGGCACCTCGGTCCCCCGCATCATCGGCAGGTCCAAGAAGACCGGCCAGACCGGCCCCGCCGGGACATGCGCCTTCCCGCGCAATCCCTCGCTCACATGGGGCGCAGGCCGATAGACCCCCGGCTCGACCCGCACCGCCTCGACCAGAGTCGCACCGGCACGCTCGACCCGGTCGATGCGCCAGCGGTCTCCGGCCCCCGCGCCATCCGCCAGCCGCACCACATCGCCCGGCCCCAGACCGGCCCGCGACGGAGGCAGCGCGAACCGCGCCGCATCCTGCGCCACTTTCGCCTCGACCAGCCAGCGCGATGCGACCGCGTGCCCCTCAGCCAACGTCAGCACCATCGGCAGGTCATTGTCCGACACCGAGAGGACCTGCCCGTCCGGCAAGGCCGCCTCGGCCGTCCGCGCGCCATAGTCGCCGCCCGTCTCGACATGGCTCAGCCGCACGCGCCCCACCATCTCGGCCAGAGGGGCGCGAGTGATCTCGAACCCGCCCAACTCCTCGGCGACGGCAAGCTCGCCCTCGGCCAGCACCGCATCCACCCGCCCGTCGCGCATGACAAAGCGCAGCACGCCGTCGCGTTCCACCGCGTCGAACCCATGCGCGAGCATCAGCGGCTGCAACGCCGCCCGCCCGCTCTCCGGCCCACTGACAGCATAGCCGCGCACGACCCCATGCAGCCCGCTCACGTCATAGGCCGCGACCCCCGCCCCTTCGCAGATGTCGCGCACCACATCGGCCAGGGGCACCGCGCCCGCGCGGCCGTTCAGCCAATGCCCCCGCTCCCAGGCAAGCCCGTCCGACCACAGGTCGTCCCGCGCCGGAAACGCCGGATAGGGCCGCGCGTCCCAGGCCCAGACATGGGCGCGCGACAACTCGACCATCCGCCCGACCTTCATGGCAGGATTGTTCGCCGGATCGGCCCAGTATGACGTGACCGCCTCGACATAGGCCGCCTGGATCGCATCGTCCCGCCGCCCATCGGAAAACCAAGGCAGCATCGCCTCGCTGCTCATGGCATCAAGGAACTTGTTCGGCTGGTTCGTCCCCTTGTCGAGCGCCGCGCAGCCGTATTCCGTGAACCAGATCGGCTTCGACCCCGGCACCCAGGCCGTCGGCTCGGCCGACCGCGCACCATCCGGCCCACGGTCGTAATGCCAGTTCGACCACCAACCCTTCAGGTCCTTGTAGCGCCAGATCCACGGCTCGCCCTGCCCGTCCGTGATCGGCGTCCGCAGTTGCGTCAGCCGATCCTCGTCGCTGGCGTAATACCAGTCGAACCCCTCGCCTCCGCAGACATTGGTCCGCAGGTAATCGACATTGCGGATATCGACCCAATGCGCGTCGAGGTGCCCCTCGCCCTCGCGCCAGTCCGACAACGGCATGTAGTTGTCGATGCCGACAAAGTCGATGTTCTCGTCGCCCCACAGCGGATCGAGGTGGAACACCGCCTCGCCCCCGCCCGGATGATGGCCGAAATACTCGGACCAGTCCGCCGCATAGCCCAGCTTCACCCCTGGCCCGAGAATCGAACGCACCTCGGCCGCCAGCCGCCGCAAGGCCGCGACCACCGGATAACCGCTCGCCCCCCGGATCTGCGTCAACCCGATCATCTCGGACCCGATCAGGAAGGCGTCGATTCCGCCCGCCATCCGGCACAGATGCGCATAATGCAGGATAAAGCGGCGATAGCCCCACTCCTGCGGCCCCGAATAGACGATCCGCCCGTCCTTCTCGGCAAAATCCGCAACGCAAGCGGTCCCGAAGTACGCCGCCACTTCGGCATCCGCCGCCGCAGTCCCCTGCGGCGAGCCCTTGCGCCCCGCAGCCACCGAACTCGTGATCCGCCCCCGCCAGGGCATGACCGGCTGATCCTTGTTCCCCGTCCAGGGGTCAGGCCGCCCGTTCCCCGCCATCTGCTCCATCAGGATGAACGGATAGAACACCGCCGCCCGCCCCGAGGCGCGGATTGCCCGGATCGCCTCGACCACCGACCCGTCAGCCGGAGTCCCCCCGTAGATCGACCGCCCCTCCTTCCGCGCGATGGTCGCTGCCTCGGCGCGCTTGATTCCACCCGCGCGCCACGGCATCTCCTCGCCGTCGATCTCGGTCTGCTCGACCTTTGGCCGCACGGTGCAGTTACCGGCCCGCAGATCGTCCCCGAACCACGACACAACGACAGAGACCGACCCCACCTTCGGCAACTCGCGCCCCAGCGTCGCCAGCGAGACCTGAAAATCAGTCCCTCCCATCGGCGTGTTGCGGTTGAGAATCCGAGTCTCCCCCAGCCCCAGATCAATCGAAACCTGTCGCGTCGCCAGCGCATACTCCCCGGTTCCCGGGATCAGCGCCACCGCCTGCACGTTCTCGGCCAGCGAAGCCGCGCCCTTCACGCCCCGCGTCACCTCGAAGCTCATCTGCGGCACGCGGTTGCCCCAGCGTTCCAGCGCCAAGTCCTCCAGCACCACATAGGCGATGCCGCGATAGGCAGGCGCGGCCTCGCCCTCATGCGCGGCGATCACCGGGTCGGGCAACTGCGCTTCGTCCCCGCGATAGACGCGCAGGTTCAGGTCCGACGCCGCGACCTCCTCGCCATCCGCCCAGACGCGCCCCACGGACAGGATCGGCCCCTCGCAGAGCGCGATGGCCAGGCTCAGCCGATAGCTGATCTCGGTCACGCGCGGACCTGATCCCTTGCCCCCCGCGTCCTGCGACCGGCTGATCTCGGTCACCGGCGAGGCCCAGATGACATGCCCCGGCACCCGCATCTGCCCCCAGACGTGCGGAATCGCCGTCCCCTCGCCCGCCGTCTGCAGCCGCAGCCGGTCGATGCGCCCCGTTTCCACCAACCGCGCGCCGCCGCCCAGCAACCGCTGGTCGATCACGCGACCGACCGTCGCGCCCACCGCGCGGCCGATGACGGCCCCGGTCAGCCCCAGCATGGTGCCGCCGAAGCCCGCGCCCACGGCAGAGCCGGCCGCCGCCAAAAGGATGGTCGCCATCGCCTTCTCCCATGTCTCTTGAAATGCCGGCCCTCAGGCCCGCCTCACGGCCCGGGCCATCGGAACCGCGCCGCGATCCGCGCCCGCCACGGGGCGGAGAGCGGGCTTTCGACCACCCCGTGCCGGTCATAAGCGTGAACGAAGCTCGCCCCCTCGCCCACTCCCGCACGGATACCCAGATGCTTGGCGACCGCTCCGTCCCTCATACGGAACAGCAGTACCTCGCCCACGGCTTCGGGGGCATCCGGCGCCACCGCCACCAGGTTCCGCAGCGCCGCCGCCAGCAAGGGCTCGCCCCTTCCCGTCTCGCCCCAGTCAGCGGTATAGGGCGGCGCGGCTTCCGGCTCGGTCCCGTAGAGCCCGCGCCAGACGCCCCGCACCAGTCCCAGGCAATCCGCCCCCGCCCCCCGGGCCGAGCCCTGATGCACGTAAGGCGTCCCGATCCATCCCCGCGCCAGTTCGACCGCTCGCCGGCTCATCTCCGCCCCCTGTTTGCCTGCGGCGCAATCAGCCAGTCCTCGGGCGGCAGATGCGGAAAGCCCCGGAAGTTGAGGAAGTTTAGGAATTTCCCCTGGCAGGTCTCGGCCCGCTTGTCGCATCCTGCCGTCAGCCGCACCCTGTTCCCCACGGTGGGCGCCGCACCGGGAGCGGCCCAAAGCTCGACCTTCCGCACCCCCTGCGCGGGCATGAGGTCGATCTTGACCGCCCCCGTCAGGCCCCTCGCCCTGCCGTCCAGAAACGCAATCCGCCCATGCTCGAACCACCCCGAGGCATGTGCCGGCACCCCGCGCAGCCTCAGCCGAGCACCGCCCTCGTCCAGTGACTCGATGACGCCCTCGGCCCAGAACCCCTCACGCCCCAAGTCGAACCGGCACTGGCCGTCCCCCAGAAGCGCCGAGCAGCGCGGATGATAAACCTGCCCCTGCGCCCGGTTCAGCGCCTCGGCCAAGCCCCGCAGCTCGGCACGAAAGGCGCCCGCCGCAAAGGTGATTTCGCCCAGCGAGCCGCGGAACACCAACCGCCGCGCCGCCACATTGGTCCAGTCCACCTCCCACAGCCGCACCTCGGCGCCGTCCCAGCGGCCTGCCGCCAAGTCCTCTGCGGTGATGGAATCATCCGACAGCACCCCCTGCGCCTCGGTGTTGTCCACCGCCAGCCCAAGCCCCTGCACCAGCGTCTGCGCCGTCAGCCCCGCCTCGGGCCGGAACGCGATCCCCTCGAAGGACAGCACGCCATCATGGTCCGTGAACCCCAGCTGCAGCCCGTCCGAGCGGCTCACCGCCCAGGCTCGCGCGATCGTGGTCGCCGTCATGACCGCACCTCGATCACCGGGATCTGCGGGGCGTCGCCGGCCTGGAATGTCGCCACCGACACCGCGATCCGGTCGGTGTCGAAGCGCACCGGCACGTCGAACTCGAATCCCGCCGTGACGGGGGCATCCATCATCGGCGCGTCCTTCAACAGAATTACGCCCGTCTGATGATCGCAGGTGAAGTCGATCGTCTCGAACCTCTCGACCCCGCCGATGCCCACCCGCACCGTGCCCTCGACCAGCTTGACGATGGGTCGCCGATACGCCGCCGCGCCCGAGCGATAAAGCTGGCTCAACCGGAACTCGACGGTGTTCCCGTCGCCCCGCCCGATCACCTGATCGTCGAAGGCGACCGCCCGGCTCGGCAGGCAGGACTTCCAGTCCGTCCAGTCCTTCCACCGGAACCCGTGCAACTGCCCGCCCCGCGCCTCGAAGAAGGCGATCAGCGCCGCCATGTCGTCGAGGCTGCGCAAGCCCACGCCCGCGTCATACCGCCTGCGCGAATGCGCCCAGGGGCTGTTGCGCTCCTCGAATCCGTTGGTCAGCGTCACGATCTCGGTCCGCCGCTCGGGCCCGCCCATCGAGCCGAAGGACAGATCGGCCGGAAACCGCACCTCATGAAATGCCATCGTCGCCACCACTCCTTACGACCTGTATTTCTTTCTGGCCCAAATACCCCAGGGCTTCCGAGCGCCGGAAAACGGCCCACAAGGCCGTTTCCATCGAGGAAGGACGAAGGGCGGCGGGGGCGAAGCCCCCATCACCCGTTCCGCTCGCCGCGAGAGATCACCCGCCCCAGCCGCGCCGCGATCTGGCTCTGGCTGCGCTGGAACCCGGCCACATCCGGCGTCGTCACGTTGAAGGTGACGTTCACCGCCCGTCCGCCCCCCGCCGCGGCCACGCCCAGCCGCCCGTCGGCGCCGTGCCGCAACGGCATGATTGCCTCGGGGCCCGCCTCGCCCATCAGCCCGGTCGCCCCGCGCAGGGGGAAATGCGTGGGTTGGCTCACGACGCCGCCCTTGGCAAAGGGCATCACCCGTCCTTGCGAAAACGCCCCGCCATCCGCAAAGGGCAGCGCCCCGCCAACGAAACCGCTGACCCCCTGCGCCAGCGCTCCCGCCATCGCCTGCTGCACGGGCCGCATCGCCACGGCAAAGACCGTGTCCGCCATGCTTTGTGCCACGCCCTTCAGCGCGTCCGACAGCTTCACCCCGTCGAACGCCACGCCCTCGAAGGCGCGACGCAAGCCCCCGCCGAAGCCCGAAGTCAGCGAGGACACCTCGCGCCCCGTCTGCCCCATGACCTGTCCCAGCCTCGAAAGCTCCGCCTCGAAGGCCGCCGTCATCCGGCCCGACTGGTCCAGGCGCTCGCCCAGACGATCGAGCCCGTCGCGGCCGAAGCCGTCCCTGTCCGCCATCCGCTTTCTCCATTCCTCAACCGTCGGGAAACTCGGCCATCAGGTCGCCCAGCCGCCCGCGCGTCATCGCGCCCGCGCCGAACTCGATCCCCAGCATCAGCGCCAGTTCGGCGGGCGTCAGGTCCCAGAACTCGCGCGGCCTCAAGCCAAGCCCACGGAGCCCCGCGCGCATCAGCCCCGGCCAGTCGAGTCCCCCCCCAGCGCGGGCAGCCTCCCCGCCGCCCGCGCCGCTCATGCCGCCCCGTGGAAGGCGCGCGCGATCAGCTCGGCCGCGACCCGCGCCGCGCCCACCGGCCCGCCATCCACCTCGACCACCATCAGATCGGGCACCTCGCCCTGCCAGCCGCCGCCGCGCAGCCCCGCGACCAGAACGGCGATCACATCGCGGCTGGAAAACCGCCCGCTCTCGAACCGCTCGATCACGCCCAGCAGGCTGTCGCAGCCCAACTCGCCTTCCAGTGCCGCCAAGGCGCCCAAGGTCAGCCGGGCAACATGGCGCTGGCCGTCCAGCACCACCGCCACCTCGCCCCGATGCGGGTTCACGCTCACGGCTCGACCACTGCCACGGCCAGGAAGCTCAGCGCCCCGGCCGAGGCCAACGACAGCTCATAGGTCGCCTCGCCGTTATAGCTGCCAGCGTATTCCAGCCCGGTGATCTGGAACGGTCCCTCGACCGTGCCGAACCCCGGGATCACCACCTGAAAGCGCGGCACCTCGCCGTCGAAGAAAGCCTGCCGCGCCCGCGCATCCGTCGCCTCGTCGCGGAAGACCCCGGACCCGGAAATCGAGGCCGACCGCACCCCCGCGCCGCCCAGCAACTCGCGCCAGCCGCCCTCGCTGGCGACGGAGGTCACGTCGATCGTTTCCGCGTTGAAGGCCAGCCGCGTCGCCCGCAGCCCGGCCACCGTGGCAAAGCTGCCGTCGCCCGTCATGTCCATCTTGATCAGCAGGTCGCGCCCGTTCTGCACCGCCATCACCCAGTCCTCCTCATGCCACCTTCAGGCCCAGGTCGATCCGCGCGCGGAATGTCATGTCCACGCGGCGGCCCGAGCCGCCATCCGCAGGCCGCGCCCGCGCGCTGACGAACCACAATCCGGCCAGATGGCCGGTCGAAAGCGAAAGCGCGCCGTCCTCCAGCGCCTCGACGACCGCCCCCGCGGCCTCCTTGACCGGGGCGAAGCCGCCCCTGTCCTCGGTGCCCGACAAGACCGAGACGATGAAGTCGTGCCGCGCGCCGCCCCCTGTCATGTCGCCCGCGTCGGCCACATCCTCGGGCCCCAGCGCCACATGAGTGCCGCTGGGAGGCGCCGCAGGCATCGCGTCGAAGATCGCGTCACCGACCAGTTCGGCCAGCGCCACGTCAGCCCGAAGCGCCTGATAGACCGCAGCCTGCAAGGCCACGGATGCGTGGAAACTCATGTCAGCCCCTCTTCCCTTGCCCGGCAGTCCAGCCACAGCCCGGCGGAACCCGCCTCAGCCACCGCCTCGATGCGGAAGACCCGCCCGCCCATGCGGAACCGCTGCCCCGCAACCGGCCTGCGCGGATCGCCCGCCCGCGCCGCGCGCACCGTGATCCGCCAGGGCACAACGCTTTCCGCCCCGACCTCGCCCTGCCGCTCGGCGCCCGAGCCCGCCCGCATCTGCGCGTAAAGGATGCCCAGCGCCCGCCATTCCATCCGATAGCCGCCCATTCCGTCCGCCACCCGTTCTGGACGTTCCAGCACCAGCGGTATCGTCGCCCGGGGCGCGCTCATGCCCGCCCCCCTCGGCCCGCGAGGGTCCGCACAGCCCGCCACCGCTCGATCAGCGCCCCGACCCCGTGCGGCAGCGCCAGTTGCGTGCCGTCGAACCCCCGGTCCTCGTAATATCGCGCTGCCAGCATCATCACCGCCTGCGCCAGATCGCCCGGCACCCGGTCCCAGCTTGTCCCGAAGCCCGCCGCAAAGCGCACCGTGACGAAGCCGCCCAGCGGCACCGCCGGCAGGCTGGACCCCAAGGGCGCCAGGATTGGCCGCTGGTTGTCGGGAACCAGCCGCCACAGGCTCGGCGGCACCTCGGTCACGATCCCGGCATGGTCGGTCATCTCGACGGTCTCGACCGACAGCGCCGGGGCCAGCGGCAAGGGCTGGCCGCGGGGATCGCGCCAGTCCTCCAGCCGCAGCCGGAACACCCGCGTCAGCAGCACCTTGCCGGTGCGCGCCTCGACCGTGGCGATGGCGGCGCGCAGGAAGCCCGCCAGCGCCGCATCCTCGGTCGCATCCTCGACCGGCTCGAACCCCGACCCCATCCGCAGGTGGCCCCGCAGCGCGGCGACGGGCAGCGACGCCTGTGCCGGTGCGGTTTCCTCGACGAGCAACATTCCTGAAACCTCCCGTTCCAATAGCAACCGCTGGTGAAAAGGCGGGGCCGCGGCGCGGCCGCAGGCCACAGCGCGCGCGGACAGTGGCTGTGCCGGTCTGGCCGGCAGCCCGCCGCGACCCCGCACCCCGCGTCCTCAGCTACCCATGTGCAGCAGCTTGTAGGCGCGGGGATCGACGACCGCGCCGCCGACGCGCTTGGTCGCGTAGAATAGCACATGCGGCTTGGCCGAGTAGGGGTCACGCAGGATGCGCAGGTCGGGCCGCTCGGCGATGGTGTAAGCCTTGCGGAAATCGCCGAAGGCGACCGACTTGGACCCCGGCGAGGGGTTCGGCATGTCCTCGGAAATCAGCACCGGATAGCCCAGCAGCCGCGCGGGCTCGCCCGCCGACAGCCCGTCAGACCAGAGGTAGCGCCCGTCGCCGTCGCGCATCCGGCGCACCATGCCGGCCAGGCGGCTGTTCATCAGAAAGGCTGCGTTCGCCCGGTAGCCCGCGCCCAGCGCATAGACCATGTCGATCAGCGCATTGGCCGGGGCCGCTGCAGCGAAATCGCCCGCCGCCCCCGTGGCCACGAAGCCCACCTGCGTCTCGTTCGCCGCCGCGTTGGGGGCAGAGGGCACGCTCAGGATGCCGCGCGGCTTGTCCGAGCCGTTGCCGGTGATGAAGGCGGCCGCTTCGGCGCGGGCGAACTTCTCGGCAATCCGCTCGGCCAGCCAGCTTTCCAGGTCGAACGAGGCGTCATCCAGCAGGCGTTGCGTGGCCTTCGGCATCGCGGCCAGCTCGTGCAGCGCGATCGAGATCTTCTCGACCTGCGGCGTGTCGGTCTCGGCCGTGGCCGTCACCTCGGAGGCCCATCCCGCGCCGATGTCCGTCTTGTCCATCAGCACTTCGTAGGCCGAGGCCTCGACCTGCACGACCGTCGCCAGCGACCGCAGCGAGCCGGTGGTGCGCAGCACCTCTTGCACGGCTTCCGAGATGATCGGCACGGCCAGGTAGCCCCCATCCGTGCCCGAGGCCATGGCCTTTTCTTCCAGCGCCAGGCTGCGCAGGCCGGTGTCGTCGCCGCGGCGCAGATAGGCGGCGAAGGCCTTCTGGTGCGGCGCCTCGATCTCGGCGGCCTGCGACAGGGGCGAGCGGCCCCGGAAGGCGGTCTTGCGGTCCAGCATGGTCATGCGTTTGTCCTGTGCTTGCAGCTTTTCATCGACATTTTCGCGGAAGGCCTTGAGTTCATCCACGAACTCGGCCATCGCGCCCTTCAGTCCTGCGGGCATGGCGCTCCCGCCCGCGGCATCCACCTCGGTCATCGCCGTCTCTCCTCGTCAGAAAAGGCGGTCGCAGCGTCCCGACCGCCTGCCGTCGGCACGGGCGCATGGCCCGGCCGGTTCCTTCGCAGCGCAAGGGCGGCGGGTCCGGGGCGCCTCACCAGCCCCGCCCTCCCGCCGCCCGGCCGCGATCCCTTGTGTCAGCCCCGCAGCGCGGCCGAGGCCGCCCGCAGCGCCTCGGCCAGCGCGCCGGCCTCGTCACCCTGATCCTCGGACTTCCGCCCGACCTTGGCCTCGCGCAGCATCGGAAAGGTCACGAGCGAGACCTCCCACAGTTCGACCTCGGTCAGCACCCTCCGGCCCTCGCGGTCCCGCTCGGCCCGCACGGTGCGATAGCCGATCGACAGCCCGTCGATGGCCCCCGCCGCGATCAGCGCCGCCGCCTCGCGCGCCTGCGCCACCTCGGGCAAAAGGCGTCCCCGGACCCACAGCCCGCGCCCGTCCTCGTGGATCTCCTCCCAGATGCCGATGGGCTGGGCAGGATCGTGCTGCCACAGCATCCGCACCTTGTCCCCGCGCGCCGCCAGCCGTCCCAGGCTCGCCGCGTAAGCGCCCGGAGCCACGATGTCCCCGCCCTGGTCCGCCACCCCGAACAGGCTGGCGTAACCCTCGAGCACATGGCCTTCCGTCAGCACGGGCGCGCCGCCCGCGAACTTCAGCTCAAGCCCCAGATCGTCCATCCGCATCCCTCAGACCCCTTTTTCCGCGAATTGCAGGATCGACTGGACCGCCTGCGTCAGGATCACGGCGATGACGCCGTAGACCGTCATCCACAGCCGCCCCTCCAGCCCCTCGATCAGCGCCTCGATCCGTTCGAGCCGCTTGTCCACCTGCCCGAACTGCAGCGCCATGATCCGCTCCTGCGCCTCCAGCTTCTGCTCGTGCCAGACCGAGCGGCGGTCGATGAACTTCGACCCCTCCATCTCAGCCCCCCGCGACCGGAGGCAGCCCCAGCGCCGCCCGTTTCTCGGCATCCGTCAGGAAGCCCGCCGCCCCGACCCTGGCCCAATGCTGGTCCCGCTCCTCGGCCAGCGCCGGAACCTGGTCCAGATCGGGCTTGAGGTCGATCTCGACCCCCAGATGCTCGGACAGCCACCAGGCGACTCCCGCCGCGACCCGAGTCGCCAGCGGCAGCACCGTCAGCCGGTAAAAGGCCCGGTGCGCCTCGGCGTAATTGGCATAGGTCGCGTCCCCCGGTATCCCGATCAGCATCGGTGGCACCCCGAAGGCCATCGCGATCTCCCGCGCCGCAGCCAGCTTGGTCTCGTGGAACTCCATGTCCGAGGGCGAGAACCCCATCGGCTTCCAGTCCAGTCCGCCTTCCAGCAGCATCGGCCGCCCGGCATTGCGCGCACCCTGATGATGCTGCTCCATCTCGCTGACCAGCCGATCATACTGGTCGGGGCTCAGCACCCCCTGCCCGTCCGCGCCCTTGTAGATGATCGCCCCACTCGGCCGCGCCGCGTTGTCCAGCAGCGCCCGCGACCAGGCGCTGGCCGAATTGTGGACATCCACCGCCACCGCCGCCGCCTGCATCGGCGACAGCCCGTAATGGTCATCCGTCGGATGAAAGCTGCGGATGTGGCAGATCGGATCGGGCGAGCCGGTCATGTCGAAGCGATGCTTCCGCCCGCCGACCGCGTATTCATAGGCCACCGGCCAGCCATCCGCCCCCGGCACCACGCTCATCCGGTCCGACCGCAGCACGTGCAGCTCTCCCGGCAGACCCGAGGCGCCCACATCCACCGCCTCCAGAAACCCGTTCCCCGACAGCAGGATCTGCCCGAACAGCGCCTCGAACAGCTCGGCCCGGCCCTGCCCCGGATTGGGCCGCCGCATCAGGTCCAGCACCGGATGCACCTCATAGCGCCGCTCCGCGTCCTGGCAGACCAGAGGCACCGCCGCCGCCGCCTCGGCCACCAGCTTCACCGCCCGGAACCCCACCGGGTTGCCGACAAAGCCGCCCCGCGTCAGCGCCCCCATGTCCCGCGCGCCCCACAGCGCCCGCCCAGCCCCCTGCGCCGCCATCACCTTCCCGGCCGCGCTCGCCTTGGCCTCGACCACCGCCGCGACCGGCGCCACCCTTTCTTCGGCGGCCCCTTCAGGGGCGCCCATGTCTTCCCGCGGCCCGCGCCGCCCGAACCACCGCATCGCCATGCGTGCCTCCTGATCCAATGAAAAAGGGCCGCCCCCACGGACGACCCCTTCGATCCTGCCGAAACCCAGAAGGCTTCTTTCTGGCCTCGTTACACATTCAGCCGCGCAGCAAGGTGCGCTACAGCCCCCGAACCTGAGGCCGCCGATAGCTCGCCGCCGGCTCGATCATCAACTCGTGGACCGCCCAGACCAGCGCATCCAGCCGGTCAGGCGAGCCGCGCCCCTCATAACCGCGCACCGTCATCCGGCACATCTGGTCCTCCAGCGCCCCCAAGGCCCCGGATCGCAGATGCTTCACCCGCCCCTGCTCATACAGCGCCGCCACCGGCTCGGCCCTCAGCCCCTTGCCCCGGCCCGCGCGCAACGCCCGGAACGGCACCAGAGGGTCCACCTGCCGGATCACGCTTTCCACCAGATCGCCGCCCTGGTTGACCTCGGCCACCAGCCGCTCGGCCCCGTGCCGCTCAACCGCCGCGATCGCCGCTCGCGCCCAATCCAAAGGCCCGCCCCGCACCGAGGCATCCTCTAGCACAAACGCCCGCCACTCCTGCGGCGGCCCTTCGCAGACGACCCCCGCGACCACGATCCCGCATTCGTCGCTGGACTTCCCCGCCGTCACCGACGGGTCCACTGCCACCACCACCCGGTCCATGGCAGGCGCCGCATCCACCCGGCACCCTTCCAGCATGGAGGTCGTCCACAGCGCACCTTCCACGTCGTCCAGCAGCACGCCCTCAAGCTCCTGCCGCCCCAGCCGGGTCCCGGCATAGCGCGCCTGAACCTCGGAAAGAAAACTCTCCGCCAGATAGGCCCGGTTCGCATCCGTCGGCGCATGCGTCACCACCGTGGACGGGTTCCGCAGGATCGCCTTCAGCACCCCCACGTTGCGCGGAGTCGTCGTGACCACCTGCTGCGGGTTCTCCCCCAGCCGCAGCGCGAACTGCAGCATGTCCCAAGTGTCCTCGGCCTTCTTCCACTTCGCCAGTTCATCGACCCATGCCGCATCGAACTGAGGACCACGCAAAGCCTCCGGCTCATGCGCCGAATAGACCGTCGCCGTCGCCCCGTTCGGCCAGACGAGCCGCCGCCGCCCCGCCTCCCACACGGGCCGCCGGTCCGGCGGACAGCAGGCCAGAATCCCCGAGTCCCCCATCACCATCACGTCCCGCCCCTGATCGAAGGTCTCGGCCACCAGCGCCACGCGCCGCGCCCGCCCCAAAGCCTCGGGAGTCGCCCCTTCGACCTGAGCGCGCACCCATTCGGACCCGGCGCGGGTTTTCCCCGCCCCGCGTCCGCCCATGATCACCCACGACTTCCAGTCGCCCGCGGGGGGCAACTGGTGCGGCAAGGCCCAGAACTCGAACAGCCACGGCAAGCTTGCCAGCGCATTGTCCGACAGGCCCGAAATGAAGGCGTCAACCTCCTCCGGCCCGGCGGAGGCAAGCCAGGCGGCGCCCGATCTCGTCTCGTGCGGCGGCAAGGTCGAGGCGGCCGGCCCCGACATCTCCGGCGACTTCCTTGCGAAGCTTGTCAACTCGGTTCCTTTCCTCCAGCACCAGCTGGGTCGCGGCCCGCAGGTCGCGCACCAGCCTCGCGGTGTCCTTGACGTCATCGGTGCTGCCGCCCCGCAGCCCGATCCTCAGCCTGTGCAGCTCCTCGGCCACTTCGCGGAACATCTCGCCCGCGACGTCGATCGCCTCGCCCGCACCCAGCGCCCCCTCGTCCCCCCCGGCAACGAACGGTCCTGCCAGGGGTGCGCCCCCCGGCTCGAAACTCATGTCCATGTTGTTGATGCCCTGCCCCCGGTGCCTGTCCGCACGAGCAAGAAACGAAAAAGCGGCCCGAGGTCTCACCGACCCGGCCGCTTGCCCACCTCTTCCAGCATGTCGAATGTGTACCCGAGACCGTTCGCAAAGTCAATCCGCAACACGGCCCCGGCACCCGCCATTCGGTTCTTTCCAAATCCTTTACAACAACTTACCCGGCGCAACACCCCACCGTTCAGCACGCAACACCGCTGCCGCGAGGCAGGAAATACCTCCCGAATCCATCCCCGATGCAGCGTGACAGCGATTTCTGCAGCAGAGCGTTTCTCGATGTCGTTTCCTGAATTTCGAGGTCAAGGCCGGCTGAAGAATCCTGCCTTCGTCGTGGCTCTGCCGCGATGCCTGCCATGAGCACGCACCCCGTTCAATCGGCTCTTCTGACTGCCAGTTCTGGCCACCGTTGAAGGGATGCTGAAGGCATCCAGAACATATCTGCCCTGCCACCGAGCTTCTTCGGCAGGTCCGACAAAGGACCGCCTTGCCGCCCGTCATCCGCGTTGTCGTTCCTCGATCCGTGCCGCCAGCGCAGCGAGTTGCTCGCGGATGCCGGGGATCTCCCAGAAGCCCGCGGGTCAGGTCGGACCGATGGCAAACAGGCCCTCGATACATTGTTCCTCGTGGTCATGGATGGTGCAGTCCATTGCGACGTCAAGCCGATCCGCAACGGGTCGAGCCGGACCTGCCCCCCGTTCGACCATCGCCCGCATCAGCGGCCAGCCGTTGCGCACCGCATCCCGGCAGATGCCGCGGCAGTCGATGATACGCGGGGCGGGAACCCTCGATGCACCCGGCCCGACCGGGCAGCCGCGCCCGGGCGGTCACCCCCACCCCGCCCGCATGGACCGACAGGAAGCCGCCCCCTATCACCCGAAGCCACCCAGCGGAACAGGGCGCTGACCGGGGCGCTTGGCGGAACATCACCCGGTCACAGGATCGGGGCACGGCCAAGCCATGCTGGCCCGGCTGCAGGCCGCGCCGCAACAGGCCCAAGCCCCCTCGGTGGCCGTGCGCCGACAGCGACAGCGCCCGATCGATCATCGGAAGCCCCGTGCAAATGATCAGCACACGCCCGTCCGGGTCCGTCCGGGGATCGGGTCCCATCCCCCCGTCAGCAACCCCAAGAGGCGGGAACCTTGCGTCAGGGCGCTGAAGGACAACGACGTATCCCTGCCGGACCCTGCGAACCGCCGGGTGGCGATGGCGATCGTCTCCAGTTGCGACAGATCACACCAGGCCAGCAGAAGAATCTCGCTTCACGCCCGAGCCTGCGGCAGGACCGGGTCCGCCCGGCGCGCAGTTTCTTCGGCCTGAGGTCGTGCAGGAAAGGCCGCCACCAGCTTTCCATCATTCCGCCTTGCCCGCCATTCCGTTCAGGCCCGAGTCGGCCTGCAGTTCCGTCGCCTCATGCCCGGCGACTGGCTTCTTTCTGCCCTCCGCCCGACCTTCGCCCCGCCAGGTGGCGCCGGTTCATGAGCCTCGAAGATTGCGCGTCTCGAAATAGGCAACGGCGTGGTCGGCGAAGCGCTGGGCGATCTTTCCAGCATGGGCCACCGCGCGAAAGGCGAGGACGACCCGCAGCGGCCGCAGGTCGTCGCGGATCTGCAGCGTCCTGACCTCGCCGCCGTCATAGGTCAGGGGCGATGGCGGGCGCATCACCAGCAGGGTAAAGCCGAAGCCTGCCGCAACCGCAGAGCGCACCGCCTCCATCGAGGTCGAGGCATAGGCGATGGGCGGAGAGATGCCGCCTGCGGCAAGCAGGTCCTCGAAATAGCTGCGGCTGCCGGGTGCGTCGAACATCACGTAGGGCGCGTCGGCCAGTTCCGACAGATCGACCGCATCGCGCCCGGCCAGCGGGTGATCCTTGCCGACGACGGCCATCGGCCGCAATTCGGCCAAGGGCCTGAACGCCAGTCCCCCGGCAGGCGCCCCCTGGTCATAGGTCAGGGCGAAATCCAGCGAACCCTCGCGCAGCCCATCCGCAAGCTGCACCAGCGACAGTTCCTGCTGCCGGATCGCGATGCCCGGCGCAGCCTCGGCAAAGCTGCGGATCAGGCCGGCGGCATAGAAGGGCGCGAGCGTCCAGAAGACGCCCAGCCGGATCTCGCCCGAGGTTCCGGCAGCAAGCGCCAGCGCCTCGCGTTCCATCTGCCGGGCGTCGTCGTCAAGGCGCCTGACATGGTCAAGGAACAGCCGCCCCTGCAGCGTCAGGGTCAGCCCGCGCGCATGATGCCGCTCGAACAGGACAAGGCCGGTCACGTCCTCGAGCTTGTCGATCGCCTGCGCCACCGAGGGCTGCGAGATGTTCAGCACCCGCGCCGCCTGCGCGATGCCCCCCTGCTCGGCCACAGCGCGGAAATAGGCGCATTGGCGAAGCGTGAAACGGACCATATCCTGCCTTCCTTCTGCGAAGGATAAATGAGTTTTCATATTCTTTCGGGGAAGTTCAAGCTGGCGCAAAGCCATGCCAACAAAGGTCGCCCCCATGTCGCTGGACCAGCCTGTCGCCGAACTGCTCGACGCCGCCGCCCGCCCGCTGGAGGACGCGCGTGCCATGCCGCCTTCGGTCTATACCAGCCCTGCCTTCCTGCAGCGCGAGATCGAGACGATCTTTTCCAAGGAATGGATCTGCGTCGGGCGGTCGGATGGGCTGGCGAACCCCGGCGATTACGTCACCTGCGACCTCGCCGGCCAGCCGGTCATGGTCATCCGCGACCGCGAGGGTCAGGTCCGCGCCTTTTCCAACGTCTGCCTGCACCGGATGTCCACGCTGCTGGAAGGCTCGGGCAACGCCCGCGTCATCGTCTGCCCCTATCACGCCTGGACCTACGGGCTGGACGGCAAGCTGCGCGGGGCGCCGTTCATGGCCCAGACCACCGGCTTCTGCAAGCACGACTATGGCCTGCCCAGCATCCGCTGCGAGGAATGGCTGGGCTGGGTCTACATCACGCTGGACAACGACCGCCCCAGCGTCGCGTCCGAACTGGGCGAACTGGAGAGGCTGATCGCGCCCTACGGGATGGAGAACTACGTCCAGTGCTTCCGCGAAACCCATGTCTGGGACACCAACTGGAAGGTGCTGGCCGAGAACTTCATGGAAAGTTACCACCTGCCGGTCTGCCATGCCGACACCGTGGGCGGCCATTCCAGGCTTGAAGAGATGGAGTGCCCGCCAGGCCTGCGCGCCTTCAACTATCACTGGATCACCAAGGAAGCCTCGCTGGCGATCGGTAACGCCCATCCCGACAACACCCGGCTGGACGGCCACTGGCGCAAGACCACGGCGCTGATCACGCTGTATCCCAGCCATCTGATCACCCTGACTCCGGGCTATTTCTGGTATCTGTCGCTGCATCCCAAGGGCACGGGGCAGGTCGCCATCACCTTCGGCGGCGGACTGTCGCCCGAGTTCATGAAAGACCCCAAGGCGCCGGAATACATCGCCAGCCTCAAGGCGCTGCTGGACGAGGTGAACCTGGAAGACCGGGGCTGCACCGAAAAGGTCTTCCGCGGCCTGTCCGCCCAGATGGCGCGGCCGGGGCACCTGTCCTATCTGGAACGGCCGATCTACGACTTCATGCAGTATATCGCCGAGCGCACCGCGAGCTTCGAGCGCAGCCTTGCGCTGGCGGCCGAGTAAGCCCGGCCGCATCGCCCCGGCGACCGGGCGGCGCCGGACCACGACCGGCCGGGACATCCGCCGCCCCTGCTGATTCGCCCGGCTTTTGCCTGCACCGGGGCGGTTCCCCGTGGGACCGTTCCCGGACTGCCTGCCTTTCGGGCAGTCCCGCCTTCGCCCTGGCGTCCTGCACGCCACTGCGCCAATTGCAGGACCACAGGCGCAGCTTAGTTTTCCCCGAAGCAAGGCTGCGGAAAACGCTTATTTACCCCTGGGCCCCAGAGTTCGGATGATCCGGGAATGGCCGGGCGGACAGCATGACCGCCTGCCCGCCCATGGCCGTCATCCTCAAGACCCGGATACGCGCCGCGACATGGGTCGAACAAGCAGACCAAGGACAGGGACCAAGGAATGAAGCAACTGATGGTTCAGGCGACCGCGCTCTGCGCGCTGGCACTTCCGGCCCATGCCGACCTGACGGTGATGAGCTGGGGCGGCGCCTACGAGAAAAGCCAGGTCGAGGCCTACAACAAGCCCTTTACCGCGGAAACGGGAATCGCCGTCAACATGACCTCGGCCGACAACCCGGCGGGACCGATCAAGTCGATGGTGGACGCAGGCAACGTCACCATCGACGTGGTGGACCTTGAATATACCGACGCCGTGCGCCTCTGCGACGAGGGCGTGCTGGAAGAGATCGACCATTCCACCCTGCCCCCCGCGCCTGACGGCACCCCCGCGGCCGAGGACTTCCTGCCCAACGCCCTGACGGATTGCGCCGTCGCCTCGATGGTCTTCGCGACCGTCTACGGCTTCGACACGACCAAGTTCACGGACGAGCAGCCCTCGACCATCGCCGACCTGTTCGATGCAGAGAAGTTCCCCGGCAAGCGCGGGCTGCGCAAGGGGCCGAAGATCAACCTTGAAATCGCGCTGATGGCCGATGGCGTGCCGGCGGCCGAGGTTTACGACGTGCTGGCAACCCCCGAGGGCATCGACCGCGCCTTTGCCAAGCTCGACACGATCAAGCCCCATGTCGTCTGGTGGGAGGCCGGCTCGCAGCCGCCGCAGCTTCTGGCAGATGGCGAGGTCGCCATGACCACCGCCTACAACGGCCGGCTGTTCTCGGCCATCGCCGCCGAGAACAAGCCCTTCAAGATCGTCTGGGACGGGCAGGTGCAGGAATACGAACTGTTCGCGGTGCCGAAGGGGACGCCGAACCGGGACGCCGCGATGGACTATATCCGCTTTGCCACCGGCACCCAGCGGCTGGCGGACCAGACGAAATGGATCGCCTATGGCCCGGCCCGCAAGTCGTCGATCCCGCTGGTCGGCACCTTCGAGGATGGCACCACCGAGATGAAGCCGTTTCTGCCCACCAACCAGGACAACATGGCGAATGCACTGCAGTCGTCCCATGACTTCTGGGTGGACCGCGAGACCGAGATCACCGAGCGCTTCACCACCTGGCTGTCGCGATAAGCCCTGCGCGGCCGGTGACGCGCCGGCCGCTCACGCATCCTCGGGCATGGGGCCGCCGCCGGACAGGCGGTGGCTGTTGCGCCGGACCCATTCGCTGGCGCTGGCAAGGAAGGTCCGGTGCAACTGGCTGCGTTCCACCGCCGTGCTGACCAGCATCCCCATCTTCATCGCCCGCGCCTTGCCCGCCAGCGGCAGAAAGCGCAGCGGGCGCCCGTCGGGGGCCACGTCGTTCAGGGGCCGCAGGTTGACGATGGAATAGCCGAAGCCGTTGGCGACGAGGCTGCGCAGCACCGCCATGTCCCGCGTCCGTTCCGTGATGTTCGGGCGCAGGCCCCGGTCGGCGAAGAAGGACAGGAAGTAGTCGGCGCTCAGCGGCAGGTCCAGCAGCACCATCCGGTGCGGGGCCAGTTCCTCGACCGAGACCTCGGGCTGGTGGGCCAGAGGGTGATCCTCGCTCATCGCGACCAGCGGCGGCAGCTCCATCATCGGGAAGAAGCGCAGGTCGGCGGGCAGGTCCAGGTCATAGGTCAGCGCGACGTCGATCTTCGCCTGCCGCAGCAGGCTGAACAGTTCCGCCTGATCGGCCTCGACCTGCGAAATGCGGACCTCGGGGTATTCCTCGGCAAAGCTGCGCCGCAGCGCCGGCAGGACGGCATGGGCGAAGGTGGTCATGCAGCCGATCGCCAGCGGCCAGCGGATCGAGCCGGACAACTCGCGCGCAAGGTCGCGCAGCGCCGCCGCCTCGCGCAGCACCATGCGGGCGTGTTCCAGCAGCTTGCGCCCGGCCAGCGTCGGCGTCAGCCCCTGCGCATGGTGGCGGACGAACAACTGGACGCCCAGTTCCTCTTCCAGATGCGAGACCCCGGCCGAGATCGAGGGCGGCGAGACGTTCACCTGCTGGGCCGCCGCGGCGATGCTGCCCGCCTCGCCCACCGCCACCAGGTATTCCAGTTGCCGCAAGGTATAGCGAACGGGCATTTTCCTCGGGTCTTTCAGGCGCAGGGGACCGCGGCGACGGCCACGGCCCGGCACGCTAAGTCAAAGACCAGAGCCGGACAAGGCGCTCCTGCGCCCGCTATTCGTCGCCCGGCACCCCGTAGGAGGGTGCCGCGCGGGGATCGAGCGCGCGCTGGACATAAGCATCAAGCTGGGGCTTGTAGACCTCCCATGCCGCGGCGACGGCCTCGATGGGGCAGGTGTCGGTCCAGTCGCAGCGCAGGTCGGCGACCGGCCAACTGACCCTGTCCACGATCTTCATGCCGGCGGAATGGACCGGCCCGGCCTCGCCCCCCGCCGCAAGCCCCGCGCGCATCGCCGCGATCAGCCTGTCGCCCAGGTGGCCGGTCGAGGACAGGAACCCGTCCACGATGGCCTGCGGCACGCCGTCATCGGCCAGCAGGTTGCCGCCCGAGGCGACGTTTTCGGCCTGCGCCTGCGTCCAGATGCCCAGCGAGTTCGGCCCCGAATGAATGGCCGTCCGCCCGTTCCGGTCCACCGCCAGCACCTGCCGGTATTCGATGAACCGGCCCCGGCGCCGCACCTCGGCAATCGCGTCCTCGGCGGAAAGACCGCCTTCCATCAGATCCAGCGCCATCGGCCCCAGCGTCGGATCGGTGACGTTCTGCGAGGCGACCGCCCCCACCCCGGCGCGGGCATAGGAACAGCGCGCCGCGACGGCGGGCGAGGAGGACGAGATGGCGACGCCGAACATCCCCGTCCCGGCGCAGCGGGCGACAAGCGAGAAGGTCATCGGCTCACTCCGGGATCACGGCGGTGGCGTCGATCTCGACCAGCCACTCGGGGCGGGCCAAGGCCGAGACCACCAGCCCGGTCGAGACCGGATGCACGCCGCGGATATATTCGCCCATGGTGCGATAGACCGCCTCGCGGTGGCGAACATCGGTGATGTAGACGACGACCTTGACCAGATGCTCCATCCGCCCGCCCGCTTCCTCGATCAACTGGCGGATGTTCTGCATGACCTTGTGGGTCTGCTCGGCCGGATCGTGGCTGTCGAGGTTCCGCGCATCGTCGAGGTTCTGCGGGCATTGCCCCCGCAGCCAGACGGTCCGGCCCCCCTGCGTCACCACCGCCTGGCAGAGATCGTTGTCCAGCTTCTGCTCGGGGTAGGTGTCGGCGGTGTTGAACTTGCGGATACGGGTGTGGGCCAAGGCGGTCTTCCTCGTGGTGCTGTGAAATCTCTGTGCTAGCCGGCGCGGCGCTGTCCGTCGGGCTGCTGCTGGGCCGCGCCCTGATGATAGTCGAGATACTTGCGCTGGATGCCGATCTGCTCGGCGATGTGCCTGGCGTCGTGCCAGACGCCCCAGATGAAGCTCGACCCCCGCCGCGACTGCCAGGGCAGGCCGAGGAAATAGATGCCCGGCTCGACCGAGACGCCGCGCTGGTGGATGGGGCGGCCGCGTTCGTCGAAGGCGTCGATCCTCATCCAGCCGTAATCGACCGAGAAGCCCGTGGCCCAGATGACCGTGGCGATTCCCGCCCCGGCCAGATCAAGTTCGCGGATCGGTCTGGCGATGCAGTCTGCATCCGGCCAGCGGCGCCGTGCCCCGGGGTCTTCCGGCAGGTCGAGGCCGTTGCGCCGGGCATAGTCGTCGGCCTCGTCCAGCAACCCGTCGTGATTGGCGTCGCCGTTGTTCAGGTTCGTCACCAGATCGTCCGCAAAGACCAGCCTGCCGTCCGCATAGCCTTCTGTCCGGCCCACGAGGATCATGCCCTCCTGCGCCAGACGGCGGAAGTCGATGGTCTCGCCGCCCCGCGCGCCGCTGACGGCGATGGTGACATGCTCGGTCCCCGGTTTCGGCGCGGCCATGTCCCACTTGCCCAGCACCCCCAGCCACCAGCAGAAGTCGCGCCCGCGATAGCTGCGCGGCGGGCGGTCATGCGGGCCCACGGACAGATAGACCTTGCGTCCCGCGCGGCGCAGTTCGTCCGCGATCTGCACGCCGGACGAGCCTGCCCCCACGATCAGCACCGCGCCCGGCGCAAGCTGGCCGGGGTTGCGGTAGTCGCTGGAATGAATCTGCGCCACGCCTGCGTCGGCGGGGATCACGGGCGGAATGACCGGCTTCTGGAACGGGCCGGTTGCGGCGACGACACGCTGCGCCTCGAACGTCCCCTGCGAGGTCTCGACCCGGAAGCCGGGGCGTCCGTCCAGCCGCTCGACCGATCGCACCTCGACGCCGGTGCGGACGGGGGCGCGGAACCTGCGGGCATAGGCTTCCAGATAGGCCGCCACCACCTCCTTGTGCGGGAAGTCGTCGGGGCCGGTTCCGGGATCGACCTCGTCGAAGGTCATGCCGGGAAAGCGGTCGTGCCAGGCAGGCCCGTTCGCGACCAGCGAGTCCCACCGCCCCGAGCGCCAGCGTTCCGCGATCCGGTCCCGTTCCAGCACCAGATGCGGCACTCCGTCCCGCGTCAGATGCTCGCTCATCGCGAGCCCTGCCTGCCCGGCGCCGATCACAAGCGTGTCTGTCGTCTCAACCGGCATCCCTGCGTCCTTCATGGCCCCAAAGGATGTAACCGCGCGATGCACAGGCCGAAAACCACGATCTGGCGTCGCATTGGTTAGGCTGTTCCTAAGGCGGCTTGCACTTCGACCCTTGCTGCGGAAGCAATGGCCCCTGCATCAGCCCGGAGCCTCCCATGCCCGTCCCCTCGACAGTCGAGATCCTGCGCGACCTGGTGTCTTTCCCGACGATCTCGCGCCAGTCGAACCTGGCGCTGCTGGATCACGTCGAAAACCTGCTGGTTCCCGCAGGCGCGCGGGTCGAGCGTTTCGCCCATCCCGACGGATCGCGGGCGAACCTGTGGGTGACGGTCGGCCCCGAGGGGCCGGGGGGCCTTGTCCTGTCCGGCCACACGGACGTTGTGCCGGTCACGGGCCAGAACTGGACGACCGATCCCTTCACGCTGACCGAGGTGGACGGACGGCTTCACGGGCGCGGCACGGCGGACATGAAGGGCTTTCTTGCCGCGGCGGTGCGCGCTGCGCTGATGGCGGCGGGGCGGGATCTTCGGGCGCCCCTGCACCTTGCCCTGTCCTACGACGAGGAGATCGGCTGCCTGGGCGTCCGCGGCATGATCGAGGCGCTGGCCGCCCGCCCCGACCGCCCCGCGCTCTGCCTCATCGGCGAGCCGACGGGCATGAGGATCGCCGCCGGCCACAAGGGCAAGGCCGCCTTCCGCGCCTGCTGCCACGGACGCGACGGCCATTCGGCGCTGGCCCCGCAGGCGCTGAACGCGCTGCATTTGGGTGCCGCGTTCATTGCCGCGCTTCAGGCCCGGCAAGAGGACATCGCCGGCAACGGCCCGCGCGATCCCGGCTACGACATCCCCTACACGACGATCCACGCCGGGATCATGACCGGCGGCACGGCGCTGAACATCGTCCCGAACCGCTGCGAGATCGACTTCGAGATCCGCAACATCGCCCAGGACGACCCTGATCCGATCCTCGCGAGGATCGAACAGGATGCGGCCGGGATCGTGGCGCCATACCGCGACAGCTTTCCCGAGGCCGCCATCGCCATAACCGCCGTGTCCCGTTATCCGGGCCTGAACGCCGCCAAGGATTCCCCCGCGATCCGGTTCCTGCGCCGGATCACGGGCGACAACGACCCGACGATCAAGGTCGCTTTCGGCACCGAGGCCGGGTTGTTCCATGACGGCCTGCAGATCCCCACCGCCATCTGCGGGCCGGGCTTCATGGAGCAGGGCCACAAGCCCGACGAATTCGTCTCGCGCGAGCAGCTCAACCGGTGTGACATGATGCTGGAGCAAGCGGTCGAGGCGGTGGCCTCGGGCCTTGATGACCACATCTGACAGGCCCTTTCGCGAGGCGCCGGATCATCAAGGGCGGCGGGCGGACCGCACATGGGCGCACCGGCTCAGGCGTGAAAGCGGATTGTCTGGAGTGATCTGCACGTCGATGCCTTTGTTCGGCGAGGATCGCTCTGGAACCAGCCACTGCGTTCACATGAAGGCTGATACATCGCCCTGAAAGGTGAACCGGGACTGGAGCAAGGCTGTGACAAGGCCAATGGCCGTTGAAACTGCCGGGCGGCTTCCCACGGCAGCATCGGTTGACCTGCGGCAGAAGTATGCTGCGCTTGGAGCGCCTGGTCGGGACGCAGCATTTGAGGAGTTTCGGGAGGGGTTCTGCGGCCAGGCGCTCGACCGGGAAGCGGGCTGACCCTTCGCGGCCAGATGCCGGAAGCAGGGTGCAGGCACTGTCACCCCTTGCAATGCCCTTGGGCTTGGCATCACGTCGAAACGAAGGCGCTCACTCGGCTGGTGCGCGCATCACCGTGGTGAGATCGAATTTCACCTCGAAACCGACGCCGGCAGGTCGGACATACTGGCGGGATGCGACCCGGTTCATCACGACGCTGCCGACCGCCGCCATGCCATCCCGGCTGGAGCGGTTGGATTGGAAATACATGGCACGCTCCATGCATTTTGCACATGCCGCAGCCGGACAGGGCTGCCACTGCAATCGCCACCAAAGGAAGGTTCCAGGCGAGGCGACGGGATCCCATCGACGGCTGCTCTTCGGTTGAAATCGCTGCACCTTGTCCAAGGCGGCCGGGAACGGCAGGGCGTCGCCTTTCCCGTGGTGGCGGGATGTCGTTTGCGAGAGGCTCGGCCTTCAGGTTGCCTTCGGCAGTTCCCTTCGATGGGGGCACTGACCCTCCGCCCGATCATGCGGCTGCATTGCCCCTGCGGTTCAGCCGCAGGGCCGTGATCCCGGCCAGGATGATCAGGACCGAGCCGGTGACGGTCCACAGGTCCGGCCGCTCGCCGAAGACCATGATCCCGGCGATCATCGCGAAGACGAGGCGGGTATAGCGGAAGGGCGTGACGGCGCCGACCTCTCCGGTCCGCATGGCGATGGTCAGCGAGGTATAGGCGCCGATCCCCGCCACCGAGGCGGCCACGAGACCCAACCATGTGGCCGCATCGGGCCGGACTGGCGCCGGCCCGAAAGGCAGGGCGATCAGCCCCGCCACGATCAGCATCATGAAGCCCAGCACCCCGAGCTGCCGGAAGGACAGCGCGGGCGGCGCCGCACGGGTCGCGAGGTCACGCCCCGCGAAGCCCAGCATGGCAAGAACGGCCAGCACCGACAGCGACCCGAAGCCTTGCGCGCCGGGACGCAGGATCATCAGCACGCCGGCCAGCCCCACAGCGACCGCCAGCCAGCGCCGCGGCCCGATCCTTTCGCCGAAGATCACGATCGCGCCGACCATGACCACCAGCGGCGTCGCCTGCAGGATCGCCGAGGCGGTCGAAAGCGGCGTCAGCGCGATCGCCAGCATGAAGAACAGCCGCCCGACGATCTCGGACAATGAACGCAGGATCATCGCCGGCCGCAGCATGGCGCGGCTGACGGGCGGCTCGCCCGACCCTATCGCCCAGGCCGAAAATGCGATCACCCCGAAGACGCCGAAGGTCATCAGCACCTGCCCGACCGGCAGGCTGCCCGCGGCGAGCTTCAGCAGCGCATCCTCGACCGAAAAGCCCGCCATGGCGAGGCACATGAACAGGGCGCCCCGGCGGTTCCAGGCAGGACCAAGGCGGGATGACAGGGGCATGTCCATGAACTCGGTCCTTCAACTGTTCCCAAGCAGAGCCGGGCGGAACCCGCGCCGAAGGCAGGCCCCTGTCCGGGTGAACTGGCATCCCGCGCGGCACCTTGGCAATATGAGCCGTTATGGAGGATGATCGACCTTGACCGACGAGATACGGCTTTCCGAGGCCGAGACATACCGGCTTGCCCATGACTTCCTGACCTTTCACGGGTTGTCACAGGATCAGTCGGCGGCCATGGCAGGAATACTGACCAAGGCCCAGCGCGACGGGAGCCTTTCCCATGGGCTGCAGCGCCTGCCCGGAACGCTCGAAACGATGGGCCATCCCGCCTTTGACCGCCAGGCCGTTCCCGTCGTCACCCCCGTCACGCCGGCAGTCGTCCGGGTGGACGCGGGCTTCGGCTTTTCCATATCCGCCGCCCTGGCCGGCCTGCCTGCCCTGATCGAGCGCGCGCGGGCGCTGGGCATCGCCATGCTGGCGGTCAACAACGGCTTTCACTCGACGGCGCTCTGGCCGGTGATCGAGGAGATCGCCGAAAGCGGGCTTGTGGCGTTGTCGATGAACCCCACCCATGACTGGGTCGCCCCGGCCGGCGGCACGAGGCCGGTGCTGGGCACCAATCCGCTGGCCTTCGCCTGGCCGCGGGCCGGGAAGCCGCCCTATGTGTTCGACTTCGCCACCACAGCGGCCTCGCGCGCCGACATCGCCCTGCACCGGCAGGCGGGCAAGGCGATCTCCGAAGGCTGGGGCCTCGACCCCGAGGGGCGCCCGACGACGGACCCTGCCGAGGTGCTGTCCGGCGCAATGCTGCCCTTCGGCGGCCACAAGGGCTCGGCGCTCGCCACCATGATCGAGCTGATGGCAGGCCCCTTCATCGGCGACCGCACCAGCCGGCAGTCGGCCGAGTTCGATGCGGGTCAGAATGCCGCCCCTTGCCATGGCGAGCTGATCATCGCCTTCGATCCCTCGCTGCTGTCCACGCCTGACGATCTCGCCGCCGCCGAAAGCGTGCTGGACGCGATCGAGGACCAGGGCGCCCGCCTTCCCGGCAGCCGCCGCCATGCCGAGCGCGCCCGCAACCTGCGCGACGGCATCCCTGTCAGCCGGGCGCTGCACGAGCGGATTCGCGGGTTGATGGAAGGCTGACAACAGCCCTGCCAGCCGGACGCCCAGGGGCCGGGGAAGGTGCCCATGACTGCGGCGCCGACATCGCGCACATGGCTTACCAACCTGAGCGTCCAGTCTGAACAACGAACTTCGGCGGTCTGGCATCCAAGTTCAAGAAGCCGAGGATGCAGCGGCACGTCGCAGACGTCACCTGCCTCGTGTTCCGTTTTCTGGCCCGCAACAATCAATCATGACGGACGCATGGCGCGGATCGTTTCAAGCCAAATCATGAAGGCGATCATGCCGGGCGTGGTGCGAGGCGGCAAGCTGCGCTGGCACAATCAGGTATCGCGCAACCTCCGCAGACTGCCCGGCCTGCCGCTCGGGCTTGGTGATCAGACGTCGGGGTTCGGCAACCGCCCCTGGCAGCAACCGCACGGCCCCGCTCCACTCGCCGCCGATGGGCTGTATCAGCCCTGTCCTGCCGATAATTGGTTGAAGCGCCTTCGGGACAGCAATCCGGGCGTAGAATCTTCCACCCGCGACCTTCGGATGACGGACTTGTCCGGTCATGTCGCAGCCCTTGTTCTGGCACCAGAAACGGCACAAGGCCCGGTGACGCAAGGGCTTTCAGAAATTGCCGAGAAAGCGATGGTGCTGCGAGAGAGGATTGAACTCTCGACCTCACCCTTACCAAGGGTGTGCTCTACCACTGAGCTACCGCAGCGCCGTGCGGGGCGATTTAGACCCAAGCTCTCGGGGGCGCAAGGGGGTAGTCGCGGAAATCCGCCATGATCCTGCGCGGCGGCTGCTGGACGGGACGGCCCCCGGCAATTAACAGGGCCGGATGAGCAAGGATCGCCCTTCCCATCCCGCAGACAGCCGCGAGGCCCGGCTGGGCGCGGCCTTGCGCGCCAACCTCGCGCGGCGCAAGGCGCAGGCGCGCAGCCGGGCTGCGGATGAACGGGACGACAGGTCGGACCCCGCAGGAGCCGGGGACAACGCAGAGACGGGGACGAACCCGCACAAGGGGCACGGGCAGGACTGATGGACACGATTCTGGTGCGCGGCAACGGGCCGCTGAACGGCGAGATTCCGATCGCGGGGGCGAAGAACGCCTGTCTCACGCTGATGCCTGCGACCCTGCTGACGGATGAGCCGCTGACGCTGACCAACGCGCCGCGGCTGTCCGACATCCGCACCATGACGGCGCTGCTGCGCTCGCTGGGGGCCGAGGTGGCCGGCCTGCAGGACGGGCAGGTCTTGGCGCTGTCCAGCCATGCGCTGACCAGCCATACCGCCGATTACGACATCGTGCGGAAGATGCGGGCCTCGATCCTGGTGCTGGGGCCGATGCTGGCGCGGGATGGCCACGCGGTCGTCTCGCTGCCGGGCGGCTGCGCCATCGGGGCGCGGCCGGTGGACCTGCACCTGCGCGCGTTGCAGGCGATGGGGGCGGATCTGGACCTGCGCGACGGCTATGTCCACGCCAAGGCGCCGGCGGGCGGCTTGAAGGGCGCGGTGATCGACTTTCCGCTGGTGTCCGTGGGCGCGACCGAGAACGCGCTGATGGCGGCGACTCTGGCACGGGGCACGACGGTCCTGAACAACGCGGCGCGCGAGCCGGAGATCGTCGATCTCGCCCGCTGCCTGCGGCGGATGGGGGCCGAGATCGAGGGCGAGGGCACCTCCACCATCACCGTGCAGGGCGTGGACCGGCTGGGGGGCGCGACCCATCCCGTCGTGACCGACCGGATTGAGTTGGGGACCTACATGCTCGCGCCGGCGATCTGCGGCGGCGAGGTGACCTGCCTCGGCGGCAGGATCGAACTTGTGCAGGCCTTCTGCGAAAAGCTGGACGAGGCCGGGATCAGCGTGACCGAATCCGAGCGTGGGCTGACCGTGAGCCGCCGGAACGGACGGGTGAACGCGGTCGATGTCGTGACCGAGCCTTTCCCCGGCTTCCCCACCGACCTGCAGGCGCAGATGATGGCACTGCTCTGCACGGCGGATGGCGTCAGCGTGCTGGAGGAGACGATCTTCGAGAACCGCTTCATGCACGCCCCCGAACTGGCGCGCATGGGCGCGCGGATCGAGGTCCATGGGGGGCACGCCCGCGTGACGGGGGTGGAAAAGCTGCGGGGCGCGCCGGTGATGGCGACGGACCTGCGGGCAAGCGTCAGCCTGATCCTCGCGGGGCTTGCGGCGGAAGGCGAGACGGTGGTCAACCGCGTCTACCATCTGGATCGCGGCTATGAGAAGGTCGTGGGCAAGCTGCGCGCCGTGGGCGCGGATATCGAACGGATCAAGGAGCAGCCAGCCCATGACTGACGCCAGCTACGCCGACGCCGATCCCGCAGGCCCTGTCGCCATCCGGGCCGAGGACGCCGACGACCTGCGCATCCTTGCCACGCTGGTGCAGGACGCGGTGCTGACGGTCGCGGACATGGCGCATGACGGGAAGGCGCGGCGCTTCAGCCTGCTGCTGACCCGCTTCCGCTGGGAGGATGCCGAGGCCGCGCGGCGCGAGGGGCGGCCCTTCGAGCGGGTGCGCTCGCTTCTGGTGATCTCGGACGTGCTGCGGGTGCGCCATGACGGCATCGACCGGGGCGATCCGGGCACGGTGATGTCGCTGCTGGACGTGGCCTGGACGCCGGGCGAGGACGGCACCGGGGTCGTGACGCTGAGTTTCGCGGGCGACGGGACCATCGCCATCGACGCCGAGTGCCTGTGCGTCGATCTGCGCGACGTGACCCGGCCGCATCGGGCGGTCTCGGGCGAGATGCCGCGGCACGAGTGAAGGAAGGGGCTTCGCCCCTCGCCGCCGCTGGCGGCTCACCCCAGGGTATTCGGGCCAGAAAGAAGTCGCGGGCATCGGCTTGAGAGCCGGGGCACGGGACGGTAATTGGCGGGCCAAGCCGCCGAAAGGACTGACCATGCCCGTCTTCCTGTCCACCACCGACGCCGATTTCGAGGCGCGCTTTGCCGCCATGCTGTCGGCCAAGCGCGAGGATGCCGCCGATGTGGGCGACGCCGTGGCCGCGATCATCGCGGATGTGCGGGCGCGGGGGGATGCGGCGCTGGTCGAACTGACCGCGCGCTTCGACAGGCTGGAGCTGACGGCCGAAGGGCTGCGGTTTTCCCCGGCCGAGATCGAGGCGGCGGCGGCGCAGGTGTCGGAGGAGGATCGCGCGGCGCTGGAACTCGCGGCCGGGCGCATCCGCGACTATCACGCGCGGCAGGTGCCCGAGGACGCGATGTGGACCGACGGGGCGGGCGCGCGGCTGGGCTGGCGCTGGACGCCTGTTTCGTCGGCGGGGCTGTATGTGCCGGGAGGTCAGGCGAGCTATCCCTCCTCGGTGCTGATGAATGCGATTCCTGCACAGGCGGCGGGGGTCGGGCGGCTGGTGGTCTGCGTGCCGACGCCACGCGGCGAGGTGAATCCGCTGGTGCTGCTGGCCTGCCGGATCGCCGGGGTCGATGAGATTCATCGCATCGGCGGGGCGCAGGCGATTGCGGCGCTGGCCTATGGGACCGAGACGATCCGTCCGGTGGACAAGATCACCGGGCCGGGGAACGCTTATGTCGCGGCGGCCAAGCGGCAGGTCTTCGGCCGCGTGGGCATCGACAGCATCGCCGGGCCGTCCGAGGTGCTGGTGATCGCGGAAGGGGCGCAGAACCCGGAATGGCTGGCGCTGGACCTGCTGGCGCAGGCGGAACATGACGCGGACGCACAGGCGATCCTGATCACGCCGGACCCCTCGCTGGCGCAGGCCATCGCAGCCGAGGTCGAGCGGCTGCTGCCCACCCTTCCCCGCGCCGCCATCGCCGGCGCAAGCTGGCGCGACCACGGCACGGTGATCGTGACCCGCGATCTGGCCGAGGCGGCGGCGCTGTCAGACCGTATCGCGCCCGAGCATCTGGAGCTTTGCGTGGACGACCCGGACGCACTGGCCGCTCAGGTCAACCACGCCGGCGCCATCTTCCTGGGCGGCTGGACGCCCGAGGCGGCGGGCGATTATGTCAGCGGGCCGAACCATGTCCTGCCGACGGCACGCTCGGCGCGGTTCTCGTCCGGGCTGTCGGTGATGGATTTCCTCAAGCGCACGACGCTGTCGCGGCTGGACCCCGGCTCGCTGTCGGCCATCGGACCTGCGGCGGTGCGGCTGGCCCTGTCCGAGGGGCTTTCCGCCCATGCCCGTTCCATCGAGGCGCGGCTGGCCACGCTGAACCGGGGCTGACGTGTTTCCCGCTTGAATGATCCCGCGCTTGCCGTGATCTTGGCACCCGCCCACAGGGGCAGCGCAGCAAGGGGCACGCCCGATGACAACCGATCGCCTGATCCGCGTCGAGATCGACGATTCCGCCCTGCCCCCGGCCACACCCGAGATGGAGCAGGAGCGTCGTGTCGCTATCTTCGACCTGCTGGAAGACAACAGCCTCGCCCTGCCCGGCCGCCCCGACCAGCCCGCGCCGGATGGCCCCTATGCGCTGCTGCTGGCGGTGCGCGACCGGCGGCTGGTGTTCGAGCTGTCCTCGGAAGCCGGCGAAAGGCTGGCCGAGTTCCATCTGGCGATGGGTCCCCTGCGGCAGGTGGTGAAGGATTATTTCCAGATCTGCGAAAGCTATTTCGACGCGGTCAAGCGCCTGCCCCCCGCGCAGATCGAGGCCATCGACATGGCCCGGCGCGGCATCCACAACGAAGGCGCGCGGACCCTGCAGGAACGGCTCGACGGCAAGGCCAGGGTGGACATCGACACCTCGCGCCGACTGTTCACCCTGATCTGCGCGCTGGTGGCGGAATAACCCCCGTGGAGGCCAAGACAGGTATCCCGAACTCGGTCCTGTTCTGCTGCGATCACAATGCCATCCGCTCGCCCATGGCCGAGGGGATGATGAAGAAGTTCTATGGGCGCCAGGCCTATGTGCAGTCGGCGGGCGTTCACAACGACATGGAGATCGACGGCTTCGCCATCACCGTCTGCCACGAGATCGGGATCGAGCTGTCACGCCACCGCACCCGCAGCTTCGAGGACATGCGCGACTGGGGCGACGACCTCGGGCAGTTCGACCTGATCGTGGCGCTGTCGCCCGCCAGCAAGCACCAGTCGCTGGAACTGACGCGGCATTTCCATCTGGACGTGGAATACTGGCCGATCATGGACCCCTCGGGGATCACCGAGGCGCGCGAGGCGAAGCTGGCGCTTTACCGCCAGTCGCGGGACCAGATCATGGCCCGTATGCTTGGCCGCTTCGGCGAGCCGATCGAGTCCGAGGGCAGTGAGTCGCTGCGCGCTGCCATGCCGGACCGCTGACCTCTCCCTTCAATCTTCCTTGCCGGAACCCCCCGCGAGTGAGCCAAGGGGAAAAGCCCCGTGGCCACGCTCAGGGTCTCCAGTCGAGGAAATTGCCGAGGATGCGAAGGCCCAGCGCCTGCGACTTCTCGGGGTGGAACTGCAGGCCCAGGATGTTGTCGCGGCCCACCGCTGCCGTAACGGGGCCGCCGTAATCGACCGAGGCGACCAGGTCCTCGGGGCGCTCGGTGACGAAATGCCAGCTGTGGACGAAATAGGCGTGGCCGCCCGAATGCACGCCGTCCAGCACCGGATGCGGGCGGTGGAGGATCAGGTCGTTCCAGCCCATGTGGGGCACCTTCAGGCGGGGGTCCGAAGGGGCGATCCGTTCCACCCGGCCGGCGATCCAGCCGAAGCCCGGGGTCGGGCGGTATTCCAGCCCCTCGTCCGCCAGCATCTGCATTCCGACGCAGATGCCCAGAAAGGGGACGCCGCGCTGCGTCACGGCCCGTTCCAGCGCCTCGTGCAGGCCGGGGACGGCGTCGAAGGCCGCCCGGCAGGCAGGAAAGGCGCCGTCGCCCGGCAGGATGATCCGGTCGGCGCGGGCGATCACCTTGGGGTCGGACGTGACCTGAACCTCGGCGCCGCGTTTCGCGCCGACCAGCGCCACCGCCTTGGCCGCCGAATGAAGGTTGCCGCTTTCATAGTCGATCAGGGCCACGCGCATCTTAAAGCGCCCCCTTGGTCGAGGGCAGCTCGTCCCCCATGCGCGGGTCCGGCTCGACCGCTTCGCGCAGGGCACGGGCCACGGCCTTGAAGGTGGCCTCGGCGATGTGATGCGCGTTCAGCCCGTGCAGCCGGTCCACATGCAGGGTGATGCCGCCATGGGTGGACAGCGCCTGGAAGAACTCGCGCACCAGTTCGGTGTCGAAGCTGCCGATCTTCTGCGCCGGGAAGGGCACGTTCCAGACAAGGAAGGGCCGCCCGGACAGGTCCAGCGCCGCGCGGATCAGGGCGTCGTCCATCGCCAGGTGGAAGCTGCCGTAGCGGCGGATGCCGCGCTTGGTGTCCAGCGCCTGTCCCAGCGCCTGCCCCAGCGCGATGCCGCAATCCTCGACCGTGTGATGGTCGTCGATATGCAGGTCGCCCGTGGCCTGCAGGTCAATGTCGATCAGCGAATGGCGGGCCAACTGGTCGATCATGTGGTCGAAGAAGCCCACGCCTGTCCGGCTGCGGGACCGGCCGCGCCCGTCCAGATCAACAGTCACCGTGATGTCGGTTTCTGCCGTCTTGCGGGCAACGGTGGCGCGGCGGGAGATGTCTGTATCGGGCATGGTCGGCTCCTTGTCGAAGGACGGCTCGGCTTAGCGCAAGAGGATGCGGGGGTGCAACGGCAGGACCGCAGCGGGCGCTGCCCCCGCCGCGTCGGGACCGCGCCGCGGCGGGGGCCTTCCTCCCTGAAAACAACCCGCCGGATGGTCCGGGCGCTCGGAAGCCCGGGATATTTGCAACCGTTCGAAGCCCCGGTCAGTCGAACCAGAGTTCGGCCTGCTTCAGCCGCCTGCGGATGCCGCGTTCCGGGGCGAGCGGCGGAGTGTCCGTGAACATCGGCCGGATCTTGCGACGGCCGGTGCCATCGCCGATCAACCGCTCGGCCGCTTGCCAGCCCGACAGCAGGGGCGCTATCCCGGGCATGGCGGCGATGGCCTCGAACTCGTCGATGGCGTGCTGGGGCCCACGGGCGTAAAGCAGGGGCAGGTTGCGATAATGCCAGGTCACTTCGCCGTCCAGTCCGGCCAGTTCCGGGCCGGGGCGGCCGCCGCCGAAGCTGTGGATCACCAGCGGCAGCACCGCCTGATCGAGCCAGGGGTCCAGCGACTGGCAGGCCAGCGCCTCGCCCGGATCGTCGCGGACGGCCACCGCCCAGTCGCGGAAACGGCGGCCGAATTCGGGACCGTCCGCGCCGAAGAACCAGCCGGCGTTGAAGTAAAGGAACCGCTCCCAATGCTCATCGGGCTGGGTCAGGTCCAGCGCGCCGTCCATGTCCAGCCCGAAACGGTCGTAAAGCGAGCGCCAGATCGAGGCGTAGGTCTGGCGATAGGCCGGAGGCTGGGGCCAGCTTCCCTCGCGCCGCATCGAGGCCGAAGGCCGGGCGAAATCAAAGGGCAGCGCGCCGATGTCGCCGAGGATCAGCGTGTCGCTGTCGAGAAACAGGAAGGGCCGGCCGGGGTCGAGCAGCGCCAGCGCCTCGATCTTGTTGCCGTAAGGGTAGCTGCGGCCGAAGTCGCGGGCGATCAGCGGGCGGATGTCGGCACCAAGGGCGTCAAGCGCGGCGCGGGCCTCGGCCGACATGCGCGGGTCGGTGCCGGACCACGCGCCTTCCGGCTGCGGTTCGGCGACAATCAGGCGGCCGCGGAAACCCGGCGCGTTGCGGCGCAGGCTGGCGGCAAGGATCGCGGCCTGCCGGTCGATCCCTCCGCCCTGTGCGACGATGAGGATGTCGAACTCGGGCGTGACCGGATGGGCGGCGGCGCTTTCAAGGGCGGTGTCCGGCGGAGGCGTGGCAGCGGCCTTGCGGTCCTTGTCCGCAGGCTTCGTGCGCGCGGCGCGTTCCGCCTGACGCTCGACCCGCACCGCTTCGCGTTCGGCGATGCGCCGGGCCTTGCGGGCCTCGCGTTCGGCCTGGCGGCTGTTGCGATCGGTGCTGTCCGGCATCTGCATCCCCTTTTGTGGCGATCAGCGGCCACCATCTGCCCGGCCTGAAAAGGGAGAGTGGTGGGCGACCCTGGAATCGAACCAGGCATGGGTCTCCCCGGCGGAGTTACAGTCCGCTGCCGCACCTTGCAGCACGTCGCCCGACGCCGGGGGTGATTAGCCCCGGCGCGGGCGCTGGTCAAGCGCTTCCGCACGGGCGCGCTTGCATCCCGCCCACACCCGCTGCAATCACCCGTGGGACAGGAGTTCGCATGACCAATCCCCCCCGCCCCGCCCGGCCGAAGAAGCCCACATGGGTCATCGACAAGGAACGCGCGAAACGCGCCGCCGCGGCCGAAACGCTGTGGCTGTTCGGGCTGCACGCGGTCCGGGACGCGCTGATGAACCCGGCCCGCACGCGGCTGCGGCTGGTGCTGACGCGCAACGCCGCCGACCGGCTGGCGGATGCCGTGGCGGGTTCGGGAATGACCCCCGAGATCGTCGATGCCCGCGTTTTCGACCGCGAGGTGCCGCTGGCCCCCGACAGCGTCCACCAAGGTGCTGCGGTCGAGGTCAGGCCGCTGGCATGGGGCAAGCTGGCCGATGTCGCTACCGAAGGCCCCGAGGGCACCCGCCCGCTGGTCGTGGCGCTGGACCGGGTGACCGATCCGCACAATGTCGGCGCGATCCTGCGCTCGGCCGAGGTCTTCGGGGCGCGGGCCGTGGTCGCCACCGCCCGCCATGCCGCGCCGGAAACCGGGGCGCTGGCCAAGACGGCCTCGGGGGCGCTGGAACGCCAGCCCTACCTGCGGGTCACGAACCTTGCCGAAGCGCTGACCGAGCTAAAGGACATGGGCTATGTCGTCCTCGGCTTGGACGGCACGGGCGATGCCACGCTGCCCGAGGCGCTGGCGGATCTGCCGGGTCGCGCGATCTGCCTTGTGCTGGGCGCCGAGGGGCCGGGCCTGCGGGAAAAGACGCGCGAAACCTGCGACCGGGTGGTGCGGATACCTTTCGCCGCCGGCTTCGGCTCGCTCAACGTGTCGAACGCGGCGGCCATTGCGCTGTATGCCGCAAGCACAGGTTGATCACGTCACGCGCGACTGTTGCGAGGTGGCCGCACGGCTCGTCACGTTGCGGCGAGCCGGGGCGGCGCGGCGTTGCGCGGCGGCCTGCGCGATGCGACATCGACCGCATGTCCTTTGTCGATCGTCATTTGCAGTCCCGGCCTGTTTCCCTGATCGGATCGGCTTTGCGGCGACCGCCGCGCCCTGCCCGGCCGCTTCTGGCGCTGCTTGCCGCCGCCGCCATGGCCGCCGCGCCGCTGGCCCCGGCAGAGGCGCAGGCGCTGGGCGGCATGGACGCGGTCAGCCTGCGCGATGCGGGCCGGGTGGTGGGCGGCGAGCCCTCGATCTCGACCCACTGGAAGGGACATGAATGGCGCTTTGCCAATGAGGCCAACCGCGCTGCCTTCGAGGCCGATCCCCGCGCCTATGCCCCCGCCTTCGGCGGCAACTGCCCCGTGGCCCTGTCGGAAGGAGAGCGTCGCGCCGGCCAGCCGGATCTGTTCGTCGTCATCGGCCGGACGCTTTACCTGACCAGCTCGCCCGAGGCGCGGCGGCGGCTTGGCGACGACCCGCAGGGCGTCCTGGACCGCGCCGCCAGCCAGTGGAAACGCATAGGTAGATAGAATCTTCACGTTTTCGCGAGAAGGTTGGAACTTCGGCGGAATGATGCACATTTACATCATGAACCTGACCACGGAACGGTCTCGTTCAGATCACTGTCCCTCGTTCCGCGACTTGCGCCCGGTTTCGACCGGGCGCTTTTTCATTTGAAGCATGGCCTGTCCATGAAACGGAAAGCCCAAGGGGAACGCAGCATGACCGCAGCCGACATCGCCCGCATCGCATCCGAGACCCAGACCATTGCAATCGTTGGGCTGTCCCCCAAGCCCGAGCGGCCCAGCCATGGCGTCGCCCGCTTCCTGCAGGAGATGGGCTATCGCATCATTCCAGTGAACCCCGGCCATGCGGGCGAGACGATTCTGGGCGAGACGACCTATGCCTCGCTTTCGGACATTCCCGAATCGGAGGCCGTGGACATGGTGGACATCTTCCGCCGGTCCGATTCCGTGCCGCCGGTCGTGGACGAGGCGCTGGCCTGCCTGCCGGAGCTGAAGACGGTCTGGATGCAGATCGGCGTCATGCACGAGGGTGCGGCGGAAAAGGCCCGTGCCGCCGGGATGACGGTGGTGCAGAACCGCTGCCCGGCGATCGACTTTCCGCGGGTCGGCGCGCGGGGTCCGGGACGGGGCTGAGGCGAAAAGTCGCGCTTTCCCCTTTTCAACCGCGAAGGGGCGGGTATAGTCGCCGCCATGACGCGGATCATGCCCATGGCCACGACGATCGACGCCGGCACCCAGCCGGGCGCCCGTTTGGTCGTGAATCTCCGCGGTCTGCTGCTTCTTACGCTGCGCTGAGCGGGTCCGCCGGGCCGCCGCTCAGTCAAGCGCAGCGCCCGGCTTCTTCCCCCGACAGCCAGAAAGAAGCACCATGACCACCACCGACACCCGCGATCCCGACCGCGTCATCATCTTCGACACCACCCTGCGCGACGGCGAGCAGTCGCCGGGCGCGACCATGTCCCATGCCGAAAAGCTGGAAATCGCCCAGATGCTGGACGAGATGGGCGTGGACGTGATCGAGGCGGGCTTCCCAATCGCGTCCGAGGGCGACTTCGCCGCCGTCAGCGAGATCGCGAAGCAGGCGCAGACCTCGGTCATCTGCGGGCTGGCCCGCGCCCAGATCCCCGACATCGACCGCGCCTGGGCAGCGGTGCGCCATGCGCGCAGGCCGCGCATCCACACCTTCATCGGCACCTCGCCGCTGCACCGCGCCATCCCGAACCTGACGATGGACGAGATGGCCGACCGCATCCACCAGACGGTGACGCATGCCCGCAACCTCTGCGAGGACGTGCAATGGTCGCCGATGGACGCGACGCGGACGGAACATGACTATCTCTGCCGCGTGGTGGAAATCGCCATCAAGGCCGGCGCCACCACGATCAACATCCCCGACACCGTCGGCTACACCGCGCCGCGCGAATCGGCGGCGCTGATCCGCATGCTGCTGGAACGGGTGCCGGGCGCCGACAGCGTGATCTTTGCCACCCACTGCCACGACGACCTTGGCATGGCGACCGCGAACAGCCTCGCCGCCGTCGAGGCGGGTGCGCGGCAGATCGAATGCACCATCAACGGTCTGGGCGAGCGCGCCGGCAACACCGCGCTGGAAGAGGTGGTGATGGCGATGAAGGTGCGCCACGACATCATGCCCTTCACGACCGGCATCGACACGAAGAAGATCATGGGCATCTCGCGCCGGGTGGCGCAGGTCTCGGGCTTCCCCATCCAGTTCAACAAGGCCATCGTCGGCAAGAACGCCTTCCTGCACGAATCCGGCATCCACCAGGACGGCGTGCTGAAGAACGTCGAGACCTTCGAGATCATGAAGCCCGCCGACATCGGGCTGAACGAGACCAACATCGCCATGGGCAAGCATTCGGGCCGCGCCGCGCTGCGCGCCAAGCTGGCCGACCTTGGCTATGACATCAGCGCGAACCAGCTGAACGATGTCTTCGTGCGCTTCAAGGATCTCGCCGACCGCAAGAAAGAGGTTTATGACGACGATCTCGTCGCGCTGATGCAGGACAGCAGCGCCAATACCGACAGCGACTACCTGCAGGTGAAGAAGCTGCGCGTGGTCTGCGGCGGCGGAGAGCCCGCGATGGCCACCCTGACCATGGTCGTGGGCGACCGGGAACAGACAGAGACGCGGCAGGGCGACGGCCCGGTGGACGCGGCCTTCAACGCCGTCGATGCGATGTTCCAGCACCACGGGCGGCTGCAGCTTTACCAGGTCCATGCCGTGACCGAGGGCACCGACGCCCAGGCCACCGTCAGCGTGCGGATGGAGGAGGACGGCCGCATCGCCACCGGGCAGGCGGCGGATACCGACACGATCCTCGCCAGCGCGAAAGCCTATGTCGGCGCGCTGAACCGGCTGAAGGTGCGGCGTGAAAAGACCGCGCCCGATGCCGACACCAAGGCCGTCAGCATGTATTCCCACTGAACCGGACGGGGCGGCGCAGGCCGCCCCTTTCTATTGCTCGGTTTCCATCCCGGCATCGGCCGCCTGCTGGAAGCCGCCGAGGTTGTAGACGCTGTGATACCCCATCTCGGTCAGGGTCTGCCCCGCCAGCGCCGCGCGTCCACCCGATCCGCAGTAAAGCACCATCGGCCGCGCCGGGTCGAAGGCCGGGTCGTGATACTTGCTTTCGCGATCCGCCCGGAACTCCAGCATCCCGCGCGGCACCGCCGCCGCACCCTTCAGCCTGCCGGTCTTTTCGATCTCGGCCGAGTCGCGCAGATCGACCAGCAGCGCGTTTTCCTGCTCGACCAGCCGCCGCGCCTCGGTCGTGTCCACCTTGGGCACAACGGCATTCGCCGCGTCGAGCATCTGTTGCACCGTCTTCGCCATGCGTCCTCTCCTTTACGTTGGAACCCGTGGGGGAAAGCCTAGCACAAGCGCCAGCCGACCGGTCTCACCTTATGCGTGAATCCGCTTTCCCGAAGTTGCGCGGTTGCCTATATGGGGCCGCGGCCGCCGCCGACCCATCAAGGTCGGGCAGAACGAAAAGCGGGGCCGGGCAGGCACGGAAGGGACTTCACCATGGCATTCTTCGGTCTGTTCTCGACCGACATCGCGATCGATCTGGGAACCGCGAACACGCTGATCTACGTCAAGGGCAAGGGCGTGATCCTGAACGAGCCCTCGGTCGTGGCCTATCACGTCAAGGACGGCAAGAAGCAGATCCTGGCCGTGGGCGAGGATGCCAAGCTGATGCTGGGCCGCACCCCCGGCAGCATCGAGGCGATCCGCCCGATGCGCGAGGGCGTCATCGCCGATTTCGACAGCGCCGAGGAAATGATCAAGCATTTCATGAAGAAGGCGATCCGGCGCGGTTCGCTGTCCAAGCCCAAGGTCATCGTCTGCGTGCCCCATGGCGCCACCCCCGTCGAAAAGCGGGCGATCCGGCAGTCGGTCCTGTCGGCGGGCGCCCGCCGCGCCGGGCTGATCGCGGAACCCATCGCCGCGGCCATCGGCGCGGGGATGCCGATCACCGAACCCACCGGCAGCATGGTCGTGGACATCGGCGGCGGCACCACCGAGGTCGCGGTGCTGTCGCTGGGCGACATCGTCTATGCCCGCAGCGTGCGCGTGGGCGGCGACCGGATGGACGAGGCGATCATCAACTACCTGCGCCGCCACCACAACCTGCTGATCGGCGAAAGCACGGCCGAGCGGATCAAGACCTCGATCGGCACCGCCCGGATGCCCGATGACGGGCGCGGCGCCACCCTGATGGTGCGCGGCCGGGACCTGCTGAACGGCGTCCCGAAAGAGGTCGAACTGACCCAGGCCATGATCGCCGAGGCGCTGGCCGAGCCGGTCCAGCAGATCTGCGACGCGGTGATGATCGCGCTGGAAGCGACGCCCCCCGACCTTGGCGCCGACATCGTGGACCGGGGCGTGATGCTGACCGGCGGCGGCGCGATGCTGGGCGAGATGGACCTTGCGCTCCGCGAGCAGACGGGGCTGATGGTCGGCCTTGCCGACCAGCCGATGAACTGCGTGGCGCTGGGCACCGGCAAGGCGCTGGAATACGAAAAGCAGCTTCGCCACGTCATCGATTACGACAGCTGAGGCGGCCTGGATGGCCCGCCGCGGCTATGACTATGCCAGGCCGATGCGCCGCATCCTCGTGGCGCTGCTGGTCATGGTGCTGATGGCGGTCTTCGTCTTCTGGCGCATCGACAGCCCGCGGGCGGAACGGATGCGCGCGGCCGTCGTGGACCGTTTCCTGCCGTCGATGGACTGGGCGATGGTGCCGGTCACGGCCGCCAGCCGCATGGTCGCAAGCTTCCAGTCCTACCAGCGGCTCTACGAGCAGAACCAGGAATTGCGGCGCGAATTGCAGCGGATGAGCGCCTGGAAAGAGGCCGCCGTCCAGTTGGAACAGGAAAACGCCAAGCTTCTGGCGCAGAACAACGTCCGGCTGGACCCGGCGTTGACGGGGGTTTCGGGCGTGGTGCTGGCCGACAGCGGCACCGCCTTCCGCCAGTCGGTGCTGCTGAACCGCGGGGCGCGCGACGGCATCCTCGAAGGCTGGGCCACGATGGACGGGCTGGGCCTTGTCGGCCGCATCTCGGGCGTGGGGGAAACCACCAGCCGGGTGATGCTGCTGACCGACCCGTCCTCGCGCCTGCCGGTGACGATCCAGCCCTCGGGGCAGCGGGCGCTGCTGACGGGGGACAACACTGCCCTGCCCTATCTGGATTTCATGGAAAGCCCCGAAAACATCCGCCCCGGCGACCGCGTGATCACATCCGGCGACGGCGGGCTGTTCCCGCCGGGGCTGCTGGTGGGACAGGCCGTTCAGACCACCGACCGGCGGATGCGGGTGCGGCTGGCCGCCGACTACGGCCGGCTGGAATTCCTGCGCGTCCTTCGCAGCCACCCGGCCGAGCAACTGGCGGACAGCGGCGTGCTGATCCTGCCGCCCGAGCCGGGGATGATCGGCCCGCAACTGCCGCAACCCGTCCCCACCCCCACCGACCAGGCCGCCGCGCTGGCGACCGCCCCCGTCCCCGCCCTGTCGCCCGCGCCCGAGGCCGACCGCGAAGCGCAAGTGAGCGACTGAGCCATGCCGGTTCCCCACCGCCACCGCCAGCTTCTGGGCCTGACCCTGTATCTGCTGGCCTCGCTGGCGCTGATCGTCGTTGCGCTGCTGCCGCTTGCGCCGGGCCGGATCGGGTGGCCGGGGCCGGACTGGCTTCTCGCCCTGACCTTCGCCTGGGTGCTGCGGCGGCCCGAACAGGTGCCGGTTCTGGCGATTGCCGCCGTCATGCTGATCGCCGACATCCTGACCCTGCAGCCCCCCGGCCTTGGCGCGGCCCTTGCCGTGATGGCGACGGAAGTCGCGCGGCAGCGACAGCAGCGTTGGCGCGACCAGGGATTTCTGGTTGAATGGCTGCGCGTGGCGATGCTGATGGGTCTGATGGTGCTGTCCGAGCGGGTGATCCGCACTGTGTTCCTTGTCCCTCCGACGCTGGCGCCGCTGCCGCCGCCGGGGCAGGATGTCCTGCGCCTGATCGCCACGATCGGCGCCTATCCCCTTGTCGCCGGGATGCTGTCGGCCCTCGGGCTGCGCCGCAGCCGGCGCGGCGCCTTTGAACTCGGCTGAGCCATGAAGAAATCCGCCCGCGACATTTCCGACAGCAGCAGCAGCATCCGCCGCCGCGCCCTGATGCTGGGCGCGATCCAGGCCGCCGTGGTGGCGACGCTGGGCTGGCGGCTGAAGACGATGCAACTGGACCGCGCCGACGAGTTCCGGCTGCTGTCCGACGGCAACTCGATCAAGATCCGGCTGCTGCCGCCCGCGCGTGGCCTGATCCACGACCGCAACGGCATCGTCATCGCCGGGAACGAGGCCAATTACCGCGCCACCATCACGAAAGAAGAGGCGGGCGACCCCGCGCTGGTGCTTGCCCGGCTGCGGCAGCTTGTGCCGATGACCGACACCGCCGTGGCCGCGCTGCTGGCGGAAATCGACAAGCGCAGCGCCATCACCCCCGTGATCGTCGCCGACCGCCTGACATGGGATCAGTTCGCCTCCATCGCCGTCAACGCGCCTGCCCTGCCCGGCGTGACGCCCGAGGCGGGCCTGTCGCGCAGCTATCCCCGCGCGGGCGATTTCGCCCATGTGCTGGGCTATGTCGGGCCGGTCTCCGACTATGACCTGTCGAAGATGGAAAACCCCGATCCCGTGCTGATGCTGCCCGAGTTCCAGTTGGGCAAGCTGGGGGTCGAGGCCAAGCTGGAGGACCGGCTGCGCGGCAAGGCCGGCACCCGCCGGGTCGAGGTCAACAGCGCCGGCCGCGAGATGCGCGAGCTGGAACGGATCGAGGGCCAGCAGGGCGAGACGGTGCAGATGACGCTGGACGCGGGCCTGCAGAACTTCGCCGTCCAGCGGCTGGGCGAGGAAAGCGCCGCCGCCGTGGTGATGGATGTGCGCAACGGCGACATCCTCGCCAGCGCCTCGTCGCCGGTCTTCGACCCCAACCTGTTCGTGCGGGGGATTTCCGGCGCCGATTACAGGGCGCTGATGGAACATGACCACCGGCCGTTGGCCGACAAGACGGTGCAGGGTGTCTATCCGCCCGGCTCGACCTTCAAGATGGTCACGCTTCTGGCGGGGCTGGAATCAGGCCTGATCGACAGCCGCACCCGCCATCACTGCCCCGGCCACACGACGGTCGCGGGCCGCCGCTTTCATTGCTGGAGCAGGGGCGGCCATGGCTCGGTCGCGGCGGTGGCCAGCCTCGAACGGTCTTGCGACGTTTATTACTATGAACTGGCGCAGAAGATCGGGATCGAGCGCATCGCCGCCATGGCGCGGTTGCTGGGCATCGGGGTGCGGCATGACCTGCCCATGTCCGCCATTGCCGAAGGGATCGCCCCCGACCGCGCCTGGAAGCGGGCGCGCCACGATCAGGAATGGCATGTCGGCGACAGCATCAACGCCTCGATCGGGCAGGGCTATGTGCTGGCCTCGCCCCTGCAACTGGCGGTGATGACCGCGCGGGTGGCGACGGGGCTGGAGGTCAGGCCGCGCCTCGTCCGCGCCGTGGAAGGCATGGTCGCCCCCGATCCGGTCTTTGCCGATCTGGGGCTGTCGCCGGCGCATCTGACCACGGCCCGCGCCGGGATGGATGCGGTGATGAACGGCGGCAGCGGCACGGCCGCGCGGGCGCGCATCCAGCGGGCGGAATGGCGGATGGCGGGCAAGACCGGCACCAGCCAGGTCCGCAACATCACCGCGGCCGAACGCGCCCGCGGCGTCATCCGCAACGACCAGTTGCCCTGGAACCGCCGCGACCACGCGCTGTTCGTCTGCTACGCGCCCTTCGATGCCCCGCGCTATGCGGTGTCGGTCGTTGTGGAACATGGCGGCGGCGGCTCGGCGGTGGCGGCACCCATCGCGCGGGACATCCTGCTTTACGCGCTGGCCGGGGGCCTGCCCCCCCTTGACGCCTATCCGTCCGAACAGCGCGACGGCATCGCCGAGATGCTGGGCCGGATGCGGCTTGCACCCTCGCCCGTGGCGCAGGCGGGCACCGGGCGAGCGCGGGCATGAGGCGGGCGGCATGAGCAGCTATCTCGACTACAAGCCCGACCATGCGCCGGCCGGCTGGCGCAAGATCCTGCATCTGAACTGGCCGCTGACCCTTCTTCTGGCAGCGGTGGCCTCGACCGGATTCCTGATGCTTTATTCGGTCGCGGGCGGCCGGGCCGAGGCCTGGGTCGAGCCGCAGGTGGAACGCTTCGCCGTCGGCTTCGTCGCCATGATCGCGCTGGCCTTCACCCCGGTCTGGTTCTGGCGCTCGATCTCGGTCGCGGCCTATGTCGTCTGTCTCGGGCTGCTGCTGGCCGTGGACATCGTCGGCCACAATGCCATGGGGGCGCAGCGATGGCTGGACATCGGGCCGATCAAGCTGCAGCCGTCGGAAATCAGCAAGATCGCGCTCGTGCTGGTGCTGGCGACCTATTACGCCTGGCTGGACCTTGCCCGTGTGTCGCGGCCGCTGTGGGTGCTGATCCCGGTCGCGCTGATCCTGCTGCCGACCGGGCTGGTGCTGGCGCAGCCGGACCTTGGCACCTCGGTCATGCTGGTCGCGGGCGGCGGCATCATGATGTTCGTGGCGGGCGTCAGCCTGTGGTATTTCGCGGCCGTGATCGGCGCGGTGGGCGGGCTGGTCTTCGCGGTCATGCGCAGCCGCGGGACGGAATGGCAGTTGCTGCACGACTACCAGTATCGGCGCATCGACACCTTCCTTGACCCGACCACCGACCCGCTGGGGGCGGGCTACAACATCACCCAGGCGCAGATCGCGCTGGGGTCCGGGGGCTGGTCGGGGCGGGGCTTCATGCAGGGCACGCAGAGCCGGCTGAACTTCCTGCCCGAAAAGCACACCGACTTCATCTTCACCACGCTGGCCGAGGAATTCGGCTTCGTCGGCTCGATCACGCTGCTGGGGCTTTACGCCCTCATCATCGCCTTCTGCATCTATTCGGCGATGACCAACCGCGACCGTTTCGCCAGCCTCATGACGCTGGGGATCGGGGGCACGTTCTTTCTGTATTTCGCGGTCAACATGGGGATGGTCATGGGCCTGATGCCGGTCGTGGGGGTGCCCCTGCCGATGGTCAGCTATGGCGGCACGCAACTGATGATCCTGCTGATGGCCTTCGGCCTTGTGCAATCCGCCCACGTGAACAGGCCCCGGTGATGCGCGTCTTCTTCGCCGCCCCTTCGCGCCTCTGGGACGAATGGTCCCCCGCCCTGCGCGCCGCCTGCCCCGAGATGGAGCTTTGCCGCGACGGCGACCCGGCCAGCTTCGACGCGCTGATCTATGCGCCGGGCTACCCCGACACGGGCGAGCCGATGGACTTCCGCCCCTTCACCCGCGCCCGCGTGGTGCAAAGCCTCTGGGCCGGGGTCGAGCGGATCGTGGGCAACAAGACGCTGACCCAGCCCTTGTGCCGGATGGTCGATCCGGGGCTGGCGCAGGGGATGGCGGAATGGTGCCTCGGCTGGACCATGCGGCTGCATCTGGGGATGGACCGCTACCTGCAGGACGGGCAGTGGCGGAACGGGCTGGTGCCGCCGCTGGCCTCGGAACGCCCGGTCACGATCCTCGGGATGGGAGAGTTGGGGCGGGCGGTGGCCGAGAAGCTGCAGGGCGCGGGCTTTCCCGTCACGGGCTGGTCAGCCTCGGGCCGCGCAGTTCCGGGGATTCGGGTGCTGGGGGCGGATGCGCTGCCGCAGGCGCTGGAGGGGGCGGAGATCCTGATCTCGCTGCTGCCCGACACGCCCGGGACGTGGAACCTGCTGGATGCGCAGAGGCTGGCGATGCTGCCGCAAGGGGCCTTCCTGCTGAACCCCGGACGCGGGACGGTGCTGGACGACGAGGCGCTGCTGGCCGCGCTGGACGAGGGGCGGCTGGCCCATGCCGTGCTGGACGTCTTCCGCACCGAGCCGCTGCCGCCCGGCCATCCCTTCTGGGCGCATCCGGGCGTGACGGTGACCCCGCATATCGCCGCCGACACCCGCCCTGCGACTGCCGCGCCGGTCGCCGCCGAGAACCTGCGCCGCGCCATGGAGGGGCGGCCCCTGCTGCATCTGGTGGACCGGACACGGGGCTACTAACGGTCAGCGCCAAACAACGACCGCATGAAAGCAGCAAGCGTGCCGAGATCGCCAAGAGCAAAAGGCGGCAGCTTGGCTGAAATGCGAGAAGGTCAGCGCAGCCAGAAGCGCGATTTGATTTGGTCAGGATTGTGCAAGGACAGCAACGCTGCCGTAACGTGAGGCGTCAGCGCAGCCGGGGCGGGGCGTCGGGATCGCGGCGCTTGGGTTCGGGTTTCGGCACGGCCACCGCCTCGATCCGCACGGCGCCTTGCGGCAGCGGCAGGTCCTCGAAGGTGACATCCACGCCGCCCTCGACCGGCGGCAAAAAGGCGATCAGTTCCGCCAGCGCCTTGGCAATCGCCGGCCTGTCGGGGTTGCCGGCGCCGGCCACGACGATCAGGTGCCCCTGCCGCCCGTCCTGCCAGTCCACGCCCACCAGCGCCGCGCCTGCCACCATCCCCGCCATGTCGCCCAGCCGGGTGGCGAGCGGCTCGGCCACCGTCCCGACCGCATTGGGGCGGGGCGCGGTCAGGCGGCGGGGGGCAGCCTCGCCCGCCTCGGGCGCCTCGGCCAGGGCCGCGATCAGCCAGCCCAGCGCACCTGCGTCCAGCAGCATCTCGGACGGGCGGCCGGGGTTGACCAGCAGCCCCAACCCCGCCTCGGCCAGTTCCCGCGCCAGAATCCGGCCCGGTAGCGAAACATGGGCGACCGGCCCGCCGAGGAACCCGGCAAGCGCCGCATCGTCGTCGCAGGCCAGCGCCACCGCGCCGCCCGGCAGGTCGAACATCCGCAACTCGGCCCGGTCGCCCGCAGGCTCGGACACAAGGGCGGCGTGCAGTTCCGTATCGGCCAGCCGCCGCAGGACCGCCGCGCGCTGGACCGGGTCCGCGTCGTGGAAGGGCACATGCGCGCAAAGGCGGTCGAGTTCGGTCTGGGGCGTCGTCACAGCACCTCGGCCAGCGTGCGGCGCAGTTCGGGCACCAGCTCGGCCTCGAACCACGGGTTGCGTTTCAGCCAACCGGTATTCCGCCAGGACGGGTGAGGCAAGGGAAACACCCGCGGCGCATGGTCCCGCCAGCCCGCCACGGCGGCGGTGACGTCCCGCAGGCCCAAGTGCCAGCGGATGGCGTAGCCGCCGATCAGCAGGGTGACGCGGGGCTGCAACTCCTCCAGCACCCGCGCCCGCCATGTCGCCGCGCAGACCGGGGGCGGCGGCAGGTCGGACCCCTTGGCATCATAGCCCGGAAAGCAGAAGCCCATCGGCACGATCGCCACGCGCGCGCGGTCGTAGAAGGTGGCCTCGTCCACCCCCATCCAGGACCTGAGCCGCTGGCCCGAGGCATCGGTGAAGGGCCGGCCCGAGTGATGCACCCGCATCCCCGGCGCCTGGCTGGCCACCAGCACCCGCGCGCCCCGTGCGAACCAGACCACGGGACGCGGCGCGTGGGCCGTCGCGGTCAGGGCGAAGCGGTCGGCACAAAGGCGGCAGCCGCGCAACTCGGCGGCGACGGGCAGGTCTTGGGGCGGGGACAGGTCGGTCATGCGGGTTCAGATAGGAACGCGGCGGGACGATAACACCTCGCATTCTCACGATCCGCTGCGTTTGATTGGACATAAGGGCGTCTGCGCCCTATGTTCGGTCCCTGAAAGCGGGCGGCTGGCGCCCGATGTCTCATGCGCCTTTTCGCCGGATGCTGGAATTCGACAACGTTTCAAAGTCGTTCTGGACCGGAACGCAGCGCAAGGTCATCCTTGACCAGGCCTCGTTTCGGGTGGAACTGGGGCAGTCGCTGGGCATCCTCGCGCCCAACGGCACCGGCAAGACCACCATCATCAACATGATGTGCGGGCTGGAAAAGCCCGACGAGGGCACGATCCGGGCGGACTGCCGGGTGTCCTTCCCGCTAGGCTTCATGGGCGGGGTGATCCCCAAGCTCTCGGCCAACGAGAACGCGCGCTATATCGCGCGGATCTACGGGCTGGACCCCGATTACGTTTCGGCCTTCTGCCGCTGGCTTTGCGACATCGACGAATATTTCGACCAGCCGGTCGGCACCTACAGTTCGGGGATGCGCTCGCGGCTGACATTCTCGCTGCTGCTGGCGCTGGATTTCGACATCTACCTGATCGACGAGGGGATGCCGGGATCGACCGACGTGGAATTCAACCGCAAGGCCGGCAGCGTGCTTTATGACCGGCTGAAGACCGCAACCGTGGTGGTGGTGTCCCACCAGCCCGCCACCTTGGAAAAATTCTGCCGCCGCGCGGGCGTCTTGCGCGACGGGCGTCTTTACATGTTCGATTCCCTGGACGAGGCCAAACAGTATTATGACTACACCGCCTAAGGTCCGCCGCTTTCATCTCAGCCCGTCCGAATCCCCTATCGCCGCCGCCCGCGAAGCGGCAAGGTCGGCCGTCCGCCCGGATGCCGCCCCGCGCCGCGCCGAGGCAGAGCCTGCGCGCACGGGCGTCAGGGTCGAGGTGCACAAGGGCGGCCGCCCGGCCGGACCGGCGGGACCGGCCGCAGATCAGGGTCAGCCCGGCGCCGAGATGCCCTTTGCCGACACGGACGACGGCTTCGGCAGCATGCGCTTTCCGGGGGCCGACGCGGCCACCCCGCCACAGGCGGCGAACGCGCCCGCGGGACCCGGGGCCGAAGCGGATGCCGCGGCGCTGGCCGCGATCCGGGCCGAGAACCTGACCTCGCGCCAGTTGCGCATGGCCGCCCGCATCGCCGCCATGCACGAGATCGAGGTTTCCTCGGAATACGAGGCCGTGCTGCGCCTGCGCCAACGCGGCATCGACCCCTTCCACCGCGGCGCGGTCGGCAAGATCCTGTCGGACGCGGGCCACGAGGCGCAGGCCGCGCCCTCGCCTCTCGCCCCGGCCACCGTGCCGGGTGGAAGGCCCCAGCGCAGCCGCAGCCGCGAGATCGTGCCCCTCCCCCCGCCCGGCGAGGTCGGCCCGCCACGGCGTCCCGAACTGCCCTCGCGCGAGGCGCTGACCGAGGAACGCCGCGCGGCGGAAATCTACCGCATCCAGCGCGACATCGCCCGCCGCCGCCGCAAGCGGCTGGCCTTCCTGATGGCGCGGCTGGCCTTCTTCGTGGGCCTGCCGACACTGATCGCGGGCTGGTACTACTTCACCCAGGCGACGCCGCTTTACGCGACCCATTCGCAGTTCCTGATCCAGACCGCCGATGGCGGCTTCGGCGGCGAATCGGCGGGCCTGCTGGGCGCCTCGCCCATGGCCACCAACCCCGACAGCGTGTCGGTGCAAAGCTACCTGACATCGCGGGGCGCGATGCTGCGGCTGGACGACGACTTGGGCTTCACCCGCGCCTTCCAGGACCCGGCGGTCGACGCACTGCTACGCCTGCCCGAGGATGCCACCTCGGAACAGGCCTACAAGCTTTACGATCAGTCGGTGAAGATCGGCTATGACCCGACCGAGGGCGTCATCAACATGGAGGTGATTGCCCCCGACCCCCAACTGTCCGAGCAGTTCTCGCTGGCGCTGATCCGCTATGCCGAGGGGCAGGTGGACCAGATGTCCGCCCGCCTGCGCGACGACCAGATGAAGGGTGCCGCCGAAAGCTATGCGGATGCCGAGCGGAAGGTGCAGGAGTCGCAGGACCGCATCCAGGAACTGCAGGTGCAGCTTGGGGTGCTGGACCCGATGGCCGAAAGCGGCGCGGTCATGGGGCGGATCAGCACGCTTGAAACCCAGTTGGCCGAAAAGCGGCTGGAACTGGGGCAGCTTCAGTCCAACCCCCGCCCGAACCAGAGCCGGGTGCAGGGCGTCGAGGGCGACATCAGCCGGATCGAGCAGATGATCGCGGAAACCCGCGCCCAGTTGACCGAGAATACCGGCAACCGCGCCTCGCTGGCGGCGATCACGGGGCAGTTGCGGATCGCCGAAAGCGACCTCGCCACCCGGCAGCAACTGCTGGCGGCAGCCGCCACGCAGATGGAGGCCGCGCGGGTCGAGGCGAACAAGCAGGTGCGCTATCTCTCGCTGTCGGTGGCTCCGGTTCCGCCCGACGCAGCGACCTATCCCAAGGCGCTGCAGAACACGATCGTGGCCTTTCTCATCTTCTCGGGGATCTATCTGATGATGTCGCTGACCGCTTCGATCCTGCGCGAACAGGTGTCGTCATGAGCACCGCCCCGCGCCACGTCGCCGTGAGGGACGTGACATTCGGCAACGACCTGCCGCTGGTCCTGATCGCCGGTCCCTGCCAGTTGGAAACGCTGGACCACGCCCTGTCCATCGCCGAACCCTTGGCGCAAGCCTGCGCCACGGCGGGCGCGGGCTTCGTCTTCAAGGCCAGCTACGACAAGGCGAACCGCACCTCGCTGTCGGGCAAGCGCGGCGTGGGTATCGACGAGGGGCTTGCGATGCTGGCCGCCGTGCGCGACCGGATCGGCTGCCCGGTGCTGACCGACGTGCATGACGAGGCGCAGGCCCTGCGCGCGGCCGAGGTCGCGGACATCATCCAGATCCCCGCCTTCCTGTCGCGCCAGACCGACCTGCTGCTGGCCGCCGGCCGCACGGGCGCGGTGGTCAACGTCAAGAAGGGCCAGTTCCTTGCCCCCTGGGACATGGGCAACGTGGCCGACAAGGTGGCCTCGACCGGCAACGACCGCATCCTGCTGACCGAACGCGGCGTCAGCTTCGGCTACAACACGCTGGTCGCGGACATGCGGTCCCTGCCGATCATGGCGCGGACGGGCTGGCCAGTGGTGATGGACGCGACCCACTCGGTCCAGCAGCCGGGCGGCCAAGGCGGATCGTCGGGGGGCCAGCGCGAGTTCGCGCCGGTGATGGCCCGCGCCGCCGTCGCCATCGGCGTGGCGGGCGTCTTCATCGAAACGCATGAGGACCCCGACCGAGCGCCCTCGGACGGGCCGAACATGGTGCCGCTGGACCGGATGCCGGCGCTGATCGCCAGCCTGATGCGCTTTGACCAACTGGCCAAGTCCGACCCGGTGATGGGCTGATCCCTAGGAAACCTGCGGCACCTTCACCGTCACCAGCAGATAGCGCGCCCGGATCAGGGTCTTGCCGTCTTCCCCCTGATTCTCGCGCTCGATCAGCGCGAGCATCCTGCCGCGCAGTTCATCGGCGCGCGGCCCCGGCCCGAGCCATTCGAACACCCGGATCACCGGGCCGAAATACTTGAGGAAGATCTCCAGCAGGGCCGAGGGCGGGCCATCCAGCCGGAACTCCTTGATGGACGGCTGCATGGCGATCGCCTCATGCGGGATGCCCGCCTGTCCGAATCGCTCGATCACCTTCGCCTCGATCCCCCAATCCGTTGGCGGGATGAACCCCTCGGGCGGCGGCGGGCCGTATTCCTGCATCATCCTGAGGATCTGGGCAGGCATGGTCGGATCGTTCGGAATCCAGTTGCCCATGACGATCCGCCCGCCGCGCCTGGCCACCCGGACCATGCTGCGCGCGACCTCCTGCGGGCAGGGCGCGAACATCGCGCCAAAGACGCTGAGCACCAGATCGAAGGCGTTGTCCGGCAGCGCCGACAGATCACAGGCATCGCCCTCAATGATGCGGATGTTGGTCAGCCCTTCGGCCGCCACCCGCGCCTGCGCCGCGGCCACGAGGTTGCGGGCGATGTCCACGCCCAGCACTTCGGTCCCGCGCCGCGCCATGGGCAGCGCCGTGCCGCCGTCCCCGCAGGCAAGATCCAGCGCCTTCATCCCCGGCGTGATGCCCAGTTCCTCGACCAGTTGATCCGCGCTGCCGCGCATGGTCTCGGCGAGCTTCGAGAAGTCGCCCTTCTCCCACAATTCCTTGTTCGGATTCATGATCGGTCTCCACCCTCGCGGTGACACGCGACGCCCGGTCCGCGAAGCCGGCCGGGCGAAGGGCGGACAGGCAGCAGGCCCGCCCGTCGAACACCGGCACCCGCCGGTGCGGCGCGATCATATCACGCGGCGGCCATCGGCGCGCCGAGAATCGCCCTGGCCGCTGCATGTCCCGAGGCCCAGGCCCATTGGAAATTGTAACCGCCCAGCCAGCCGGTCACGTCCACGACCTCGCCGATGAAATACAGGCCCGGAACATGGCGCGAGCGCAGGCTGCGGGCATCGAGATCGCGGCAGTCCACGCCGCCCACCGTCACCTCGGCGGTGCGATAACCCTCGGTTCCCACGGGCCGGATGCGCCAGCCATGGACCCTGTCGGCCAGCGCGCCCAGCCGCACGTCGGGCTGATCGGCCAGCCGCGCGCCTTCAAGGCCCGCCTCATCGACGATGGCGGCGGCAAGCCGCTCGGGCAGCATCCGGGCCAGCACCGTTGCAACCTGAACCCGGCCTCCCTCGCGCCGCGCAAGCTTCAGCGCCGCCGCGATCCCGTTCTGTGGACGCAGGTCCAGGGCCAGTTCCTCCCCTGCCCGCCAGTAGCTGGAGATCTGCAGGATGGCCGGGCCGGAAAGCCCGCGGTGGGTGAACAGCAACTGGTCGTCAAAGCTGATCGCCTTGCGGCGGGGCGCCTTCAGCGCCGGCAGCGAGGCGCGGGCCGCGACCGCGACCCCGGCCAGCGGCGCCGAGAGTTCCAGGTCCTGCCGGGCAAAGGTCAGCGGCACCAGCCCGGGGCGCGTATCCACGACCCGGTGCCCGGTGGCTGCGGCAATGTCATAGCCGATCCCCGTCGCGCCCATCTTCGGAATCGACTTGCCCCCGGTCGCGACGACGACATGCGCGGCCTCGATCGGTCCCGCCGAGGTCTCGACCCGCAGCCGTTCACCGGGCAGGATGCCGGTCACGGCAACGCCCAGCCGCAGCTCGGCCGGTCCCATCCTTTCCACCAGCATCCGCACGACCTGGGTGGCGCGTCCATCGCAGAAAAGCTGCCCCTGCGCCTTCTCGTGCCAAGCGATTCCGGCGCGGTTCACCAGCGCGACGAAATCCTCGGGCCTGAACCCGGCCAAGGCCGAGGCGCAGAATCGCGGCACATCCGACAGGAAGGTGTCATGCCGGGTCGCAAGATTGGTGAAATTGCACCGTCCCCCGCCCGAGATGCGGATCTTTTCGCCCGGCGCACGGGCATGATCCAGCACCACGACCCGCAGCCCGTGCCCCGCAAGGCTGCCCCCGCAGAACAACCCGGCCGCCCCCGCCCCGAGAATGACGACATCCACCTGTTTCATCCGGCGCCGATAACCGTCCGTACAGGCCGGCACAAGTTTTTGTGCGCGCCCTCTTGCGCGCCCCGTGAGGCACCGCTAAACACCCCCGCACTGCTGGGGCGTGGCCAAGTGGTAAGGCATCGGTTTTTGGTACCGTGTACCGTAGGTTCGAATCCTACCGCCCCAGCCAGTCATCTTACCTGACTTCATCTCACGCCTGAGGCGCAGGAAGACCTGCGCTATTTCCGTGGCTTGTGCAGGCTCGCTGCGCACTGAGACGCGGCTTTCTCCCTGATATCCCCGCATCTTCCGTGCCCGTCTCAGGAGGGGTTTTCGGTCGTACGGTTTTCGCCTGCCGCAGGCGTTTACAGGGAAATTACAGGGAAAATATCAGGCAAAGCTCAGTCAGGGCAGGATCAGACAGCTGTTTGAGCACCGGTTTTCAACGGCTTGGCACGGGAATTCCCTGCCCGCATGAACAGGGAATTGGTGGCGCAGCATCAGGGAACAGGCGCCGCCCGATCAGGGAAACAACAGAGAGGAACAGGGAAGCGGATCAAGCCGGGGAGATGCCGGTGCGGCGGTACTGCTGATCCCACTCCGGCGGCATTTCAGGCCGCGTCAGACTGTGCAGGGTCAGGTGCTCGGGCTGTGTGCCGTCGAGGATCGCGCTCTGGATCTCAGGAGCGAGAAAGGCCAGCTGCAGATGCCCGCGCAGGCAGCCGGCGGAGATGCCGGAGTCATGGGCCAGCCGACCCAGATCCGCGCCCTGACGCAGGGCACCGAGCCATCGGTGGGCGCGGATCAGCGCGCCGGCCAGCTTCGGATCCGGTTGCCGGGCAAACTCGCCGATCACCACCTTTGCTCCCACGCCACGCCGGCAGAGGGAGACGGCAAGGGTCAGGCTCAGGGCGTCGGGACAGAGGTCGTGCGGCTCCAGACCGCAGAGCGCTGCGACAGCGCCGGAGGACAAGTGAAGCGTGAGACGGTCGGTCGCGACCCGACCCTCCTCAATCAGTCCTAGGAGCCGCGCCTCCGCTTCGGACTTGCCGCTCGCGTCAAAAATCTTCGCTGTCAATTGCTCTTCAGCCGAGCCGTGGCGCAGAAGATCGGGTTCAGCGAGCAACCTGTGCTCGTGCAGGAGCCGGGCGAAGTGCGCACGGATGCCGGTTGCGATCCCGGTCTCCAGCGTCGCCGCGGGCAGGCGCCAGGCGGTCGGATCGGGCGGACCGGAGATGAGCCGGTTGGAGACGTAATAGCGATAGCGGCGCGAACCCTTCGTGGTCTGGGTCGGAGTGAGGCGGTCGCCGGCTTCATCGGTCAGCTTGCCGATGAGCGGAGAGGAGGCGCTGCCCTCCGCAGTTTCCTGCCCACGCATCCGCCCGGCACGCTCCTGCACCCGCTGCCACTGCTTCGCTCCGATGATCGGCGGATGCCGGTCGGGGTGGTCCATGCCGCGATGCCGGACGCGACCGATGTAGACCGGATTGGTCAGCAGATAATACAGCTGCCCGCGCCCGAAGGGTCTTTGACCCACCTCCTCATCCATGCGATTGCGGCGCGCCTTGGTGCACATTCCGAGCGCCTTTGCCTGGTCCGTCAGGGCCGTGAGGCAGCCGGTCTCCTCGTAGAGATTGAAGAGTCGTTGCACCTGCTCGGCCTCAAGAGGGTTCACCACCAGCACCTGCTCGCGCGCATCGGGGTGGCGGTCGTAGCCCAAGGGCAGCGTGCCGCCCATCCACAATCCCCGTCGTTTCGAGGCTGCGATCTTGTCGCGGATGCGCTCGCCCGCAACCTCGCGCTCGAACTGCGCAAAGCTCAGGAGCACGTTCAGGGTCAGCCGCCCCATGCTGGTCGAGGTGTTGAAGGCCTGCGTCACCGAGACAAACGAGCAGCCCTTCGCCTCCAGCCGTTCCACGAGACGCGCGAAGTCGGCAAGCGAGCGGGTGAGGCGGTCGATCTTGTAGACCACGATCATGCCGATGCGGCCCGCGTCGACCTCGGCGAGCAACCGCTGCAGCGCCGGCCGGTCGGTATTGCCGCCCGAGAAGCCGCCGTCATCGAAGCGGTCCTTCACCAGTCTCCAGCCCTCGTGCTTCTGGCTCGCGATGTAAGCGGCGCAGGCCTCATGCTGGGCGTCGAGGGTGTTGAAGCCCTGATCGAGCCCCTCCTCCGTGGACTTGCGGGTGTAGATGGCGCAGCGGACCGGGGCCGGCGAGCTCATGTCCGCCGCCTCTTCTGCCCTGCGTCCTGCCCTGTCCCATCAAGCCCGAAGAAGCGCGGACCCGACCACTGCGCCCCGGTGATCTCGCGGGCAATGGCCGAGAGCGAGCGCCATGGGCGACCGTTCCAGAAGTATCCTTCCGCTCTGATCTCCACGACATGGGTGGTGCCGTTCCATTCGCGCAGGAGCCGCCCCCCGGCGACCGGAACTGCCGCCTTCGGGCGACTGTCCGAACGGGCTGCGTGTTCGAGCCGCTCGGCGAGGGCCGGGGGCCAGCCGCCGACGGTGCCGAGCTGAAGATCGAAGGCCAGCACCTTGCGCAGGAGCGGCTGGCTCATGGACCGTGGCGGTCGGCCGCCGTGGAGCTCCTGCCAGAGCCCAAGAAGCCCGGCACGGTCGAGACTGGAGAGGCTGGCAACCGAGGCGGCGGTACGCGGCGCTGCGGCCGGAGCGGTCTGGGACTGGGACATCGGGTTCTTCCGGCTGTGGTGACCGTTGCGGTCGCTGGTACCGGAGAGAGCCCGGCGATGGTCCGGGCGTGCAGTCAGTCACGCTCGGCGTCGGCCGGAAGTCCAGTCGGAGGGAGACGATCTCGACGGCAACATCGAGAGACCTGCCCGTCTTGTAGGATTTTTCTCCGCAGACAGATATTATCCTGTAGCCAGCGCCGGGCCTCAGCCACATACTGGATCTATGAGCACCTCTTGTTACTCATACAAGCCATCGAAGCGACCGCCGGGCCGCCCGGCTGGCTCCGCGCCCTACAAGGCGGAGGATGAGGCCCTTCTGAGGAAGGCCGCCTGTGCACTGGCGGAGAACGATGCCCTGACCCTCACGGCTGTCCTGCGGGCCTGTGACGTGACGCGGGAGAAGGATCTTGCACGGCTCCGGGCACGGTGGCGACAGGTCGGCCCAGCCTTTCTCGATGACGCCCGACGCAACCGGGCAGCCCCTGCGGTTCGTGACTCCTTGCTCCTGCTCTCTTCCGTGGTGGCCGAGTTTGCCGATCGCAGCCGAAGCTCCGGCGATTTCCAGGAGCTGAAGCAGGTGCTCGCCAAGTGTCGCGAGGAGCTTCGTGGTCAATCCGGCGTCCGCCTCACCGATTTAACCACAGTTTTCTGGGCGATGCACGACAGCGGCAACCAGACTGGGAGCTCAGTGGCCAGGCCTCCCAGCCTCATTGGCGACAGAACGACGGCTCATGGGATATCCGATGGCGATCTGCTCTTCCTGTGGGCGCGTCTCTGCGACCGGGAGGCCATCGCGGCATGGGCAAGGGAGGAGAGGCTGAACGATGACCAAAACCCCACGGATTGAGCATCTCCCGCCCGCCGAGTTGAAGCCCTGGGCCAGAAACGCCCGCAAGCACTCCCGCAAGCAGCTGCGGCAGATCGCCGACAGCATCCGCGAGTTCGGCTTCACCAACCCCGTCCTGATCGATGAGACGCGCACCATTCTCGCCGGACATGGACGTGTCGAGGCCGCAAAGCTCCTCGGCCTTGCCCAGGTTCCCTGCGTCTTCATCGAGCACATGAGCGAGGCCCAGAAGCGCGCCTATGTGCTGGCCGACAACAAGCTCGCGCTGAATGCCAGTTGGGACGAAGAGCTGCTTGCCGAAGAGCTGGCGGCACTGGCGAGCATTGATGCCGGGTTCGACCTTGGCGTGACCGGTTTCGAGATCGCCGAGATCGATGCGCTGATCGATGCAGCCGAGCCCGAAGCCGACCAGGACCCGCGCGACGACGCCATCCCGAAGGATGTCGAGGCCCGGGTGCAGCCGGGCGACGTCTGGGCGCTCGGTCCCCATCGCCTGATCTGCGGCGACAGTCTCGATCCGGGTGTCGTCGGCCGGCTCATGAAGGGTGAGCAGGCCCGGATGGTGTTCACCGATCCGCCCTACAATGTTCCGATCGACGGCCATGTCAGCGGCAAGGGGGCGATCCGGCACCGGGAGTTCGCAATGGCGTCGGGTGAGATGACGGCCTCCGAGTTCACGGACTTCCTGCGCCGGGTGTTCTCGAACCTCGTCGCCCATGCAGAAGACGGCGCGATCCACTTCATCTGCATGGACTGGCGCCACATGGGTGAGATCATGGCCGCGGCTCAGGGCATCTATAGCGAACTCAAGAACCTGATCGTCTGGGCCAAGGACAGTGGCGGCATGGGGACCTTCTACTGCTCGCGCCATGAACTGATCGTTGCCTACAAGCAGGGAACGGCGTCTCACACCAACAGCTTTGAACTCGGCCAGCATGGGCGCTACCGGACGAACGTGTGGCAGTATCGCGGCGCCAATCTGGAGGAGCTTCGGCTGCACCCGACCGTGAAGCCGGTTCAGATGATCGTGGATGCTATCCGGGACGTCTCGGCACGCGGCGAGATCGTCCTTGATCTCTTTGGAGGCTCCGGCTCGACCCTCATTGCCGCCGAGAAGACCGGCCGGCGGGCACATCTCTGCGAGATCGATCCACAGTACTGTGACATCATCCTGACCCGCTATGAGGCTTGGGCTCATGACGAGGCCGTGCTGATCGACCGCCCGGCCCCAGCTGCGGCAAGCAGTTCGCCGCGAAGCACGGAGGCGGTCAGCGCCGCGGATGATGACATCAGGCGGCTCATCTCATGACGGATGCGCCCAGAACGCCCACGAACGGCGATTACGAAGTGGGCTATGGCAAGCCGCCGAAGCACAGGCGCTTCCAGAAGGGCAAATCGGGCAATCCAGCCGGTCGGCCTCGCGGGGCCAAAAACAAGTCGAAGTTCTCGAGCAATACCCTGAATGACATGCTGCGCCGGGAGTTGGAGCGAGAGGTCGAGATCCGGGGGACAAGCGAACCTGAGGTTCTGTCCATTGCCCAAGCCGCGATGCGGGCGCTGGGGGTGCAAGCCGTCAAAGGCAATGTCCGTGCCCAGCAACAGGTCATCGCGCTGCAGCGCGACCTCGACATGCAGGAGGCGGCACGGCAGGCAGAGCATGATCAGGCCCTGATTGCCCTGCGCAACGGCCAGCTGGCCAGCCGGGATCGATGCCGGGAACTCGGCTTGTCCGAAGATGACATCATCCCCAACCCCGATCATATCGTCCGCGACCGCGCGACCGGGAACATGATCATCCGCGGACCTGCTGACCGGCAGCAGAAAGTCGAGTGGGAGCGGATGTGGGCGTACCTGGGTTCGTTCCAGTGCGAGATCGAGAAATCGCGAAAGAAGCTGGCCAGACTGGCTCCGTCTCATGTGCAGGAACGAAAAGACCTGACCGAGAGCATCGAGACGAACGGGTATTGGCTGACCTTCTACGACATGAAGCTGATGACCGTCTTCTCGCTTCCGGCATGGCAGGTGTCAGAGGACCGCCAGGAACAGGATGTGCTGGAGCAGCGGGTGCGGGAGGGCAGATGGCCTGATCCACCGGCAGATGTAAGGCGCGGTAGTTGGGACTTGCACTGTTCAAGTCCGCCTTAAAGCCAACGGCACAGGTCGCCTTTGAGATCGAGCAGAACAAGTCCGACGCCGAGGGCAGTGAAACGACCCGGCCGCCAGCAAGAGGAACAGCAGATGATCAGGATCTGACGGCAGAGCGGACGACGCAAAGCTGGATCGACCGCTTCAGGCTGCTGTCGCGCTTGCCTAAGGATATCCGTGCCGATCTGGAGACAGGATCGACGATCGTGTCGGTGCCGGCCGGCGGGCAGGTCTTTGCCCCGGGTCAGTCGGCAGAAAACGTGCTGGTGGTTCTCTCCGGGACGGTAAGTGTCCAGCGACCACCTGAAAATGGGCGCAGTCCGCCCCCGTTTGAGTTGGGGCCCGGTGAGCCCTGCATCCTGGCCCTGTCCAGTGAGATGGCGATTGAAGACTACGGTGCCGACGGGATCGCTGTAACCGCCGCGACCCTCGTGGCCATTCCAAGCGCGATTTTTGTCGACGTATTCACACGCTCGCCTGACTTCCGCATGTTTGTGTTCGAGCTTTGACAGCAAATACGCTGCTCCCCAACGTTCTACCGCCTGAAGGCAGAGTCTTCCAGCTTCGCTCAGGGTGACGGGCTGGTGACGTCCCCCGATTTCGTCAGCGTGATCAGAACCTTGTTGCCGATCGCACCGTATGGCCGCTCTTCGTTGTAGTATCTATGCCAAGCCTCCAGCTTTTCTGCCGCATCGGCAAGGGTCAGGAACCAATGCTGGTTTAGGCACTCGGTCCGGAACCGGCCATTGAACGCTTCGATGAACGCATTGTCGGTCGGCTTCCCTGGCCGGGAGAAGTCGAGAACAACGCCGCGCTGATAGGCCCACAAGTCCATGTCTCGCGAGACGAACTCGCTGCCCTGATCGACCCGGATCGTCTTCGGATAGCCGATCTTCCGGCAAACCCGCTCGAGGGTCGCCACCACGTCTTCGCCGCGATAGCTGTAACGCACATCGAGAATGGGAACATAGCGCGAGAACGTGTCAACGACCGCCAGCACGCGCAGTTTCCTGCCCGTTGCCAGTTGATCATGTACGAAGTCCATTGCCCACACCTCGTTCGGGCCGACTGCCTCGACACGGTCGTCGCGCAGTTTGGCCTTCACCCGCCGCTTCGGCGTCTTGTTCCTGAACTGAAGCCCCAACTCCCTGTAAATTCAGTAAACCTTCTTGATGTTGATGCCCCAGCCTTCGCGGTCGAGCAGGACATGGACCCGGCGGTAGCCATACCGGACACGCATCTCGCAGATTTCCCGGATCCGCTTGGCGACAGCGGGCGCTGTCAAAGGAACCGGCTGGCGGCGAGACCTTGACCGCCCTACCCTGCCCGGCATGACCCAGCGCAGTCCCTTCCGCTATTTCAAGACCTCGCCCGAGATCATCCGCCTGGCTGTGATGCTGTATGTCCGCTTTCCACTATCATTGCGGAACGTCGAGGACCTGCTGCATGAGCGTGGCATCGACGTGAGCCACGAGACCGTCCGCTTCTGGTGGCACAGGTTCGGGCCACTCTATGCCGCCGAGATCCGTAGAATGCGTGCTTCGGCCATGCGGTCTGGTCCACAATGGAAGTGGCACTTGGACGAGGTCTTCGTGAAGATCAACGGACGCACCCACTACCTCTGGCGGGCCGTCGTCCACGAGGGCGAGGTGCTGGAATCCGTCGTCACCAAGACCCGCGATAAGACCCGCGATCGTAAGGCAGCGCTGAAGTTCCTGAGGAAACTGATGCGCAGGTACGGCCGGCCAGAGCAGATCGTCACCGACCGACTGCGCTCCTACGGGGCAGCCCTTCGGCAACTCGGCGCAGGCGCCCGACAGCACTCGGCAAGACATGCGAATAATCGCGTCGAGAACTCGCATCTGCCGTTCCGGCGACGAGAGCGGGCCATGCTCCGCTTCCGGCGGATGAAGACGCTACATCTCTTTGCTGCCGTCCGCTCTTCCGTCTCAAACCACTTCAACCAGGATCGCAGCCTCTCTCGTCGTCAGCACTTCAAGGCCAACCGAGCCGCCGCTCTCGCTGAGTGGCGGCAGCTCGGCGCGGCCTGAGGGCCCGCCCGACCGCGAACACTGAGACGAGTTCGCATTCGTCTGGCAGCACACAAGTTCGCATTCCTCTGACAACGCATGAGGAGGTCCATCACTGACGCCGTTCTGCGCTCTGAAGACCGGGTACCTCGACACTCCCCAAGACTGGTGAGGCGGATCTTAGCCAGGATCGCTGGTGAAATGCCCTCATCGTTGTGCTATGTTAGGATCTGCCGGACAGGAGAACGCGGCATGATCGGCGAGGCTGCTCGCGACGGCGTGGTGATCGGGATGCTGCTGGGATTGGAGCAGGGAAGCCCACTGGTCGTCTTTGCCGGCAACCTGTCGCCGGAAGCCATCCCCGCACGCAGTCTCGTGCGCCTTGAACCCGAGGACATCGGTGCCGAACTCGCCCTTCTCTTCGAGGACGGGGACGCCAGCCGCCCACTGGTGATCGGCCGCATCGTCACCCCCCTCCCCCAAGGCACGATCGTCGTCCGCGACGGCGAGCCGCTGCGCATCACCGCGCGCGAACGGATCGAACTTCGATGCGGCAAGGCATCGATCGTGATGGAGGCCGACGGTCACATCACCATCCGCGGCACCTATCTGGTCAGCCACGCCTCGGCCGCGAACCGCATCCGGGGCGGGTCGATCAACCTGAACTGATGTACCCGCCTGCCCCCGTCCTGCCCGAGATCCTGCGCCAACACGCCGAGCAGGCGGCGTTCCTGTGGACGGTCTATGACCGGGCGATGCTGTTCCCCGAGGAGAACCCGGAAATGGACGCCCTGCGCATTGCCCGGCTGCTGGAGCGGCTGGAGGCGCATCTGGACGGGTTGCGCGTGGCTGGCGCCGAGGGGCTGCGGGTGGCGGAGGCGCGGTTCGCGGAATACCCCGAGGCGGGGGAGTTGTTCGTGGTGCGGATGTTGCAGCCGGGAGCGGAGAAGGTGCGGGTGGCGGACTTGGATTGGGAGCGGGTCAGGGGGTATCTGACCCGCTGCCTCGATCAGCCGCCGTAATCCGCCATATCCAGTCGGCGCAGGAAGATGTTGCCGTCATAGCCCATCTCGAACCCCTCCCAATTCTGGCCGTCGAAGACGAAGACCTCCTTCCAACCAGAGATCACCAGCTTCTCGGCCGAGGCATGCATAAAGAAGCCCTGCCCCAGGTTGCGGAACGGGCGCAGCGCGCGGCCCTCCTGCACGCTGATGCCATAGCTGGGGTCGGTCCAGTAGCGCCGGCCCTTGAAGCTGCGTATCCCGAAATAGTCCCAAGGCTCGGCCTCGAGCGCGATCAACTCGTCCGCGACCAGCGCATAGGCGGTGCCCCCAGCACCACCGAAATGCAGCGCGCCATCGGCCGAAACCTCCAGCGCATAGAGATTGCGCTGGTCCGGGATCTCCAGCGGCACCCAAGCGCGCCCCTCAAGCCGCAGCAGCAAACCGCCATGACCGCAGGCATGCACGTCGCCGGCCGAGGTGCCGTGTATATCGCGCAATACCGCAAGATCGTAGGGCTGGATCAAATTCCAGCCCGCGCCTACCTCGCGGATATAGGCGACGCCGTGATCACCAAAGACGAATTGCGGGCCGCCCTCCAGATGCCAGACCCGGCGCAGCACCCCCTCGGGCAATGCGGTAACGCTGTCACCCGCCGGCGTCAGGTCATGGACCAGCCCGCCCAGTTCCAGTACCACATGTCGGTCCGGGACCAGTGTGGCATGCGAGTTGATCGCGTCCTCGATCTGCAGCCGTATCGTGAAGGTCAGCGTCTCGCCGAAGTCGATGTCGAGCAGGAACGAGCGCGAGAACTCGCAATCGACATCGGTCAGCTCGAAACTTGCGCTGTAGCGCGTGCCGCCAAGATGGAAGGCGTCGACGGTCTCGATGCGGACCTCGGAAGGGTCGAGGTCGTCCAGCGGATTGTCCGAAGGGGTGTCGGTATCGGTCATTCTCAACTCCTCAGCGGCGTGTTCAGGATCTCCTGCGTCGATGGCTGGCTGGTCGTGCCATCGGCATTCTGCTTGGGTTTGGCTACGCTCTGCAGATAGGCCACGATCACCACTTCGATGCACTCCAGCGCGGCCTTCTTTTCATCTTTCGAGGCATTGGGGGGCTGCAGCTTGTCATGGTGATCACCGTACGCCTGCTTGGTCACATCCAGCGACTCGCGCACGGTCGGCTTGGCTGTCTTCTTCAGCAGGTCGCGGTTGGCCTTGGTCTTCATCGGATGCGGCGCCCCCTTCATGCTGCCCGCGCCACTCTTGGGGCTGCCGTCCGGGTTCAGGTTGTAGGAACGCATGCAGATGCAGGGCGCTTTGTCCTTATGATATCCCGGAAAGGCGGCATAATTAATTCCGCCCCGCGATTTCTGCATCATCTGGTTTTCGAGCGGATGCTCCGACTGATCGGGATGCGTGCAGGTCTTCTTGCCATGTTCGTGCAACTGCATGTCCAGCTTATTGAGCAGCGTCACGCAGTCGGCGAAGGCTGGATTGACCGCGCAGATCTCGGGGAAAGGCGGCGTCTGCCCCGGATCAGAGGCATGGTTATGCGTCGCCAGATCGGAGAACCGGATCACCGGCTCGCCGTCGAACTTCACATCGTTGGACCACGCGTGGAAGTACTTCTTCCCCGTGTTCTTCGAGGTGATGATACCCTTCTTCGCCGCGCAGCCTGCCTCTGTGCCCGAGGTCTTCGCCTCATCCGACTTGTTCTTTATGTTCACCGTCTTGCCGCCGATGAACACCGTCCCGCTGCCGTTCTCGGTATCCGAGGCCATGCCGAAACTCGGATAGGGAACTGGCACGCCTGGCGGTGTTGCGGGGTTCTCGGGCGGGGTGAAGCAGGTGTCGGGGAAGGCGGCGATGGTCTTCGCGTTCACCGCCTTGCCGCTGATCTCCAGCCCGTTGGCGAAGACGTTGCTCATGGCGCAGTACTGCCGCCGAAGCGGTCCTCGGCCGAGGCGCGCCGGGCCGGTCCGCGCGCCTCGTGCAGCACCGCAGCCCCGCAGGCTCCGTCGTCGCCCGAGGCCTCGATCAGCACGGGCGAGCCCGGCGCGTAGCCCTTGCGCGCGGCCGCCAGCGCCATGCCCAGCATCACCGGCACCGCCGCCGCGCCGATGTTGCCGAGGCTCTCGGCCGGGCTCCACAGATCCTGGAAAGCCTTGCGCCCGCGTTCCAGCCGCAGGGTCATCAGCGCGGCCTGCTTGAAGAAATGCTGCTCTCCGGTCAGGTCCGAGATGCGGTATTCGACATGGGCCAGGTCGGTTTCCGCCTGCGCCAGCGCGGCGCGATAGGCGGCCACCATGCCGTCGCCGCGCAGGGGCAGGTCCTCGCCGTCCTCACCCTTGCCGTTGCCGAGGTATGCCACCTCGCGTGCCAACCCCAGGCCGGTCAGCCGCAACGGGCCGCCCGGTCCCAGCAGGACGGCCGCCGCGGCCTCGCCGGGGATGAATCCGTCGGCATTGCCCTCCTCCAGCAGGCGCTGGAGCCCGGCGTAATGGGCTATGGCGGGGCCGGTCAGGTAGCTGTCGATGCCCAGCACGATCACCTGACCCGCCTGTCCCCCGGCGATCACGCGCCGTGCCTGGTCGAGCGCCACGAAGCCCGAGGGCCGGCCATGCTGGACCACATGCGTGCGCCGCTCGGGCAGGCGCAGGATCGCGGCCAGCATCCGCAGCAGTGCGGCTGGATCGGTGACCGGTCGGCCGGGGCGAGTTTCCTCGGCGAGACACAGGATGAGCGCCGCATCCCGCGCCGCGGGTTCCTGACGCAGGATGTCGGCCAGTGCCCCGGCGGCCAGATGCGCCATGCGTCGCGGACCGATCCAGTTGCGTGGCAGCGGCACCGCCGCGCCGATCCGCCAGCCGCCCCCGGCGACGAAGCGAGTCTCGGCGAAGCCGTCCAGACGGGCGCGGATGGCGGCGGCCGACGAGGCCCAGTCCAGACCCACCGCCGTCACCATCCCGGCTGCGCGGACACCTATCATGGCTCGGCCTCCTCCCCGAGCACGGCGGACAGGCGCAGGTAGCCCCGGCCCTCGCGCTCGGCCCGCAGCATGGCCTCGGTCGGTGGACCGATCCAGGCGCGCGAGAACTCAGCCAGGGTGCGGCGGACAGGCACGCTGACGCGCCAGACCAGCATGAAGACGCGCGCCTCGGCGTCGATCAGCAGGCTGTCGGGCAGCGGCTGGCCGTCAAGGCAGAGGTCGGCGCCACGCCAGATCCGGATCGGCAGGCGGGTGTCGGGAAGCCGGAATGCCTCGCGCCCGCGCGGGGTCAGATGGACCAGAACGACAGGAGTTAACGGGGCAAGCGGGGAGACCTGCTGGTCGGGTGGCGCCATCTGGTAATAACACTCGTCGAAGTCCGGAGGCAGGAAGGGCGCGATGTGCTCCACCCAGTTCTGATCATAGGTCCCTCCGAAGGGCAGGCGCAGCGGCCAGCCGCGCCCGTAGGGGCCCAGCGCCATCGGCCGGTAGCTCCCATAGGGCGAGGCCACCTCCTCTCCCGGCGCCTCGGTGTTGGGCAGCGCGAGCCCCGCAGGATTGCCGCCGGTGGCAGTGGCGAAACCCAGACCGACGGGGTTTGCTGCGTAAACGGGCACGTCCGGACCGGGCGGGCGACTGCGGTCGGGGCCGCCGAAGGCGGTGTCATAGGAAAACGGCATCCGCCTGAAGGGATAGGGCCGGGTGGCGGTGATTGCCGGGCCAAGGGTGCGCCATTCGCGCTGGCCCACCACGTCAAACTGCTTGGACCAGCCCCCTACGGCCAGTCCCACGCGCAGCCGCTCGACCGGCCGGCCGCCGGGCGCATGGGCCGCGCCGTTCAGCACGACGTCGCAGGCGGGCTTGCGAAAGGCGAAGTCGCTTTCCCATAGCGGCGCCGAAAATCCGGGGGCGCCGGTGTATTCGTCGGCCATCACCAGCGGCCTCTGCGTTTCCAGCGGCCGCGGCGGATCGCCCTCGCGGTCGGGAAAGGCGAAGCTGCCCTTGATCGTCAGCGTCATGAAGCTGCGGCCCGCCACGTCCATTCCCGCGCCCATCTGATGGGGAAAGCGGGTCTGGTCGAGGATCTGCATGGTGTTCAGCCCAGATCGTAAGCGAAGCCGTCGGGCCCGCCCGTGACCGTTACCCGAGCGATACCGCGGCCTTCAAGTCGCGCCTCAAGCACCCGGCGGCTGAGTTCGGGCAGCAGGGTCCCGGTTAGGATCGCGTCGATCATCCGCCCGCCGGACTCGACCTCGGTGCAGCGGGCGCGGATCTGCGCCATGACGCCGTCGCCGATCACCAGTTCGGCCCCATGCGCTTCGTGCAGGCGGCGGGCGATGGCGCGCAGCTTGTGGCTGGCGATGGTCTCGATCATGGCGTCCGACAGCGGCAGATAGGGGACTGTCACCAGACGCCCCAGCAAGGCCGGGGGAAAGACCTTCAGCAGCGGCGGGCGCAGCGCGGCCGCCATCTGGTCGAAGCGGACCGGCGCATGGCCGGCATCCGTCAGGGCCATGATCTCGTCGGTGCCGACATTCGAGGTCATCAGGATCAGCGTGTTGCGAAAATCGATCCGCCGCCCTTCGCTGTCGTCGAGGCTGCCCTTGTCGAACACCTGGAAGAAGATCTCGTGGACATCCGGATGGGCCTTTTCCACCTCGTCCAGCAGGATGACCGCATAGGGACGGCGGCGCACCGCCTCGGTCAGCACCCCGCCCTTGCCGTAGCCGACATAACCGGGCGGCGCGCCCTTGAGGGTCGAGACGGTATGCGCCTCTTGGAATTCGCTCATGTTGATCGAAATGAGGTTCTGCTCGCCGCCATAAAGCGCGTCGGCAAGCGCCAGCGCGGTTTCCGTCTTGCCCACGCCCGAGGGACCGCAGAGCATGAAGACGCCGACCGGCTTTTCCGGCGCGCCAAGGCCTGCCAGACCGGTCTGGACTCGGCTGGCGATGGCCTCCATCGCGTGGTCCTGACCCACGACCCGCTCGGCCAGAAGCGCGGCCAGGCCCAGCGCGCGCTCGGTCTGGCTGGCCAGCATCCGGCCGACCGGGATTCCGGTCCAGTCCTGCACGATCGCCCCCACCGCCAGCCGGTCCACCGAGGGCAGGATCAGCGGCCGCTCGCCCTGCCTGCCGGCCAGCTCGGACATCTTCGCGCGCAGATCCGCAAGGCGCGCCGCCGGGTCGGGGGAAGTGGCCCCCTGCTCGTCCAGACCCGGATCTTCCGTTGGCAGAGGGGCAGGCGAGGCGTCTGGCGGCACCCCGGCCTTTTCGCCCCCCGCTTCCGACCCATCCGCACGCTGTTCCGGCGTCACCCCGTCCAGGGCCACGCCCTCGCCGCGCAACTCGGCCCGCAGCCGCAGGATATCCGCGACCAGCGCCTTCTCCGCCTTCCATCGCTCGACCGCGGCATCGCGGTCGGCTTCCGCCGCTACGCGGGCCGCGTCATTGGCCGCCTGCCGCTTTGCGGTGTCCACGCCCACGGCGGTTTCGCGCGCGATGATTCCCGCCTCGATCTCCAGCGCCTGCAGGCGGCGCTGCAGATCCTCAAGTTCGGCCGGCGTGGCGTGCTGGCTGACGGCGACGCGGGCGCAGGCTGTATCCAGCAGGCTGATCGCCTTGTCCGGCAACTGCCGCGCCGGGATGTAGCGATGGGACAGCGCCACCGCGGCGCCGATCGCCTCGTCCAGGATCTCGACGCGGTGATGCGCCTCGAGCACGCCGGCCATTCCGCGCAGCATCTCGATCGCGGCGGCTTCCGACGGCTCCTCGATGCGGACCACCTGGAAGCGGCGGGTCAGCGCGGGATCCTTTTCGATATGCTGCTTGTATTCGGCCCATGTGGTGGCGGCGACGGTCCGCAACTCGCCCCGCGCAAGCGCGGGCTTCAGCAGGTTCGCGGCGTCCCCGGTGCCCGCCGCGCCACCCGCGCCGATCAGGGTATGGGCCTCGTCGATGAACAGGATCACCGGCCTGACCGAAGACTGGACATCGTCGATCACCGCCTTCAGCCGCTTCTCGAACTCTCCCTTCACGCTGGCGCCGGCCTGCATCAATCCGATGTCCAGCAGCCACAGATCGACCGAGGCAAGCTGCGGCGGCACGTCGCCCCGCGCCAGCCGCTGGGCGAAGCCCTCGACCACGGCGGTCTTGCCGACACCCGCCTCGCCGGTCAGGATCGGGTTGTTCTGCCGCCGCCGCATCAGGATATCGATGATCTGGCGGATCTCGGGGTCGCGCCCGACGACCGGATCGATCCTGCCGGCCCGCGCCCGTTCGGTCAGGTTGGTGGCATACTTCGCCAAGGCTCCGTCGGCCTGCCGCGCCGCCACCGGTTCTGCAGTGGCAAGCGCCGGGGGCTCCGCCTCGCCAGAGGCTGCGACAATGCCGGGCAGGTCCGGCGCCATGAGGTCCGCGTCGATGCGGCCGAATTCGGGACTGATCCGCAGCAGCAGCGATTCCAGCGCAGGGGTCTTGAGACAGGCGATCAGGATGTCGGCCGATCGCACCTGATCGGTGCCGCGTTCCAGCGCGGCTCGGGTCCATCCTTCCTGGATGGCATGGAAGATGTGGTCGGAAAACTCCTCGACCGCGCTTGCCCCGCGCGGCAGCGCATCCAGCGCGCGCGCAAGATCCCCCTCCAGACGGGCCGCATCGACGCCCGCCGCCGCGCCGATCAGGGCAAGATCCGAATCCTGCCGCTCTGCCAGTGCAGCGATGAAATGAGCCAGTTCGACATAGGGATTGCCGCGGGACTTGGCCTTTCGCGCCGCGTCGGAAAAGGCCCGCAGGCAAAGCGGGTTCAGCCGGCCCACCAGTTCCTTGCGCTTGACGGTCTCTCTCGAGCCAGGGGGAAGGATACGGGGGGTCACGGTCGTCATTCCGGCCATCCTTGGACAGGGGACGAAAGAACTGCAGAGGAAAATGCCGACGCAATGAAACAGGGCTTGCGCGAGGCGGGTGCCAAGAGAAAACTGTTCCTGCGGAAAGTGTATTTCAAAACCGCTGCATCCGGAAACATTTTCGCGGGACCGCGAAGCCGGGACGCAGGGGCGAAAGGGCCGCCATCATGATCCCGTCTCTGCCTGGGGACATCTTCCGCCCGGGTCAGGTGCTGAACAACACCTGGACTGTCGAGGGCGTCCTGGGCCGCGGCGGCACGGGCGAGGTTTATCGCGCGTGCAGCCTCGTGACCGGCAGGATCGTGGCCATCAAGGCATTGTCGGCGCAGTTCGCGGGCGATGAAGGCTATCTGGAACTGATGCGCCGCGAAGAGGCGATGCGCAACATCATCCACGATGCCGTGGTGCGCTACAGCGAATGCTCCCGCACCGCCGAGGGAAATATGTTCCTGGTGATGGACTTCATCGACGGTCCGGCCCTGTCCGAGGTCATGAACGCCCGAAGGCTGAGCCCGCGCGAGTTGTTGATCATCGCGCACCGCGTGGCCGAGGGCCTCGCCGCCGCCCACGTCCATGGAGTCGTGCACCGCGACTTGTCGCCCGACAACATCATCCTGCGCGATAACCGAGTCGAGGGCGCGACGATCATCGACTTCGGCATAGCCAAGGACACCTTCAGCCGCGCGCGCTCGGTGGTGGGCAACCAGTTCGCCGGCAAGTACGAATATGCCGCGCCTGAACAGTTCGAAGGCAAGGCCGTGCCGGCCAGCGACCTTTACGCCTTGGGCGCGACGCTGGCCGCCGCCGCGCGCGGAGAGATTCCCTTTGCCGGGTCCACGCCCGGAGAGATGATCCGCCGCAAGTCCGAGCCACTGGACGTGTCTGGCCTGCCCGAGCCCTTGGCCGGGCTGATCCTCTGGCTGTCTGCCCCGAAGCTGGCGGACCGCGCCCCTTCGGCCACCGCCGTGCTGGCCCGGCTGGATTCGCTGCTCAAGGGTCAGCCCCAGGCGCCGGCGCGCGGCGGACGCAGCACGACCGGGGATCGGGGCACCAAGCGCGCGCGGAAAGGCGGGGGACTGGGCCGGGCGTGGCTTGCCGGACTGGCGGCGGTCCTGCTGGTGGCGGCCACGATCCTCCTTGTGCGGCCGCTTGTCGGGCCCGACCTGCCCTTGGCCGCGCCCTGGCGGCTCGAGGCCGCGTCCAGCCCGGCGCCACGCCTGTCGGGACATGCCCCCAACACGGCCACGGCAGGCCGGATCGCGGGTGCCGTCGCGTCGGCGACCGGCGCCCCACTGCCTCCGGATGCACTGGCCGAGGCGCGCGGCATGCCGGCGCCGGGCTGGGCCACAGCGATGGAGCGGCTTTTCCCGGAACTGGAAGGACTGGAGGACTGGATCGTCTCGGTCACGGACCTCACCGTCGAGATCGCAGGGCGTGCCGCCTCGACCCAGGAACGCGACATCATTGCCGAGAGGCTGGAGAGTTGGGCGCACCAATCGGGCATGACCCTGCGCCTGGACCTGACCGCACCGGTCCTGCTGTCCGCTGCCGAGATCGAGGCGGTGTCGGCGCGCCATGCGGCTTGCGGCGCACTGACCAGCGACATTCCTAACGCCGGGGTACCGGACGATGGCAGCGTCACGATCACGGGCACGCTGCCCGACGCGGGCGCGGAAGCCGCGCTGGCCGGGGATCTAGGTCCGCTGGTTGGCGCACGGACGCTTCGGCTGGATATCGAGACGCTGGACACGGAGCTGTGCCGGATCCAGGCCGCCCTGGCCGGGTTGCCGGAGGGTGGCGTCACCATTCGCCTGTCCGAGGCACGCCGTCCCGAACGCTCGCTGACCGGCATCTATCATCCCGGCGACAATCCCGTCGCCGACGTGCTTATTCCCACGGCGCTGGCCGCGACCCCGGGAGCCGAACTCTGGCTTGCCCTTGCATATTCAGGAAAGGTTTACCCCCTGCGACCCACTCTTGCCGATGAGGAGACGCGGCTCGACCGGATCGGGCAGGCGTCGGGTGCACTCCACATCGTCCGGGCGCTGTGGACTGCCGATGAGGTCAAGGCAGTCAGGGGAAGAGCCGGCTTTACCGTGAACGACAAGGACTTCGGCAAGGCGGGGCTGTTCGCCCTCATCAGCCAAGGGCCGCTCTTCCCCGAACGGCGGCCCGGCGACGAGTCCGCGGCTTCGTTCGCCGAGGCGGTGGCGGCCCGCCGCGCCGCGCGGCCCGACCTTGTGCTGGCGGCCACCTTCCGGGCGCTGGATCTCCGTCCCCGACAGTAGGGCGTGTTTCGATACTCTGCAGGACTCATTGCGTAACAGCCTGATTCATGGGATGATCGGCAGGCTTGGGGAACTGCACACACGGCCTTGCACATAAAGGTTTCGGCCATGTTTCTCGCGCCCTTGTCCGTCCCGGACTCAGCCGGGCTGGATCTTCGCAACGACACGAGGTTTCTGGCGCTCGAGCGGGCGCTGGACGGGGCCTCGCGAGCAGTCAGGGCGGCGCAGGTGGCCAAGGGCAACACCGGCGACGTGCCGCTGGAGTGGGCGAAGCTGCTCGAGGATGCGGCGGCACTGGCCGAGGCAGGGCGCGATCTGCGGTTGCTGGTCATCGCCGCGCGGATCATGACCAACCTCGACGGTCCCGCCGGGCTGGCCGAAGGGCTGAACCTGCTGGGCGGCGCGCTGGAGGACTGGTGGGACAACCTCCATCCCGCCCTGCGCGACGGCAAGTCCCCACGTGAATCGGCACTGCGGCGCATCAATGCCCTGTATCAGATCGAGAATTCCGATGCGGGGATCCTGGGCGATCTGGATTTCAACACGATGCTGGCGCCCCGCGGCCTGCCTGTCGTCTCGGGAGGGGATCTCGCCGCGGGCGCCGTCAGCCAGGCCATTCTGGCGGCCGAGGGCAAGACCGGGCTGTCTCCGGCCGAACAGGCCGAGCGCGCGGCGCGCCATGAGGCCCGGGTGGCGCGGGTGATGACCGCCTGCCGCGCCTCGCGCGACCTCGAGCCCGAAGCGGTGTCCGTGCTGGAAACGGGCCTGGATGCCGCGCTGGCGGCGCTTGCCCGGCTCGAGACCGCGCTGGCCGCCCGCATCGGGGACGAGCCCCCAACCCGCTTTGCCGCCTTGCGCCAGATGCTGCAGCGGATGCAGGCGGCGCTGGCCAGTCCGGCCGCCCAGCTTGCCCCCGCCTCCGGCAGCCCGGGCAATGCGGCAGAACCGGAGAATGTCGGGCCGGCACCGGCGCAGATGCCGGTCAGTGCCGGCGCTCAGCCGATGGGCCTGCCCGCCCGGCTGTCATCACGCCGCGAGGTCGAGACCTGCCTCGACCTCGTCATAGACTTCTACGAACGCAACGAACCGGCCTCGCCGCTGCCGCATCTGGCACGACGCATGAAGAGGATGGTGTCGATGAACTTTCTGGAACTGATCGAGGAACTTGCCCCCGGAGGGATGAAGGAATTCCGCAATGTCGCCGGCGTCACCGAGGACAAGGGCCGCTGAGCGGCATCAATGGACCCGACACCGCTGGACCCGCCGCAAGAGGGAGTAGCCGCAATGAGCGAGAGCAAGTCAAAGGTCATCGAACGCAATCGCCCGCCGCGGGTGCAAATCTCCTATGATGTCGAGCATTACGGCAGCCCGACCACGATCGAGCTGCCCTTCGTCATGGGCGTCATGGCGGACCTGGCGGGCCAGTCGACGTCGCGCGAGGCGCAGAAGCCGCCGGCCGAACGCAGCTTCGTCGAGGTGGATGCCGGCCGCTTCCGGTCCTTCATGGAGGCGCTCTCTCCGCGCGTGACCGCACGCGTCCCCAACCGCCTGCCGGGCAAGCCCGGCCAGGAGGCACCCGACGAGGAGATGTTCGTCGATCTGACCTTCCGCGACATGGGAGGCTTCACCCCGGACCGCATAGCCGAGCAGATCCCCGAACTGGCCGAACTGCTGAAGATGCGCCGCAAACTCGAGGAACTGCTGAGCTACATGGACGGCAAGTCCAGCGCCGAAAAGCGCATTGCCCAGCTTCTGAACGATGAACCCCTGCTGGCCCGCATCGCCGAACAGGCGATGGGCGGCGACAAGTCCGAGAGCTGAGCCATGGCCGAACAGGAACTCAAGGCCGCCGACACCGCCGCCGAGGTCGAAGCCGTCGACCTGGACGAATTCGGCGCATTGCTGGAAAAGGATTTCCGCGTCAGGGAGGACGACAGCGCCAAGCTGCGCGAGCTGGTCGCCAACCTGGCGCTGGCCGCACGGGAAAAGGCGGGCAGCGCCACGATCAGCGGCAATGCGGTGCGCTCGATCAAGTCGCTGATCGCCGGGATCGACCAGCTTCTGACCACGCAGATGAACGAGGTGCTGCACGCCCCGGAGGTCCGCGAGATGGAAGGCACATGGCGCGGGCTGCACTATCTGGTGAACAACACCGAAACTGACACCATGCTGAAGATCCGGGTGCTGAATATCACCAAGGACGAGCTTGCCGACCAGCTCGAGGACTTCGAGGGACAGATGTGGGACCAGTCCCCCTTGTTCCGCAAGCTTTATACCGAGGAATATTCCAGCTTCGGCGGCGCGCCCTTCGGCACCGTCCTCGGGACCTACGAATTCAGCCATCACCCTCGCGACGTGGGCTTGCTGCGGAATCTGTCGGGAATCTGCGCCTCGGCCCATGCGCCCTTCATCGCCGCCGCTTCCCCGCGGCTGTTCCGCATGGAAAGCTGGCAGGAACTGCCCAATCCGCAGGACCTGAAGATGGTGACCTCTTCCCCCGACTACGCGGCCTGGCAGAGCCTGCGGGAAAGCGAGGACGCGCGTTACATCGGGCTGACGCTGCCGCGGGTTCTGGCCCGGCTGCCCTATGGCCCCGACACGATCCCGGTCAAGGGCTTCGACTTCCGCGAGGAGATCGACGGCCGGCACGACCATTACGTCTGGATGAACGCGGCCTTCCCGATGGGGGTGAACATCAACCGCAGCCACAAGCTGTATGGCTGGGGCAGCCAGATCCGCGGCGTGGAATCGGGCGGCGCGGTGACAAACCTGCCGGTGCATACCTTCCCCGGCGACGACGGATCGGTGGTGATGAAATGTCCCACCGAGATCGCCATCGATGACCGGCGCGAACTCGAACTGGCAAGGCTCGGGCTGATGCCGATCCTGCATCGCAAGAACACCGATGTCGCGGCCTTCCTGGGTGCCCAGTCCCTGCAGGATTGCGAGGCAAGGGCCGGACGGCTGGTCGATCCCGACGCCCAGGCGAACGAACGGCTGTCGGCGAACCTCCCCTATCTGCTGCCGGTCTGCCGTTTCGCCCATTACCTCAAGGCCATCGCCCGCGACAAGATCGGCACCTTCAAGGAACGCGCCGACATGGAGGTGTGGCTGTCCGAATGGATCAACCGCTATGTCCTGGCGAACACCGCGATGGCCGATGACAAGGCCAAGGCGCGGCGACCGCTCGCCAAGGCCGAGGTCAAGGTGGACAGCGTCGAGGGCCGGCCCGGCTATTACGCCGCCCGCTTCTACCTGCGCCCGCATTACCAGCTCGAAGGGATCAATGCCTCGCTGCGGCTGGTGTCGGAACTGCCCTCGGTCAAGGGCGCGTGACACTCTCGCGCCGGGCCACCCGGCCCGCGCTCCTGGCCTGGCGACGCCGGACCTCCGACGCGGCCCCCGCGGGGACCCGCCACCCTTGAACCCCAGCCTGCCGGAACAGGAGCATTGTCATGGCCTTCACCGGATACCTCAAGATCGACGGCATCGACGGCGAATCCCGACGAGCCGACCACGAGGGCGAGATCGACGTCTGGGGCGTCAGCCTGAACGCCGCGCAGAAAAGCTCGGCCGCGACCGGCTCCGGTCGCGTGCGCGGGCGTGCGACGGTCAGCGACCTGACGCTGCGCAAGTGGTACGACGCCGCCTCGCCCTATCTCGCGCTGGCCTGCATGCAGGGCAAGGCCTTCCCCGAGATCGTCTTCACCGCCCGCAAGGATTCCGGCGAGGCGCATCTGGATTACCTGACGATCACGATGAGCAACTGCCTGATCTCTGGCTATGACATGAAGCAGGACTCGCCTTCGGAAGACTCGGCCGCCCTGATCTCGGAAGAGGTCGGGATCTCGTTCGAGAAGATCAAGATCAAGTATGTTCTGCAGGCCGACGACCATTCGAAGGGTGACGAGCACGAGGTCGAATACGACCTGATGGCGGCCAAGTGACCGCCGCGCCCGCAGGAGTGCCGAAATGCCCGGCCCACCCCTGGACGAACGCCCCCGGACCGCCCTGCCCCCGCGTGGACGGCGCGAGGCGGTGCAGCCGAGCCTGTGGGACCGGCTGATCGACGACCTGCCCGGCCTTGCGGCCGAGATAGCCCGCCTCGAGGCCACGCTGCGGCCCAGGATCGGCGCCGAACGGCTGGAGGCGCTGTCTGCAGGAGGCGATGCCCAGGGGCTTGCCCCCGAGGACGCGCGGGACTGGGCAGCCCTGGCGCAATTGCGCAACCGCCGCACGGTGCTTCAGGACCGGGGCGTCTTCGTGACCCCCGAGCAGTTGCGCGAGGCGGTGCGCCGCGACGTCGAGGACCTGTTCGGGGTCGAGCGGTTCGAGGTGCGCTATCTGCTGACGGACATGGAGCGCCGCATGGCCCCGCGCGGGATGGCCGGGGGGGCCGAGGATCCCGCCGAGATGCTGGTCGATTTTCCCCATGTCCGGGCCTCGGTCCTGAACTACGGCGTGCCCGCCTTTGCCGGGCGACGGGCGAGCGATTTCGATCACGAGGCGCTGGCCCGCGAGTTGCGCGAGGTGTTGGCCCTGTTCGAGCCCCGCCTGCGCCGCGACAGCATCCGCGTCACGGTCGAACCCGGCGCCCGCGTCGGCCTGCGCATCCGCATCGAGGGACTGCTGCTGATGGCCCCGGTGCCGGAAAGGTTGCGCCTGCTGACCACCATCGACCTCGACACGGGCGCCGCCGCGACGGCGCTGGAGGAGGGCTGATGGACCGCGCCTTCCTTGCCGCCTACGAGGCCGAGTTGGACCATATCCGGGGGCTCGCCTCGGAATTCGCGGCGCTGCATCCGAACGTGGCCCGCAACCTGTCGCTGGATTCAGTGCCCTGCCCCGATCCCTATGTCGAGCGGCTGCTCGAAGGCGTGGCTTTCCTGGCGGCGCGCACGGCGCTGAAAATCGAGGCCGAGGGCCGGCGGTTCACGGCGGGCGTACTGGAGGCGCTGTGGCCCGATCTTGCCGCGCCGGCGCCCGCCATGGGCATGGGCGTGCTGCAGCCCGGCCCCCAGGTCCAGGCCATGCCCGCAGGCCACCGCGTGCCCCGCGGCAGCCGGTTGTGCGCCGTCATGCGCGAAGGGCTGACCACGCGCGCCACCTATACCACGGCACAGGATGTCACCCTTTGGCCGATCGCGCTGGAAGCGGCAGAGTATCTTCCCGATCGCGGCGCTCTGGCCGCCGCGGGCCTCGGGGTGCCAGCCAGCCGGGCCGAGGCCGCGATCCGCCTGATCCTGCGCGGCGCCGGGCCCACGTCCCTCTCCGCCCTGACGCTCGACCGGCTGGACCTGTGCTTCGCCGGAAGTCCCCGCGCGGCCGCGCTGTTCGACGCGGTCCACGGCAGCGCCATCGCTGCGGTCGCCCACCCGGCGCGGCCCGGCGCGGCGGGGCAGGCCATTGCGCTGCCGGCCATGGTCGGCGTTGCCGATGATGAGGGCCTTACCCCCCGCGTCCGGCAGAGCTTCGAGGGATTTCGCCTGCTGCGGGATTATTTCCTGATGCCCGAGCGCTTTCATTTTCTGCGTCTGAACGAGATTTCCCCGGCCGCGGCTCAATGCGGTCCCGGCGTGGCGCTTGACCTTGCCGTGCTGCTGTCGCGGCCCGAACCGCAACTGGCCGGTCTGGACGCGGGCGACTTTCGGCTTTTCGCGACGCCGCTGGTCAACCTGTTCGAAAAGGAATGCAACTTCGTCGATCTCGACCCCCGCGCGACCGCCCACCCGGTCCATGCCGACCGCGCCCGGACCCGCGATTTCGAGATCTATCGCCTGCTCCGTGTCGCCGATGCCGACCGCGAGGGGGACTCGGGACTTCTCTGCCCTGTCCATGCGCCGCGGGCCCGCACCGGCGAAGCCCCGCTGTGGTGGGCCGAACGCCGCCCCCGCCGCCCTGCCACCGACGAGATCAGCCGCGGCCAGATGCGCAGCTCCTATGCGGGCGACGACCTGTGGATCTCTGTCTCGCAGAGCGCCGGCGCCATGCCCCGGCGGCTGGACATCCGCGCGCTTTGCACCAACCGCGACCTGCCGATCCTGGACGACACGCCGCGCCTGACCCCCGAGGGCGGAGAGCCGATCCTGCGCGTCGATCTGATCGCCCCTATGCGTCGCCCGCAGCCGGCGCTGACCGCGGCGGATGCGGGCGCAACCAGGGCCCCCGGGGACGACACCGCATGGCGGCTGGTGGCGCAACTGTCGTCCAGCCACCTGTCGCTGGCCGAGGCCGGGCGCGGGGGCGCGCCGCTGAATGCACTGCTGGCGCTTTACGCCGACCGCGGCGATCCGGCGCTGGCCCGCCACGCTCGTGCGGTTGCGTCTGTGTCCAGCCGGCCAGTGATCGAACGGCTGGCCCTACCCGGCCCGCTCGCCTTCGGACGGGGCACCGAGATCACGCTGGACATCGACGAAACCCTGCTGGCCGGCGCAAGCCATTTTTTGCTGTCCGCGCTGCTGGACCGGCTGTTCGCTCGGTATGCTTCGGTCAATGCCTTTGTCCGCACGCGCACCCGGCTTGTCCGCAAACAGGAGGAGATGTCATGGCCGATGCGGCCCGGCTGTCGCGCCCGGATCTGACCCCGGACAGCACCACACCGAACCCGCCGCCCGACATCGAGGCCTTCGAGCTGATGCGGTGGCTGGAAACCCCCGAGCGCCACTTCGGGCGGGCGGGTGGCCCGGCGCAGGAGCCCGCCCGGCTGGGGCAGCAGATCCGGCTCGGTCCTGCCGCTTGCGAGATCGCCGGATGGGACCCCGGCCGAAGCGACGCTCCTGCCTGGATCGCGGTCGAGATCACCGGGCTGTTCGGCCCCGAGGGTCCGATGCCTCTGCATCTCAGCCGCCGCATCCTTGAGCGCATGTCCGAACGCTGGTTTCCGGGCGATCCCTCGCCGGAACCCGGCGCCGACCGCACCTTTCTCGAATTCTGCAACCTGCTGCAGCACCGGATGATCGCATTCCACTATCGCGCCTTCGCCGAGGCGCAGCCTGCCGTCGCCGCCGATCATGGCGGCCGTGGACAGGTGACCATCATGCTCGCCGCTCTGGCGGGCATCGGCCTACCGGGGATCACCGAGGCGCTGGACGACCCTGACCTTGTACTCCGTCATGCCACCAGCCTCGCCAGCGAGATACGCAACCCCGAGCGGTTGGAGGAGGTCTTGTCCGACCTGCTTGACGCGTCCGTCCAGGTGGTGGAGTTCACGCCTTGCTGGCAAACCATCCCTGCGGGCCTGAGTAGCCGTCTGGGGCTGGCCTACGCCGGTCTGGGCCGCAGTGCCGTCCTGGGTCCGCGCATCTACCAGCCGCAAGGGCGGGCGGAGATCCAAGTGGGCCCGCTGACGCTGGGGCACTATCTGGCACTGGCCGGCGAGGGTTCGGCGCAACAGGCTCTCTGCAACGTCCTGCGCTTCGTCATGGGCGAGGAGACCGGCTTCGATCTGCGCCTTGTCCTGGCGGGGGGTGAAATCCCTGCTTCCCTGCTGGGGGAAGGCCCGACCCTTGGCCGCACCGCCTGGCTTGCGGGGGGCAAGGCGGGAAACCGGGGTGATCTGGTGATGTCGCTGGATGAAAGGCAGGCCCTGCGATGACCCTCAGTCTTGCCGTCCTCTCCAGCCCGGTTCCCCAGCCGCTCGCCACGTTCCGGCTCGAGTCCGGGCGGGCGGTGCTGGGGCGGGGCGAGGACTGCGACTGGCGGCTTGAGGATCCGGGGATGTTCGTCTCGCGCCATCATTGCGTGGTAGAGGTCACCGACCGCGGCTGCACCGTCACCGACACCAGTTCAGGCGGGCTTTTTCTTGACGAGGGGCCGCAGCCGCTGGGCCAGGGGCGCTCGGCCTCGCTTCGTGACGGGATGAGGCTGCGGATGGGGGACCTGATCCTCGGGGTCGAGCTTGGCCAGTTCGGTCAGGCACCTGAGGCGCCCCGGGATTCAGGCGTCGGCCGCGATCCGTTCTTCGATCCGCAGGAGGTGCCGCCACCCGTTTCCCGCCCCGCGGACTTGCCCCCCCCCTTCGAGCACCCGATCCCTGTGCAGAACCGGACTCCCGAGGCAACGCTGCCGGGCCTTGATGATCCCTTCACCCTGGACCCCCTTACCACCTCGCGGGAACCGCCGCCAGAGAAAGCGGCCAAGGGGGGCATCGAGTGGGACTGGGGGCCCCCGCCGGTCAAGTCGGGGTCCGAGACAACCGAGCCGGGGGACCGGGTCTCGCCAGTCACCGATCTGCAGGACCGGGAGCCCGAGGCGCCGACGCCTGCGTCGGCTGCGGCTGCGGCTGCGGCGGCTTTCCTGCGCGGTGCGGGCCTGGACCCGAACGGGACGGATGTGCCGGACTTTGAGGCACTCGGTCGCCGCTATCGCATGATGACCGAAGGACTGGTGGCTCTCCTGCGCGCGCGATCTGAGGAAAAGGCGGCGCTGCGCGTCGCGCCCACGCTGATCGGAGCGCAGCAGGTGAACCCGCTGAAGTTCCTTGTTCTGGCCGAGGAACAGGTGGCGGCCCTCGTCGCGCCGCGCGGCCCGGGCTATCTGGACCCGGACGCCGCCATCGCCGAGGCCTTCCGCGACCTGGCCGACCACCGGATGCGAAGCTGGAAGGCCATGCAGGCTGCCCTGCGGCGAATGATCGACCGCTTCTCGCCCGAGGCGATCGAGGCCGAACTGGCCGATACGGGGCAACTGCGCGCGCTGCTGGCGGGGGGACGCCCCGCCCTGCTGTGGAAAGCCTATGCCGCGCGCTGGGCCGAGACGGCCCGCGCCGCCGAGGATCGTTTCCTTGGCGAGGTCGGCCCCGAGTTCCGCGACACCTACGAAACACCAGACCGGAGGGAACCATGACCGCCATGCCCCGTCTTCTTTCGCGCCGCGCCACCTTGGGCGGGCTGTCCACCCTGGCGCTGACCTCGGCCTGCGGCGGCGGGCCGAAGCCCCCGGGCTCGGTCGATCTGGCCATATCGGGGCAGGCGGGGGCGAATCCCGGCCCCGGTGGCGACGACCGTCCGCTGACGCTGCAGATCCTGCAGCTGCGCGGCACCGCCGCCTTCGACGCGGCCAACGCGCTGTCCCTGCAGGATCCCGCCACGGCGCTTGGGGCCGAGTTGGTCAAGGTCGAAACCGTCGCGCTGGCGCCGGGCGGGACGGGTTCGAAGACCCTGGTCCTCGACCCCTCGACCACGGCTGTCGGCGTGGTGGGCGGCTATCGAGACCCGGCCGGGAAGACGGTACGGGCCAAGGCCGCCGTCTCGCCCACCGACAAGGCCAGCTTTGCCGTGACGGTCGGGCCAAAAGGCGTGATGATGGCTCCGGCCTGAAAGGAAAAGCTCATGGCCGAAGGCAGTCGCGTCGTCTGGTCCGAGGGCCTGTTCCTGCGGCCGCAGCATTTCCAGCAGCAGGACCGACATGTCGAGGGCGGTCTGCGGATGGTGCTGCGCGCGCAGCCACGGCAGGCTTGGGGCTTCGTCACGCTGCGGCTGGATGCGGCTGCGCTGGACGCGGGGCAGGTCGGCCTGACCGAGGCCGAGGGCATCCTGCCCGACGGCACGGCCTTCCGCATCCCCGCCGACTGCCCCGCGCCTGCGCCCGCGACGGTGGCGCGCGCAACGCCCGCGGGCGCGGTGCTGCTCGGGGTCGCGCCCCGGCAACCGGGCGTCCCTGCGGTCGATCCCGCCCATGCCGAGGCGGGCGGGGCGCGCTGGCGCGGGGAATGGACGACCCTGCCCGACGAGATCCGCGGTGGGGCCGAGCCTGCCGAGGTCGAGATCGCCCGTCTGAACATGCGACTGATCCTGCCGGGCGAACCGACTCAAGGGGCGATAACCCTGCCACTGGCCGGGATCGAGGGACTGGCGGCCGATGGCCATGTCGCCCTGTCCGAGGGCTGGCTGCCGCCGGCGCTGACGGTGAGCGCTGCACCCTGGTATGCGGGGCTGCTGAAGGAATTGGTGACCGGGCTCGATCGCATCATCGAGGCGCAGGGGGCCATGGTGCTGGGCGGCGCCGGCCGCTCAGTCGAAAACCTGCTGATCCTTGAACTGGCCAATGCCGCGCGGCCACGGCTGCAGCACCTGCTGGCGCAAGATCTGGCGCATCCGTCCGACCTGTTCGCGGAACTCGCCGGACTTGCCGGACAGATGGCAACCTATGGGTCGTCCACGCGAGGGCTGTCGCCCCTGCCCGACTACGACCATGCCAATCCGCAGCCGGCCTTTGCGGCACTGACCGACGCGCTGCGCTCGCTGATCCTGTCGCTCCGCCACGTTGAGCCGAAGTCCCGCGCCCTGCCAGTCGCGCGCCACGCCCAGAACGTCTGGAAGGTCCGCATCGACAACCCCGACATGCTGCGGACCTGTCGGATCGTGCTGCGCGTGGGTTCCGAGATGTCGGACGAAGGACTGATGCAGTTGTTCACGCGGCAGGTCACCGTTGGCGCGGCGGATGAATTCGAGACGCTCTGGACCTCGCGCCTGCCCGGCATCCCGCTGAAGCCGCTGCATTCGCAGCCGCGCGAGATCCCTTACGACGGCGACCGGCTGTGCCTTGAACTGGATCGCAAGTCCGAGCACTGGGCGCGGCTGCAGACATCGCCCGGCTTCGTGCTGGGCGTTTCGGGCAAGCTGGAACGCGAGCCCGAGATCGACTGCTACGCGATCAGCAGATAGGAGGGCGGCAATGGGCCATCAGGACGATCCCTTCGGCCTTGGCGACCCCGGACGCACCCGCATCCGCCCCATCGGCGCGGGCCGGCCACTTGCCGAGGCACAGCCTCCGATCGCCGCCGGATGGAAGGCGACCGGTCCCTCATGGCAGGCGGGCTCCGACGCCGCGCCGCGCGCGCGGCGCGGACGGGCCCATCCCAACCCGCTGGTCGCCGCGCATGCAACGCTCCTTGAACTCGCGCCCGAACTCGAGCGGGCCAATCCTCCTGACCGACCCGAGGCGCTGCGGGCGCGACTTCAGGCCGTGCTGATCGAGGGACGGGAGGCCTCGGTCGCGGCGGGGATGCCACTGGCCCGCGCCGATCAGGGCGCCTGGTTCGTCGCGGCGCTGCTGGATGATCTCGCGCTCAATACGCCTTGGGGAGGACAAAGCGGCTGGCCGCGCCAGCCGCTGGTCACGCAGATGAGCGGCGAGGTCGATGCCGGCACCCGCTTCTTCGACCGGCTGGAGACGTTGATGCGCAATCCGGTTGCCGAACGCGACCTGCTGGAACTTGCCTGGCTCTGCCTGTGCCTGGGCTTTCGCGGCAAGTATCGCGTCCAAGGCAGTGCGGGCGAAGGCGCGCTTGTGGCGTTGCGGAGCCAGATCGCCCGGCTTTTGCGCGACCCCGAGCGCGAGGCGGCGCCCCTTGCGCCTCACGGTGCAGGGGTAGAGGCGCCTGACGTGCCTCGGAGGTTCACGATACCGCTGTGGACATTGTGGCTGACGGCGCTGGCACTGGCGCTGGCCATCCATGCCGGCCTCTCCATGCGATTGTCGCATCAGGCGCAGGAACTGTTCGTGCAGGCTTCGGCCCTGCCGCCGCCCGATCGTGCCCCCATCTTCCGGCCGCTGCGCCGAACCGACGCCGAGCCCCTGGTCCTGACCGGCCCCGTTGTCGACCCCCTGCTGCCGGAGTTCGAACGCGCCGTGCCAACGGCGCTGCGCTCCGCCCTGCAGGGACGCGAGACACCGGGGCTTGCCGTGCTTGTCGTGCAGGCCAGCGATCCCGAACTGTTCCGTTCGGCCAAGGCGGTGATCAATCCCACCTACCAGCCGCTCATTGACGCGATCGGCCGGACCATCGTCGCCAATCTGCACCGGATCGGCGGAGTGGCGGTCAGCGGCCACACGGACAACGTGCCGGTGCAGCGCTCGAACCCCTTCCCCTCGAACCAGGGACTGTCCGAGGCCCGAGCCGAGAACATCGCCAAGGCCCTGGCGGCCGCCGGCGTTCCGCCCGAGCTGCTCAGCGCCGCCGGCCGCGCAGACGCCGAGCCGGTGGCCGACAACACCACCCCGCAGGGTCGCGCCCGCAACCGCCGGATCGAGATCCGGATCGAGAAGAGGCAGTGATATGCGTGTCCTGAAGGCCATGTTCCGCTTTTTGCTCTCACGCGGACTGTGGACCTTCCTGGGCCTTGCCCTGCTGGCGGCCGGGGTGTGGTTCTACGGGCCGCTGGTTTCGATCGGCGGTGCCGTTCCCCTGGAAAGCGCGGAAGTGCGCGCCATTGTCATGGGCACGATCCTTGTCCTGTGGCTGGTCATCCTGCTGATCGGGCAGATGCGCGCCGCACGGCGCAACCGGATGTTCGTCACCGAACTGGCCCCGCCCGCGCCCGCGTCCCCGACCCCCGATGCCGCGGCCGAGATCGGCAGCAAGTTCCAGGACATCCTGGCCACCCTGGGCCGTTCGCGCTTGGGCAAGCGACGCTTCCTGCGCGAGATGCCCTGGTATGTCATCATCGGCCCTCCCGGCACCGGCAAGACCACCGCGCTGCGCCAGTCCGGGCTGAAGTTTCCCATCGCCCTGGACGACGACCTGAAAGGCGTCGGGGGCACGCGCAACTGCGACTGGTTCTTCACGGAAGAGGCGGTGCTGGTCGATACTGCGGGCCGCTATACCGACCAGTCCAGCGAGCCCGAGCGCGACGCGGCGGAATGGGCGGGTTTTCTGGACCTGCTTAAGAAGCATCGCGGCCGGCGCGCGCTGAACGGGGTGATCGTGGCCTTGTCGCTGGACGAGATTCTGGGCCCCGAAGACGCTCTGCGCCATCATGCGCGCGAAATCCGCAAGCGCCTCACCGAAATTGGCGAACGGCTGCAGATGCAGCTTCCGGTCTACCTGATGCTGACCAAGGCCGACCGGTTGCCCGGCTTCGAGGCCTTCTTCGGCGCGCTGAACTCGCGCGAACGGGCGCAGGTCTGGGGCGCCACCCTGGCCGTGGACCAGCAGCCCGAACCCGAGGCGATCGTCCGCGAGTTCCGCAGCCTCGGAATCGTGCTCGAAGGCCGCCTGGATGCGCGGCTGGCCGAGGATGCCGACCTGCCCGAGCGCGCCGCGATCTTCCGCTTCCCGGCCGAGTTCGAACGCCTGGAGCCGCGCCTGCGGTTGCTGATCGACACCACCTTCGGGGAAAGCCGCTATGAGCAAGCGCCCTGGCTGCGCGGTTTCTATCTGACCTCGGCCACGCAGGAGGGATCGCCCCTTGACCGGATGGTGGCGGGAATTGCCGCAGGTTTCGGCCTGGCCCCGGCGCCGGCCATCCATCGTGCGCTGGGCGAGCGGCGGTCGTTCTTCCTGCACGATCTTCTGGCCGGTGTGATCTTCGGCGAGGCGGGGCTGGCGCTGTTCGATCCCCGGGCCGAAGAGCGCCGGACATGGATCTGGCGCGGCTCGGCGGCGGTGGCGGCGCTGCTGGTCCTGCTGGCGGGACTGGCCTTCCTGGTCAACTTCACCCGCCAATCCGGCGCGGTCGCCGACCAGGCAAGCCTATTCGCCGACCTGTCCGGACGGCTGGCCAACGCCGCCTCGCGCCAGGCTCCAACCGAGCCCCTCGACCTTCCCGTGGCGCTGGACGCGGTGACCCGGATCGCGGCCGCGCGGGCCGAGGTGCCGGGGGGACCCTTGGCGCTGATCGGCCCCTCGGCGATGGCCGAGATCGCGCGCGCGAGCGATCTTGCCTACGAGCGGGGTCTCCGGAACCTTCTCGAGCCGCGCATGGTCGCCTTTCTTGAAGCAACCATGTGGCGACAGATCCGCGATCCCGATTTCCTGCTGGGTGCGACGAAGGCCTATCAGATGCTGACCGGGCTGGGACCCTATGACAGGGTCTGGCTGGCAGACTGGTGGCAGCAGGTTCTGCCCGGGTTTGCCGCCGAGCCGCTGTTTCCGACCGAGGCCGCCCGCGCCCATCAACTGGCCGCGCTGGAGCGTCTGGGAACCGACGAGACGCGCATCGCGGCTGATCCCGAACTGGTCGAGGCCGCCCTGCAGACGATCTGCACCGTGCCGCTGTCGGTGCGCGCCTATCGCAGCCTGAGGTCCGAGCCCGAGATCACCGGCCTGCCCGTGTGGATTCCCGCAGAAAAAGCCGGTCCGATGGCGACGCAGGTCCTGACGCGGCTGTCCGGCCAGACCCTGCGGCAGGGCATTCCGGGGGTTTTTACCTGGCAGGGTTTCCATGCTGCGGTCCTGCCGCTGCTGCCGGTGACTGCAGAGGCGGCTCTGCACGACCGCGAGGTCTTTGCCGGGGGATGTGCGGAAAGCTCGGATGCCTCGGCCGAGACGCTGCAAGCGGACATGATGAAGCTTTACCAGGATGATTTCATCAGCCAGTGGGACAGCTTCCTGCGCGACGTGCGGCTGGCGCCGATCCCGGACCTGGCGACCGCGACCGCCAGTCTCAAGGATCTCGCCAGTCCCGACAGCACGCTGAAGAGGCTCTTGAACGCTGTGGTCGCCGAGACCGACCTGACCCGCCCGCCCGAGGAAGGCAGCGCCCCGGAGATCGATCCCGGCGTGCTGAAGAAGATGGCCGGCCGACTTGGCCTGGGCAAAGCCGCGAAGATCGGCACCAAGGTCGCAGACGTGGCCGGGGACCGGGGCGGGGCCGCCCCCCCGCCGCCCGGCGCCGAGATCGCCCGCCATTTCGCGCCGCTGAAGGCGATCGTGACCGAGGTGGACGGCAAGCCGCCCCTGATCACGGATGCGGAGGCCGCTCTGGGCGCCCTCTCCAAGGAACTGCTGAGCGTCCAGGCAAGCCCCGATCCGCAGGCGGCGTTGCTGTCGCGGGGCGGCCTGCCGCAACTGACCGGAGACCTGCGGAATGTCGCGGCCACCCTTCCCGACCCGGTGAACGCATGGCTTGCCTCGATTGCCGGCGATACGATCAGCATCACGCGCGAGGCGATCGTCGCCCAGTTGAATGCACGCTTCCGGGCCGATGTGCTGCCCTTCTGCCGCATGGCGACGGCGGGGCGCTATCCCTTTGACCCCGGCGCCATCATCGACGTGACCGTAAGTGATTTCCAGCAGCTTTTCGGCCCCGGCGGCCGCTTCGATAGCTTCACCAACGACACGCTGGCCCCCTATGTGGACACAAGCGTGCGGCCTTGGCGCTGGCGGACCGATCTGGGCCTGAACGCCCGCACTCTGGCGCCCTTCGAACAGGCGCGCACGCTGCGGGACGCCCTGTTTCCCGGCGGCGCGGGTCCGGTCCTGGCCTTCACGCTGGAGGCCAAGGACCTGACCCCGAACGCCGCACGGGTCACGCTGGACGTGGACGGTCAAAGCATCGTCTACTTCAACAACCCCACTCGCCCCGTGCCGATGACCTGGCCCGGCAAGGACGGTACCAACCTGATCTCGCTGAGCTTCACTCCCTTGGACGGATCAGGCGAGGCGTTGATCACCGAAACCGGCGCCTGGGCCTGGTTGCGGCTGATCCGGAAGGCCGGGCTTGCGCCGACAGCGCAACCCGAAGTCTTCGGCCTGCGTCTTGCCGTAGGTCTTTATGCCGCAAGCTTCGAACTTCGGGCGGCTTCGGTCGAAAACCCGTTCGACCTCGGGATGTTCGGGGCTTTCCGATGCCCGGACACCTTCTGAACACACAGGCAGGCTTCTGGGGCAAACTGCCGGTTCGCGGCGATTTCGTCGGCCGTGGCCTGCCCGGGGGTTTTCGACGCCGCTGGGACGCCTGGGCATCTGCCCATCTCGCCCGCCGTACCGACTGGCCGCAAGGCGGGCTGCGGCTGCGGATCGAGGGCGGGAAGCGCGCCGCGGCGGGGCTGGTCCTGCCCTCGGCGGACCGGATTGGGCGGCCGTTTCCCCTGGCCCTGTTCCTGCTGGCCGACGCCCTGCCCGGCGTGCCGGCGCTGGAGCCCTGGTGCGAGGCCGCGCTGGCCGCCACGGCGGAAGCGGAGCCCGAGGCGCTGGGCAGGGCCCTGGAGCGTCTGCCCTTGCCCGATGGCGCGCCTGAAGATGGTCCGCCGCTGCTGCTGTGGCGACGCGGCCTTGCTCCGGTCCCGGCCGACCCCTGGGGGCCAGAGCAGGCGCTGGCCGCAGTCTTCAGTTCAGATTGATCTTCGATCCCTTGATCGTCGTCTCGCCACGGGCCTGAACGTTGATGGCGCCCGATCCCTTCACGGTGATGTCCTTGCCCTCGATGGTTATGGTGCCATCATTCTTCAGCACGATGGCCGATGAGCCGCAGGTGATCGCGATCGACTCGGCCGCGACGATCGCCAGCGTAGCGCCTACGTCCAAGGCCATCTTGCCGGTGACCTTATGGCCCTCGTCACCGCCGACCTGCGTCGCCCGCTTGCCGGTGATTTCCAGCGCCGCGTCGCCGCCGACCTTTTCCCCGCGGTTGCGGGTGATCGAGACGCTCTCGTTGCCTGTCACGCCGACCGTGCGGTTGCCGCCAATGGTCCATCCGTCGTCCGACGTGATCGCATGCGTCTGCCCCGCCATCACGGTCACGGCCCGCTGCCCGACGATGGTGTTGGTCTGCGCCGCCCCGACGCTGCGGGTTTCGCTGGCGATCACGCTGTCCACGCGGGCCGCCATGACGGTGACGGTCTGGGTGCTGCCCACTGTCTGGGTGTGGGTGCCGTCGATGCTTTCCGTCGAGCTTGCCGCGACATGGATCGTTTCGGTGGCGCCGACATCGAGGCTGCGATGGGCGCCGACCGTCTCGGTGTCGTCCGCGCCGATGGAAACGGTGCGGTTCGCCTTGACGCTGGTGAACTTGTCGTTGCCCACGCTTTCGCGCCGGTCGTTGCCGACGGATTGCGTGGCGTCGTTGACGACATCCTCGATCCAGTCATGGCCGATGCTGCGGGTCTCGTCGTTCTTGATCAGTTCGTTATGGTCCTTCTGGGCCTGGAAATATACCTCCTCGGCACCCGCCTTGTCCTCGAAGCGCAACTCGTTCCAGCCTCCTCCGCCCGGAGAGCTGCTCGACTTCCAGCCCGACTGCGTGGCGCTGCCGGGCAGGCCATAGGGGGGGATCTGCTCGGCATTGTAGACGCGGCCGGTGATGATAGGGCGGTCGGGATCGCCGTCGAGGAAATCGACGATCACCTCCTGCCCGATGCGGGGGATCTGGATGAAACCCCAGCCCGAGCCGGCCCAGCTCTGGCTGACGCGCACGAAGCAGCTAGAATGGGCGTCGCGGGCCCCCTTGCGGTCCCAGAAGAACTGCACCTTCACCCGGGCGTGCTCGTCCGTATGGATCTCGGCCCCGGCAGGGCCGACGACCACCGCGGTCTGCGGCCCACGCATGGGCCGCCGCGACGTGCGCCGTTCGGGCCGAAAAAGGATGCGGGCGGGCGCACATGTCAGGGTGACGCGGTAGCCAAGGGGGTCGCCGTCGTCCGCACGCGCGCGCTGTCCGGCGCGCACCTGTTCGTCCCACATCCGATAGCTGGCCCGCAGCACCAGATGGGCCGCGTTCTCTGCCTCGCGCGGGAAACCGGCGAGGGTGAAGCGCCGCCCGGGGCCCAAGGGGCGCGCGGTCCCCTCGGCCCGGACCCGCTCGAACCCGGCCTGCGCCTCCTCCAGCCGAATGCCGGCCAGCCGGTCGCCGCGCCCGACGTCCAGATGGCGGCCGGGATAGAGATAAACTTCGCGTCGATCGCCGACATGGCCCTCGGGGTTGCTGGCCTTGATCAGGAGGTCCGCCGAGGGCTTAAGGAAATCGTAATCGGTCTGCGCAAATGCACCGATCCGCACCGAGGCCCGGGGCACCCAGCCGGTCAGGTAGTCCCCCTCGCGCGGGGCGGTCGGGCTGTCGGGCTCATAAGCGATCTCGTCGGCGCCTGGCGCAGGCTTCATCGCGGCATTGGCATCGGCCAGCACGGCGACATGGCCGTTTTCGGAATGCTCGAAAAAATAAAAGATCCCCTCCTCCTCCATCAGCCGCTGGAGGAAGTCGAGGTCGCTCTCCTCGAATTGCACGCAATAGTCCCGCGGCGCATAGCTGCCATCCAGCCGCTTTTCCGTGACGACATCGGGATAGGCGCGCAGCACCTCCTCGATGATGTCGGGGACCGACAGGTTCTGGAAGATGCGGTTGTCGGTCGCAAGGCTGGCGAACCACAGAGCCGGGCGCAGCAGCAGCCGGTAGAAGGCGAAGTCGTCGCGGATCTCGGCCAGCCCGAACTCGGCGACATGGCCGTCGAAATGCCGCGGCTCGCTGTCTTCGGGCCCGGCCACGGTGATGGTGGCCCGAGTCCCCAGGATGCTCGCGGCCTTCAGGTCCAGCGTCTTGGCCGAAATGCGCAGATCGAAGGCGAAGGGGGTCGAGACCTCCTCCTCGCCCTCCATGCGCTCGAAGCTGAAGGACTCGCTGATGGCGGGAATGGCGACCGTGATCTCGCGGGCGGATGACATGCTGACCTCCTGCGGCCGGACCCGGGACCGAGACCGCAGGTCTTGCCGGATCTCTAAGCCTAGTATGACGCAAGGCGGGCGAAGTAGCGAATGATTACAGCACTTGCGGGCAGGCAAGGCCCCTGGCCAGCCGTCGGGTGGACAAGGGGTTGGCCGGACGGTCGAAGGTCATTTCCAGAAACAGCCGGGCGCCCCCGATGCGCAGGTCGATCAGGAAGCGCTGGCCCCCGTCGCGTTCGCGCAACCGCAAGGGGCTCAGCAGGCGCAGCAGCCCCCAGGGACCGGGTTGCTCCAGACGCGCCGCTCCCTCGGGCGTCGAGAAATCGACGCTGATGCCCTCGGCCGCTCGTGGTCCTGGCCAGTCAAGAAGCAGGTTCTCGCCCGCTGCCCCTAGCGGTCCGCCCTGTCCGCCCAGGACCAGCGTGGCGCGGCCGCGTTCGGCCAGCGCCGCGGCGGTGATCCGCGCGCCTGGCGCAAGCGCCGCCCCCACGGCCAGCGCATGCTGAAGGAAGACGGCGCTGTCAGGGTCCAGACCGGCCAAGCGGGCCTCGGGCTTCCAGCGCCAGCTTGCGGCCTCGCGATCCAGCAGGTCGGCATGGGCACCCAGGAAACGGTCGATGCCGCCGCCTGGACCAAGCAGTGCCGCCACGGCCGCGGGATCGGCATCCGGACCGTCGGAAAAGGGAAATCGGCCCGCCAGTGCCGACGCGCAAAGCGGCAGCACCTGGGTCTGCCATGCGCGGGTCACGGGATTGGTCAGATCGCTGACCTCGGCCGCGGTGCTCTCGGCAAAGGTGTCCTCGACCAGCCGTCCGATCAGGGGCGGGGCGTCGCGCAGCGCCTCGATCGACCGCACCCGGCCCTGCGCCGTCAGCAGGCGCCGCTGCGCGTCCGCGGCATCGCTGTCCATCGCGCCCAGCGCCACGTTCAGTTCGGCGAACCGCGCCGCGATCCGGGCAATCCGGCCAGTCTCGACATACTGGATCTCGGGGCCGAACCGCACGGCGATGGCCAGTTGCAGGGGATGGGGACGCGTGCGGTCCGTGCCGCCCGCCTGCCGCCACACCTCGGCAATCAGCGCCTTCAGCGGAGAGTCAGGCTGCGCCAGCGCCCCCGACACCAGCACCGCCCGCCGACGATCGTCGAACGAGCGCAGCCGCAGGTCGGCAAGCCAGGCCTCCCATCGGTCCAGGGTGGCCGCCTGCAGCAGGGCCATAACCTGATCGGGACTGTCATTGGCAACCAGGAGAGGATCGGAGAACAGCCGTTCCGCGGCCCTGCGTGCCGCCTCGACCGCAAGGCCTGCGCCGCGAGAGGCCGCCATGTCCCAGCCGGCAGCGGTATAAAGCCCCGGCAGAGGTGTTCCAATGGCCCGCCCCGATCGCCGCTCGGCGATTGTGCCCAGCGCCGGCACTGCGTCGAGCGGGGACCACGCCGGCAGGGCAGCCGCTTGCGGCGACCGGCTCAGTTCCAGATAGGCGCGAACCGGCTCGGGCGCCTCGGCCGCAAGATCGCGCGCCTGGGCCAGCAACTCGGCGTCCGGTCCCGGGATTTTGGTTTCCGGGCGGGTAAGCAGGGCCAGAACATGCGGGGCAAGGCCCGTAAGCACCGGCTGGGCCGCCGCGCGATCCTCGGCCCAGCCGGCCAGCCACGAAGGGTGCCAGTCCATCGCCCCGGAGAGCACGGACCAGGCACGCACCGTGTCATAAGCGGCCGCCGGCTCGCCCTCGCTGGCCAGTGCCATCCCGATGGCTATCCCAAGCACCCTTGGAAGATGACGGGCGCGCAACTCGGCCAGCGTCGCGGCGGCGCGGCGGCCGGCATCCCGACCCGTCAGACCCGCCCAAGGCCTCAGCCGAACCTCGGACATACCGGCCGCAACCTGCCGAGCCGCAAGGTCCACACGATCCAGACGGGCGGCGAGATCGGGAAAGACCGCATCGCGATCGAGACCCGCCGCGATCAGTTCGGCCTGAAAGATCCGCTCCAGCGCCCGTCCCTGCGTGCTCTCGACCCAGAACGCCCATCCGACGGCCACCATGATCCATGCTCCGACCAGAACGGCCACCATCCCCCACCAGCCCGCCGGCAGGTCGCGGTCAAGCACCTGCCGGCGGGCCTCGATCCGTGCCAGGCAGTCGTCGATCAGCGCACGCACGGGGTCCAACCCCGGCCCGCCGCGCCGCAGGATCTCGGCCAGGGCGACACTGTCGATTGCCCCAAGGCTCCGGGCGGCTCCCTGCCAGCCGGACAGCGCGAGGTTGGCCGCGCCGGCATCCTCCAGCAGCAGCGCCAGCGCGCCGCGTGCCGCGGCCACCGCCTGCGGCGGCAGGCCATGGCGCAGCGCGTCGGTCTCGAACCGTTCCAGCAGTACGCGGGCTTGGGCGACCAGCGCGCCCCTGTCCTCGGCCACCACCGGCAAGCGGTCGGCATAGGCCAAGACCGGCCGGGCCAGCCGCTCGATTGGAGCGCCTACAGCTTCCCCTCGGCCTGCCATTTCCGCAGCATCTCCTCGCCGACCTCGAAATGCATGGAATCCTCGCGGCTGTTGTAGGCCGCACCCCAGAACCAGCCCTCCTCGTTGAAGTACTCGGCCAGGATCAACAGGCCGAATTGCGTGCCCCCATCTGCAAAGGGATCGAGCTGTCCTTCCAGGGTGATGTCGATGGCCGTCCCCCAGGAGTGGTTCGAAATCGAACGGTTCGAGCCCCGGATCAACCGGGCACAGAGCGCGCCGGCCGTGCCCAGCTTGGCATGGATGTCGGGATCGCTTTCCTTCAGCCGGGCAAGCACCCGCTCCAGGCTGTCGAGCGCCGGGGTCAGCATGGTGACGGTGATCGGCCCCACCTGCCGCGTCTGCAGCAGCGCCTTGAGGCGCGGATTGGTCACCGGCTGGCAGGACGTGCCATAGCTGTTACGCGGCTGCCCCAGAATTGCCAGCATGGTAGAATTGCGCGGCTGGGTGATGCCCTTGTTGAAACGGGCCTTGGCCAGCTTCATCTGTTCAGTCAGGGCCTCGGTCGGGGGTTGCTCGAAGTTCTCGTCGCCCAGATCGGATGGCACGGGATCGACAGAGGGCCCAGGCTGAACCGCGGGCACCACCGGAGCGCGGTTTGCCACGAGGCTGAGATCGTCGCGCAACTGCGCCAGATCGGCGCGCAGGCCCAGCCTTTCGGTCCGGGCTGCCGCAAGCTCCTCGCGCAGGGCTGCCAGTTCGACCTCTTGCCGCGACAGGCGCAGTTCGATGCTCTGGTCGGCGCTGTCCAGCAGCCATGTCGTGACCGCAAAGGCGATGGCGCCGATGACAACGCCGATTGCGACGATGATCGGCGCGGCCAAGGTACCGGCGGGCGCGGGGCGCAAGGCGCGCGGCACCGGCCGGGCACGCGCCGGCGTGGCGGGACGCCGCCCCTTGTCATTGTGCCGAGATGTCGATGACGATGACTGAAACATTGTCGGGCGCCCCTTCGGCGAGCGTCTGGCGCAACAGCCGGGCGCAGGCGGCATCGGCGGGCGTTCCTTTTTCCGGCGCGGCATCGGGAAGGGTTGCATTCAGCGCCTCGGTCAGCGCGGCGTCGGGCAGCACATGCGTCAAGCCATCCGAGCAGAGCATCAGCCGGTCCCCCCCGGCCAGCGCAAGCGCCTTGAATTCGGGCTCGCCCCCCGTTCCCACGGCTCGCGTGACGACATTGGCCTGCGGATGGGTCCGTGCTCCCTCGGGCGTCAGGCTGCCCCCATCGACCAGCTCCTGCACGACGGAATGGTCGCGCGTCAGCCGGACCAAGCGACCGTCCCGCAGCAGATAGGCGCGGGCGTCCCCGGCCCATGCAAGGGTCGCCCGCCCCTCCCGGATGACGGCGGCCACCGCCGTTGCCCCGATCGTCCGTCCCTCGTCCCGGCCGCGCGCCATGATGTCGGCATCGGCCTGCGCAAGTCGCGCAGCCAGGGCCGGGGCCGCTTCCTCGTCGTCGCGGATGGTTTCCAGCGCCGCGATCACCCGTTCGGACGCATAGGCCCCCAGGGCATGCCCGCCCATGCCGTCGGCAACCGCCCAGACCCGGCCCGAGAGGTCTACCAGGATCGCATCCTCGTTCCGGTCGCGGACTTGGCCACGATGGGTCAGCCCCGCCCCCCTGGCCCGTAGTTCACCGCGGGCCGCGCGGCCGCTCACCGGATGATCCTTCGCAAGCACGGCATCGATCCCCTATCGGAACGGATCAATTGAAAGCGTCTCCATTCTAGCGTAGAATTCATTCACCGAGGCGCAGTTTTTTCATGGTGGTTGCCATGTCGTTGCCTGCTCAGGTGCTGTCTGTCGTTCTGTGCTTCCTCGCCGTGCCGGTTTCCGCACAGGAGTTGACCGACGCGCAGATCCTGCAGCGCTTCGAGGCGCAGCGGGACATGTACCGGACTACCCTGAGCGGTCAAAAGACCCGGGGTCTGGACATGATCGTCGTGCCGCCCGATCCCGCCGCCCCTGCGGCGGCCGCCGAAGCAGAGACGATCCGGTCCGAGGCGACCTTGGCTGGGACAACGCAAGATACGGGCGGCACGGTCGTCTTCGCCCAGTTCGCGCCCGAGTTGCAGGTGAATGTCGCCATCCGCTTTGCCTTCGACTCGGCGAGCATCGCCCCGGATCAGCGTCCGGCACTGGAAAGAATGTGTTCGCTCATGCGGCAATCCGATGTGGGCCTGTTCCGCATCGTTGGTCACACGGATGCGAAGGGCAGCGACAGCTATAACGAGAACCTGTCACGGTTGCGGGCCGAAGAGGTTCGTCGCTGGCTGATCCGCGATTGCGGCATCGCTGAGACGCGCCTGCAGGCGCTTGGAATGGGCAGGCGGTTCCTGGCGAATCCCGTCGATCCGGCTGCGGCCGAGAACCGCCGCGTCGAGTTCCAAGCCCTGAGTTGAGCCCGCCGCGCAGGCTGCCGGAGGCTGCGGCGCAGTGCCCATGAATCATTAGGCGTGGGCCGGAGATCGTGATAACATCGGCGTTACCTGACAGCTTGAGAGGTAAGCCCGTGGCCTTCTCGACGCACAGCATCCCCCTTTCTCGGTCGACCCTGATGATGGGGCTGCTTGGCGCGGGTCTGCTGGCGGGCACGGCACTGGCACAGACAGCCGCGCAGGTTACCCAAGACAGCTATCAGCCGCCCATGCAGCGTATGACCGGATCGCTGGTCTTCAGCGGTACGCCCGGCCTCGCGCCGCCGCCCGGGTCCGAGTCGCTCACGATCCGGCTTGCCGATGTCAGGGTCGAAGGCGCCCTGCCCGGCAGCGAGGCCGAAGTCGGGGCCCTGCGCGAGCGGCTGACGGGCAAACGGATCGTGGTGGCCGACATCTTCGCCGCCGCCTCGGATCTCGAGGCGGCTTATGCGCGCATGGGCTATGTCCTGTCGCGCGTCGTGATCCCCGAGCAGACCCTGGAGGACGGCGGCTCGCTGCGCCTGACGGTCGTGAACGGCTTTGTCGAACGGGTGGATACCAGTACGGTGCCCGAGCCGCTGCGGGCCCGGCTTGATGCCTTGACCACGCCGTTGGTCGACCGACCATCGCTGCGCCTGCCCGACATCGAGCGGCGGCTTCTGCTGGCTGGGGACATGTTTGGCGTGTCCCTGGGATCGGCGCTGTCGACGGGCGCCCGCCCCGGCGGTACCGTCGTCATCCTGAACCCTCAGTTCCGCTCGGTCACCGGTTTCGTCGGGCTGGACAACAGCTTCTCGAAGGACTTGGGCCGAGTGAACTTCAGCTCGGGCCTCGAATTCAACAATCATCTCGGCCGGGGCGAGGTGTTCTACGTGCGCGCTTCTGGCAACCCCAGGCTGGGATCGGACAGCTACTTTGGCGACGGGCCGAAGCTGCGCACCCTTGCCGCCGGCGCGATCTTCCCGGTGGGGACCAACGGGCTGACCTTCGGCGTCGAGGGGGCCAATTCCCGAACCGGTCCGGACACCGGCGCCGTGGCCACGGATTCCGACTTCAACCGCCTGTCGTTCAGGCTGTTCTATCCGGTGATACGGTCGGTCAAGCGCAACATCTCGGTCACGGCGGCATTGGACATTCAGCAAGACCGGCAGGATCTGGAAACCATTGCAGGCGACATTCCCCTTTACGAGGATCGCACGCGGGTCCTGCGCCTGACGGGCGAGGGCAACTGGCAGTTGTCGGACAGCAGCGCGCTTCGGACGGGGGCAATTCTGTCAGTCGGACTTGACGCGTTGGGCGCGCGTTCTGCAAGCGATGCGACCCCTGACAGGCCGCTTTCGACCGGGGGAGCCGACGCGGACTTCCAGAAGCTGGAACTGTCCTTCAGCTACGCTCGCGATTTCCGCCAAGACTGGAGCCTGTCGCTGGCGGGACAGGCGCAAACGTCATTCGGCACGCCCCTGCTGTCCAGCGAACAATTCGGCATAGCCTCGACCGAAGGGCTGTCCGCCTTCGACCTGGGCGACCTGACGGGAGATTCCGGCTGGTTCGTCCGCAGCGAAGTCGCCCGCAACTTTCCCGTCCAGCGCGCAGGCAGCCCGCTGATCGTCAGTCCCTACCTGTTTGCCGCCGTGGGGATGGTCGATCTGGAAAGCCCGACCCTGGACGAGGCGTCCAGCATCAATGCCACTTCCTTCGGAATCGGTGTCGATTTCCAGCTTCTCCGCGATCCCAACTACTCGTCCGCCTCCGTCAGGTTCGAATATGGCATAGGGAACAGGGACGATGATGACGATGACCCAGAACGGTTCACGATCGTCAGCTCCTACCGCTTCTAGGCACAGGCGCCGCTTGTGGGCGGCGCTTCTGGCCTGCAGCGCCTTGGTGCCGGGCGAGGCGGTCGCACAATCGCTGCCCAGCGACCCCAGTGTCGTCGGCGGCGAGGTCACGGTCACGACCCCCCGTCCCCACAACATGCGCGTCGACCAGCATAGCGGCCGCGCCATCATCAACTGGGGCAGCTTCGATATCGGGACGGGTGCGTCGGTCCGGGTGAACCAGCCAAGGCGCGACTCGGCCCTGCTGAACCGCGTGACCGGCGACCGGCCGACGCGGATCGATGGTTTTCTGGGTGCCGACGGTCAGGTCTTCGTGGTCAACCGCAACGGCATGGTGGTCGGCCCGGGTGGCCGGATCGCAACCGGGGGGTTCGTCGGCTCGTCGCTGGACATCAGGAACGACGACTTCATGGCGGGCCGCCTGACCTTCTCGGGCGACCGCCCCGGGCGGGTGGCGAACGAGGGGCGCATCGACATCATCCCCGGCGGCTATGCGGCGTTGCTGGGCGGCCAAGTCAGCAATTCCGGCGTGATCCGTGTCCCGCTGGGCTCGGTCGGGATGGGCGCGGGACGACGGGCGACCCTGAACCTGAGCGGAGACGACTTCCTGTCGGTGGCCTTGCCGCCCGAGCAGAGCGACGAATTGCAGGCTCTGGTCGAACAGACGGGTCATGTCTCGGCCGACGGCGGCACGATCGAGATCCGGGCCGCGACGGCACGCGACGCGGCCCGCAACGCGATCAACCTTTCGGGCGTGACCGAGGCGCGGACCGTGTCGGGCAGGTCGGGCCGCTTGGTCCTGGGTGGCGGAGGTGGCGGCAAGGTCAAGGTGACGGGACAGGTGCGCGCCACCGGCACCCGCAAGCCGGCGGCTGTGGCGCCCGCGCTGCCCCGGATGACGCAATCCGATCCGCCGATGGCACGCCCCCAGCGCGGCGGCGAGATCACCATCACGGGCCATCAAATCGAACTGGCCGGTGCGCTTCTGGACGTCAGCGGGACCGCTGGCGGCGGCCTCATACGCATCGGCGGCGATTATCAGGGGAAGGGTGCCCTGCCCCATGCACAGCACAATTCGATCGGTGCGGGCACCCGTCTTGTCGCAGACGGGCTCGGGCATGCCGACGGCGGGCGGATCATCGTCTGGTCGGATACACTGACCCATTTCGGCGGCAGCGTTTCGGTACGCGGGGGCGATTACGGGGGCAACGGCGGCTTTGCCGAGATTTCCAGCAAGGGCCACCTGGCGATCCGCAGCTCGGAGGTGTTTCTCGGCGCACCGGAAGGACGGGCCGGGACAGTGCTGTTTGACCCACGAAACTTCCGCATCGTCAGCAACGGGACCTACAATCCCGCTGATCCCACCCATGTGCTTGATACGACGATCTATGCCCTGCTGGCGCGATCCGGCAGCTATGTGCTGTCGACGGCGGGGGGCGGAAACGATGCGGGCGACATCGTCGTGGATACGGCGCTGCGCTTTACCTTTCCTCCCGGAGAGGGGCCGGACATCAACCGGTTCGAACTCAGCGCCTCGAACGATCTCTTGGTCAATCAGCCGCTTTCCTGGGACGGGCCCGGTCGAGTGTTCCTGAATGCCGGCCGCGACATCGACGTTGCCGTTGCCCTTACATGGAGAAACGCCAACGGCCTGAACGTTTCTGCAGGAAACGACCTCCTGATCGGTGACGGCATGTCCTGGAGCGGGCCGGGCGAGACGCTTCTGCGCGCCGGGCGCGACATTGACATCGCCGGTGCCCTGACATGGAGCAACGCCAACGGCCTGAACGTTTCGGCAGGAAACGACATCCTGATCGATGACGGCATGTCCTGGAGCGGCCCCGGCGAGACACTTCTGAGCGCCGAACGCGACATCGACATCGCCGGTGCCCTGACATGGAGGGACGCCAACGGCCTGGCCGTTTCGGCAGGAAACAACATCCTGATCGATGACGCCATGTCCTGGAGCGGGCCCGGCGAGACGCGTCTGAGCGCCGGGCGCGACATCGACATCTACGGTGCCCTGACATGGAGCAGCGCTGGCGGTCTGGACATCTCCGCCGAGAATGCGCTTGCCCTCAGGGCGCCGATCGTTGGCTCCGAAGGCATCCTGACCCTGCAGGCCCCTCTGGTCACGGCAGACGACAGCGTCAGGGTCGACAGCTTCGAGCTGACCGGGCGATCGCAGTGGCGGCAGAACGAGGGCAGCCTGCCAGGCTTTTCCGCCGCCGATTTCTTTATCGAGGAGGGCGCGGGCTTCCTGCGCGCCCAGGGTGGGTCCGGGACGGTCGCGGACAGATACGTGATCGCGGATGCTTACGGGCTGGCCGGGATGGGCTCGGCCGGTTACTCCGGTGCCCACTATGCCCTGGGCGCCGACATTCCTGCCGGCAGCACAGGCGCCTGGAATTTTGGCGCCGGATTCACCCCCATCGGCACCGAAGAGGCGCCCTTCACGGGCAGCCTCGACGGCAGGGGCCGGGCGATCAGCGGGTTGACCCAGACCATCTTCAGCGACACGGGAGGACTGCTCGGCACCATTGCTGGCGCCGAGATCGCGAACCTGCGCCTGCTCGACATCGATCTGAGGGCCGCGGACGCCTTCTTTCCCGTGATGGGCGGGGTCGTCGGACGCGCAATCGCGGGCGAGCGGCCCAACCTGATCGAGAACGTCCTTGTCACTGGCACCCTCACGGCGAACCTGGGCGTAGAGGTCTTCACAGGTGGCACCTTCGGTGGCATCGCCGGGGCCTTTGGAAATGGTCGCATCACCAATGCCCAGTCTCGCGTCGAGTTGTCAGTCTCGGGCGAGGCCGACGGGCCGGGCGATGCCGTCCTGATCGGCGGCGTGCTGGGACGTTCGCTCGGCGAGTTGACGATGGAGGATAGCAGCCATGCCGGCCGCATCGCATCGGCGTTCAACGGATTGTCGGAACTCGACGATATCGCCCTGGCTTCTGTCATCGGAGGCCTTGTCGGAACGGCTCAGGCCGGCGACACGATCCGCAATTCGACCGCCCAGGCCACCCTTGCCCAGACCGGGGTGGGCGACTGGGTGATCGGCGGGCTGGCAGGCGTGAACAGGGCCACGCTGGAGGGCGTCACTGCCACAGGCACGATCAGCGTCACCCAGGACGCGGACGACATATCCCCGGCACTCGTGGCAGGCGGGCTGATCGGAGACAACCGGGGCACGATCCTGCGGTCTTCGGCAGATACGGCCATAGATCTGAACACTCCGGGGGTCGTGCAGGCCGGAGGGCTGATAGGCACCAATGCGGGAATTGTGCGTTCCTCGTTCAGCACCGGCTTGCTTGACCTTGTCCTGACGGACTTGCCCGAAACCCGCTCCGTTGCCACGGTCGGCGGGCTGGCGGGCACGAACGCGGGCCTTCTGAGCGACGTCTTTTCGACCCGCGCCATCAGCCTTTCCGGCAGTGGATGGTTTCTGGCGGGCGGCCTTGCCGGCGGGAACTCGGGCCGGATCGAACGTGCGCGGGCCTCTGGCAGCGTGGCGGCCACGCTGGACGGAGCCCCGGGACCCCTGGACATCGGCGGGCTGGTCGGCAGGAATATCGGCACGGTCGTGGATTCCTATTCGCTGGCGCCGGTTGCCTTTGCCGGCACGCGGGATGCGCGGCTGGGTGGGCTGATCGCCTACAATGAGGGCAGCATCCGCCAATCCTATGCCGCGGGGCGCCTCACCGGCACGGGTGCCAGTGGATCCCTGATCCAAGGCGGTCTGGTGGCAGCCGACAACGAGGGGACTGTTGCTCTGTCCTTCTGGGACCGCGACGCCACCGGCCAGTCCACTTCGGCGGGAGGCACCGGGCTGACCACCGCAGAGCTGCAGGACACCACCGGCTTCCGGCGGCTGGCCGCCTGGGATTTCCAGAGGGTCTGGGCGCCCGGGGGTAGCGACGCCTATCCCCGGCTTTACAGCCTCGACCCGGTGCTGTGGGCCATCCCGACGTCCGTATCCGTGACCTATGGCGACGCACTGCCCACGCCCGGTGGAACTGTCCGGGGACTGGGTCGCTATGTCTTTGCCGCGCCCGGCGACCTGCCGCCCGTCGGAGACATATTCCGCTTGCCGGTGGGCGCGCGCAACGCCGGAACCTACGTCATCGGGGCGGCCGGTTCCGTCACCTCGCCGGGCGGCGTGACCTATAGCATTGTCAGTTCCGACGCGCGCCTGACCATCCGGCGCGCGGCACTGACGGTTACGGCACGCGACCAGACCAAGCTTTACGGGCGCGAACTGCGCTTCTCTAACGACGACGTGACACCGAGAGGCCTGCGATACGCAGACACCCTCTCCTCGGTGCGACTGGCCAGTGACGGGGCCCCGGCACGGGCACGGGTGGCAGGCTCACCCTATGACATCACCGCAAGCGATGCCGTGATCGCCGGCCAGGGCGGCGATGTGACAACGAATTACAACATCACCTACGAGACCGGCGCCCTCACCATCACGCCGCGCCCGATCACCTTGTTGGGCATTGCAGTAGGCGCCCGAGACAGCGAAAGCGTTTATGGTGAAACACCTGTCTTGGACTGGCGCCTGATTTCCGGCACCCTCGTGCAGGGCGACGAGATCACCAGCGTCCGGCTGACCAGCCCCGGCACCGCCTTCAAGAGCAGGGTGGGCACCTATCGCATCGACGCCTCGGATGCGCGCATGAGCGACGGGGCCGAGACGAACTATCGCATCACCTACACACCCGGCGCCCTCACCATCACGCCGCGCCCGATCACCTTGTTGGGCATTGCAGTAGGCGCCCGAGACAGCGAAAGCGTTTATGGTGAAACACCTGTCTTGGACTGGCGCCTGATTTCCGGCACCCTCGTGCAGGGCGACGAGATCACCAGCGTCCGGCTGACCAGCCCCGGCACCGCCTTCAGGAGCAGGGTGGGCACCTACCGCATCGACGCCTCGGATGGGCGCATGAGCGACGGGGCCGAGACGAACTATCGCATCACCTACACACCCGGCGCCCTCACGATCACGCCGCGTCCAATCACCATCGAAGCGCAAGGCAGCGTCATTCCCTTTGGTCTGACGCCGGTCCTGGATTGGCGTCTTTCCGAAGGTACCCTTGCGCAGGACGACGTCATTTCCAGTGTCCGACTGGCCAGCGATGGCAGGATAGGAAGCCCGCCCGGCAGCTATCGGATCGATGCCTCCGACGCGAGGATGAATGGCGAGGCTGAAGCTAACTATGATATCTCCTATGCGCCGGGCAGGTTGCAGATACTGACTCCAGGTCGTGTCAGCGGCGGATCGAACCCAAGCCCGACCCAAACCGTGCGTCCCGCGCCTCCGCCGAACTTCCCGGACGAGTTGTCCATCTACCCCCTCGCCGCTGCAGTTCCCGTGTCCCTTGGCCGGAACCTGCCGATCATCACCGATCCGCAAGGCGCATCGACCCGTCTTGCGGCCTTGTCCGAGGAAATCGGGACGATGATCGACGCCTGCAGCCAGAACGAAGGCCAGACCGAGGACATGCTGGCCTGCCTTTCGCGCGCGCTGAATCGCTATTCCAGCGCCTTGGACGAGCTTTCGGCCGAACTGCCGCCGTCGTTGCAGACCGTCTCGGCCGTCCTGCGCGCGGCCAGCACGGATATCGAAGCGTCGCGGAGCCGGGCGCTGAACCGCCTTGCCGGCGCGAGATCCGAACCCGAGCGCCGGGCCATCCGCCAGCAGGCCCTGACCGAAGCCCGCCGCGCCATCACCACGGCCCGCACCGAGATCGTCAAGCAGATCGAACTGCTGCGGGTCGAGGATCCCGAGCTTGCCCGGGCACATGCACGGCAAGAGGGCCTCATTCTAGCCACGGTTGACAAGGCCGATGCAACGCTTGCGCGCGCGGTCGGGCTTTAGTCCCGGCCGCCTCTTCTCTGCCGTCCTCGCGTCTCTGGCCCTTGTCCTGCTGATGGCCGGGCCGGCCGCGGCAGCCTCTCGCGTCGCGCTGGTCATCGGGAACGCCGCCTATGTCAGCGTGCCCGTGTTGGACAACACGCTCAACGACGCGAATGACATGGCGGCAACGCTGGAGGATCTGGGCTTCCAGGTCATTCTGGGGACTGACCGCGACCGTCAACAGATGGAAGAACTGATCGCCCGTTTCGGCGTGGCGGCCAAGGCGGCGGATGTGGCGCTGTTCTTCTATGCCGGGCATGCCTTCCAGGTTGCCGACCGGAATTATCTGGTGCCGCTGGATTTCCGCATGACGCGTCCCGAACAGGCGATCGATCAGACCGTGCGGTTGGATGGTGTCCTTGACATCATGTCGGCCAGTCCCGGGCTGAAGATCGTGCTGCTGGACGCCTGCCGCGACAATCCGCTGCGCCTGCCCGACGGCGACGGCCTAGCCCGCGTCGGCAGCGCGGCGGATTTCCTGATTGCCTATGCGACCCAACCCGACTCCGTGGCCTATGATGGCGAAGGGCGCAACGGGACCTTCACGGAAGCCCTGCTGAGCCATGTCAGGACGCCGGCCCAGGACATCAGCGAGATGATGATCTCCGTGCGGAAGGATGTGATTGCACGGACCGGAGGCCAGCAGATCCCGTGGGAAAGCTCCTCGCTGACACGGCAGTTCCGTTTCGACGACGCGCCCCCCACCGCCACGCCTGAAACGATCCTCTATCAAGTGGCAGCGCGCACGGTCGACCCCTCACTGCTGCGTCTCTACGTCCAGCGCTATCCCGACGGCACCCATGTGAATGAAGTTCTGGCACTGCTGTCGCAGAATGCGGGCGATCTGACCACCGCACGTCGCAGCATGGAGCCGGATCAGGAAGGCGGCGAGCAGCTTTGGCAACTCGCGCAGCGGAGCCGTCTGGCGCCGCTGTTCGAAAGCTACGCCCGCAACTATCCCGAAGGACCGCATGCCGCCGAGGCAGGCCGGATGCTGGCAGAGCTTGGGACCGAAACCCGGCCCGGTCCTGCACGCCAGTGCGAGTTGCTGGGGACCCACCCCCGCGACGGGACCGAGACGACTCCGGGCGTGCCCTTCGAGTTGCTGGCCCGCAATGCAGCCGAAGCGATTGCGGCTTGCGAGGAGGCGATGCGGCTTGATCCCCGTCAGGCGAAATACCTGGCGCTCCTGGCCCGAGCTTTCGCTGCGGCCGGTCTGCGGAAGCGGGCAGTCGAACTTTACTCTACGGCGGCCGAGCGGGGGGATCTGCGCGCCATGGTCAGCTTGGCACTATTGAAGGAAAGCGGCGACGGTATCGCGCAAGACCCGGAGGGCGCGCACGCCCTGTATGAGCGTGCGGCGGCCGCAGGCAGTGCGGATGCAGCGATCAATCTCGCGGTTGCGCTGCTGGAAGGAGGTCCGAACCCTGCGGATCGCGCGCGTGGCATCGCCCTGATGCAGCAGGCATCGGCAGCCGGATCAGCCATCGCCACCTTCAACCTCGGGGTACTGGCGCAGGAAGGGCAGTTCGGCGATCGCGCCGATGCCCTTCCCCTGTTCGAGCGCGCAGCGCGCGAGGGCGAGCCTCGAGGCTATCGCGCGGCGGCGATACTGCTGGACGAGGGCCGCGGCACGGCCCGCAACCCCGCCTTCGCGGCGGTCCAGTTGCTGCTGGGAGTGGCCTCCGACGACGGCAGCCTGTTGCGCGAACTGACGGAACAGGGGCAGAACTGGAGCCGTGACACGTTGCTCTCGCTTCAGCAGCGTCTGGCCCGCGCCGGGCTTTACCAGGGTCACCCGGATGGTGTGCCGGGACCCATGCTGGCCCACGCGTTGGAGGCTTGGCGAAACGGCGGCTTCGATAACTCGGTGCTGTCGGTCTGATCGCTCGCTTGGGCACTGTCAGACAAACTCGGGTTGCGCGAGCGGAAGTGACCGCCCTATCCTTCCGGCATGAACCAGCGTGGTCCCTTCCGCTGCTTCAAGACTCGCCTGAGGTCATTCGACTGGCCGTGGTGCTCTGCGTCCGGTTCCCACTCTCACTCACGAACGTCGAGAACCTGCTGCACGAGCGCGGCATCGAGATCAGCCACGAGACGGTGCGCTTCTGGTGATTTGGTATCCCCGCCCGTGGTGTAGCTGGTGGCGGGCCTCGCGCTCTGGTGCGGGCCGAGCAGGTCAGTCGCTCTGCGCAGCAGGCAGGCTCACCATTACATCATCGCAGACGGGCGCGAGCGTTTCCAGCGTCAGGTAACGGCCGCGCTGGACGGTCCATTCTTCGGTCTGCTCCATCAGGATCGCGCCGACGAGCCTGCGGATCGAAGCCTCGTTCGGGAAGATGCCAAAGACGTCGGTGCGCCGCTTGATCTCGCCGTTCAGACGCTCGATCGGATTCGTCGAATGCAACTTGGCGCGGTGCTGGGCAGGGAATGTCATGTAGGCCAGCACATCCTCCTCCGCCGTGTCCATGAGGGTGGCCAGCTTCGGCAGCTTGGGGCGCATCTGGTCCGTTACCAGCCGCCACTGAGCCTTGGCCGTGGCGTGGTCCGGTTGGGCGAAGGCCGTGGCGATGAAGGCGGAGACCACCCTGCGGCTGCTCTTTCCGGCATGGGCAAGAGCGTTGCGCTGGAAATGGACGCGGCAGCGCTGCCAGGTAGTGGACAGGACTCGCGCGGTCGCGGCCTTGATGCCCTCATGCGCATCGCTGACCACCAGCTTCACGCCGCCGAGACCCCTGCGCACGAGGTCACGGAGGAACTCGGTCCAGAACGGCTCGGCCTCGGCCTCGGACGCGCCGATCGCCATGCCCAGAACCTCGTGCCGCCCGTCGGTATTCACGCCCACCGCGATGGTGACGGCCGCGTAGACGATGCGACCGCCCTGGCGCACCTTGAGGTGGGTCGCGTCGATCCAGAGGTAGGGCCGTCGGCGTATACGCCGCCCCCCTCGATCAGCCGAGTGAGGAAGGCATCGACCCGCTCATCGATCTCTTCGCACAGACGGCTGACCTGGCTCTTCGAATGCCGGTGCCGCCCATGGCTTGCACGAGGTCGTCCATCGATCGCGTCGAGCCTCCGTGAACATAGGCCTCTTGGATCACGGCCGTCAGCGCCTTCTCGACCGAGCGCCGCGGCTCGAGAAAAGAGGGAAAGTAGGAGCCGGTCCGCAGGTGCGGGATGCGCAGCTCGACGCTGCCCGCACGGGTCCGCCATTCCCGGTCGCGGTAGCCATTGCGCTGCGCCAGCCGCAAGCCGCTTTTCTCGCCATACTCGGCGCCAGTCCTGGCGCCAACCTCCAGCTCCATCAGCCGCTCGGCAGCAAAGCTGATCATCTCGCGCGAGCCGGGTCCGCATCACCGCTCTTCTCGACGAGCGCGCGCAGGTCCATCATCGGTTTGGTCATCGGGGGGCATCCCTCGGTTCAGGTTGGCTCAGCAACCCGACCCTACCGAGAAACCCGATGGCCACCGCCAGCTACACCATCATCTGGGACGTCACCGCTCGGTGCCGCCTGAAAGACGGCCCTGCTGCAAACACTAAGAGCGCCTAACAAAACCGCCTCTCGTGCGTTAGGGGACATGAGCAAGCCCCTTGTATCCGATGATCTGTGGGCGGCGCTGGAGCCGTTGCTGCCGAGGCCGCGGCCCAAGCCCCAGGGCGGCCGTC